>NZ_JBNDIK010000012.1:0-175735 GCF_050434365.1 Massilia sp. UYP32
GAGAAAGATTGGAAGATGCCACAGCGTACCTGGAAGCAGGCTGCCAACCAGTTCGCCATCATGTTCGGCGAGCGCTTCACGAACGCGATTATCTAACTACGAATTCTGGCCCCGCACACAGAATTTCTGACAGGTCCAATTCTCGACAAGGTTTAGTCCTACAACCCGACGGATATTTGACCGATGCCGGGTGTCCAGCTAGACATTTACTATTGTGACCATCATTCACCTATCCGCCATCTTCAGGAGAACCATCATGTCGCGCCGCCCTATGACCTGGACCGCAGTCCACCTGGCCCTTGCCAGCGCGGCCACCTGGTTCCTGCTGGAGTCCGGCGCGCTGTCGTCGGCCTTGCTGTTCTCGTTCCACTAATTCTCACTGCATAAAAAACGCCGCCTTCCCAAGGGAAGACGGCGTTCATTTCCTCGACATGGCGGGCCGCGTGGCCCTCCCGGTCATCAAGCAGCTTTCTGCTCTTCCTCTTCCACCGGCAGGCGGATCAGGTGGTCAAAAGCGGCCAGCGATGCCTTGGCGCCCTCGCCCACGGCGATCACGATCTGCTTGAACGGCACCGTGGTCACGTCGCCGGCGGCGAACACGCCCGGCAGCGAGGTGTGGCCGCGGGCATCGACTTCGATCTCGCCGTGCGCGGACAGGTCGATCGTGCCCTTGAGCCATTCGGCGTTCGGCACCAGGCCGATCTGCACGAACACGCCTTCCAGGTCCAGCTTGTGCAGCTCACCGGTATTGCGGTCCTTGTAGCTCAGGCCGTTGACGATCTTGCCGTCGCCGTGGATCTCGGTGGTCTGGGCCGACTTGATTACCTTGACGTTCGGCAGCGAGTACAGCTTGCGCTGCAGGACCGCATCGGCGCGCAGTTCATTGCCGTATTCGATCAGGGTCACTTCCTTGACGATGCCCGCCAGGTCGATCGCCGCCTCGACGCCGGAGTTGCCGCCGCCGATCACCGACACGCGCTTGCCCTTGAACAGTGGGCCGTCGCAGTGCGGGCAGTACGCCACGCCGTGGTTCTTGTACTCCTTCTCGCCCGGCACGTTGATCTCGCGCCAGCGGGCGCCGGTCGCCACGATCACGGTCTTCGACTTGAGCACCGCGCCGCTCTCGGTATGCACCTCGATCATCTTGCCGCCCACCAGCTTGCTGGCGCGCTGGGTGTTCATGATGTCGACGTCATATTCCTTGACGTGTTCTTCCAGGGCGACGGCGAATTTCGGACCGTCGGTGGCCTTGAGCGACACGAAGTTCTCGATCGCCAGCGTATCGAGCACCTGGCCGCCGAAGCGGTCGGCCAGCACGCCGGTACGGATGCCCTTGCGAGCTGCGTAGATCGCGGCTGCCGCGCCGGCGGGGCCGCCGCCGACGATCAGCACGTCGAATGGGTCTTTCTGGCTCAGTTCCGCAGCCTTGCGCTCACCGCCCTTGACGTCGATCTTCGACAGGATCTCTTCGACGTTGGTGCGGCCCTGGCCGAAATGCTGGCCGTTCAGGAACATCATCGGCACGGCCAGGATCTGCTTGTCTTCCACTTCCTTCTTGAAGACGCCGCCATCGATCGTCACGACCTTGATGCGCGGGTTGATGACCGACATCGTGTTCAGTGCCTGCACGACTTCCGGGCAGTTATGGCACGACAGCGAGATGTAGGTCTCGAAAACGTAATCGCCGTCCAGGGCTGCGATCTGGTCGATGACGGCTTGTTCCAGCTTGATGGTGTGGCCGCCGACGTGCAGCAGGGCCAGCACCAGCGAGGTGAATTCGTGGCCCAGCGGAATGCCGGCGAAGCGCACGCCGATATCGGTGCCGACGCGGTTGATCGCGAACGACGGGGTGCGCTCGTTGGCTTCCTGACGCACGGTGATCTTGTCGGACAGGGCTGCGATCTCGTTCAGCAGCTCGTCCATTTCGCGCGATTTTGGCGAATCATCCAGCGATGCAACCAGCTCAATCGGCTGCACCACTTTTTCCAGATAGGCTTGCAACTGTTTCTTGAGGGTTGCGTCCAGCATGATGTTTTTCCTTTTGTTTATTTCACTTAACTTGCACAGACCGGGCGTGCAACGGGCCGCCGCAGCGGCCCGTTCACGGGTGCTACTTAACTACAGGTATTGCTTAGATCTTGCCGACCAGGTCCAGCGACGGGGTCAGGGTTTCTGCGCCTTCGGTCCACTTGGCTGGGCAGACTTCGCCTGGGTGCGAAGCGACGTACTGGGCTGCCTTGACTTTGCGCATCAGTTCCGAAGCGTCGCGGCCGATGCCGTTGTCGTGCACTTCCATGATCTTGATCTGGCCTTCCGGGTTGATCACGAAGGTGCCGCGCAGTGCCATGCCTTCTTCTTCGATCATGACTTCGAAGTTACGCGACAGGACGCCGGTTGGGTCGCCGATCAGCGGGTAGTTCACTTTCTTGATCGCGTCCGAGGTGTCGTGCCATGCCTTGTGAGCGAAGTGGCTGTCGGTCGAGACGCCGTACACATTGACGCCCAGCTTTTCGAATTCCGGCTGGAATGCGGCCAGATCTTCCAGTTCGGTTGGGCAGACGAAGGTGAAGTCTGCCGGGTAGAACATCACCACCGACCAGGTACCCTTGAAGTTCTCTTCGGTCAGGTCGATGAACTTGCCGTTGTGGTAAGCGGTTGCTTTGAACGGCTTGATCTGGGTGTTGATGAGGGACATGTAATCTCCTGTTTGGGGGTTGATGAAACGTATGACAAGCAGTTTACCGCCCTGCTCGTCGTTTGTGAAATTGATTGATTCGATATTCTTGATTGATTTTGGCTATCAGTCAAGTGCGGTCTTGCCGTCCTGATAAAGGAGGGCCTCGAAGCAAACCCGGACAGTGTGTCGTAAATGGCAAGCGGGTGCAACCGGCGTCTCTCCAGGACGCCACATGCACCCGCCTATGGATGGGTCAAACGTCGGCTTCGGCGCACACCGGGACGTCGGTGCACGGCAGCACCAGGCTGAACACCGAACCTTCACCGGGCTTGCTCGTCACGCGCAGTTCGCCGCCGTGCGAGATGGCCAGCTGGCGCGAGATGTACAGGCCCAGCCCCAGGCCTTTCGGCTCGCCATTGCGGGCGCCCCGTTCGTAAGGCTCGAAGATGCGTTCCAGGTCGGACGAAGCGATGCCCTTGCCCTGGTCGCGCACGTCGATCCGCACCATGTCGCCGCTGCGCTCGACGCTGACCTCGACCGGCTGGCCGCAGCCATAGCGCAGCGCGTTGGTCAACAGGTTGACGATCACCTGCTCGACGCGGAATTCGTCCCAGCAGCCGGTCACGCCGTCGTGCGGGCGCAGGGTCAGCGAACTGCCGGTGGTGGCGGCCTGCAGCGACAGGTCGCTCACCACCCGTTCCAGCAGGTTCATCAGCTCGACCTGGGCCGGGCGGATCGACAGCTTGCCGCTGCGCATGCGCGAGACGTCGAGCATGTCGTCGATCAGCCGGATCATCGACTTGATCTGGCGCTCGTCGCGCTGGATCATCGCTTCCATCTGCTGGGCGCCGAAGGCGGCCGTGTTGCCGCGCTTGAGCTGCAGGCTGCGCATCTGCGTTTCCAGGAACAGCGTGTTGAGCGGCGTACGCAGCTCATGCGCCACCAGCGACATGAATTCGTCGCGCATGCGCAGCGAGCGCTGCAGCTCCTGCTGGGTCTGGTTCAGCTCGCGCAGCAGCACCTCTTGCTCCTGCCGGCTCTGTTCCAGCGCCAGCATCTGGCGCCGCGTCTCGCGCCGCTGCTGGTCGAGCGCCACGAAGACGTTGACCTTGCTGCGCACCGCGTCGGCGTCGAGCGGCTTGTACATGAAGTCGACCGCCCCGCTCTCGTAGCCCTTGAAGGCGTAATCGAGTTCGCGCCCGGCGGCCGAGACGAACACGATCGGAATGTGGCGGGTGCGGGTGGTCGAGCGCATCACCTCGGCCAGCTCGAAGCCGTCCATGCCCGGCATCTGCACGTCGAGGATCGCCAGCGCGAACTCGTGCTCGAGCAGCAGCGCCAGCGCCTGTTCGCCGGACCCCGCCTGGTAGATGACGCGCTGGTCATGGCGCAGCAGCGCCTCGAGCGCCTGCAGGTTTTCCGGCAGGTCGTCGACGATCAGTATCTTGCTTGGGTCCTGGTTCATGGGGTCTCCAACAGGGGCAGCACGGTGCGGATGCCGGCCAGCGGCAGCACCAGGTGCGGGGCACAGCGCCGGATCGCCTCTTCGGGCATCGTACTGGCCTGTGCTTCTTCAGGGTCTTGGACGATGGTCAGGCCGCCGCGCTCGCGGATGCGGCACATGCCGTCGGCGCCGTCGTAATTGGCGCCGGTCAACAGTATACCCGCCAACGCCGGACCATACACGTCGGCGGCGGATTCCATCAGTATATCGATCGCCGGCCGGGCGAACTGCACCGGCGGCTCGCAGCTGAGCGAAAAGCTGCGGTCCTGTTCTATCGACAGGTGGTAGCCGGAACCGGCGAAATACACGGTGCCGGGCTGGATCGGTTCCTTGTCCTGCGCTTCGCGCACCGGCAGCGCCGCGCGCATGGCGAACAGCTCGGCCAGGCGGCTGTCGCGGTCCGGCGGCACGTGCAGGATGCAGGTCACGGCCGGGCCGAACCCGGCCGGCAGCGCCGGCACCAGGCCGACCAGCGCGTCGACGCCGCCGGCCGAGCCGCCGATGACGACCATCTCGATCCGGCGCGAACCCATGGCCGCGGCCAGTTGCTGTGCGGGGCTCATGGGGACACCTTGCGGAACAGGCGCTCGCGCTTGGCCAGCGCCTCGAAGCGGTCGGCGTAGCTGGAAAAGTCGATGCTTTCCTTGCTGCCCAGGCCCAGGAAGCCGCGGTGGCACAGCGAGTCGTGGAACAGGCCGAGCACGCGATCCTGCAGGCGCCGGTTAAAGTAGATCAGCACGTTGCGGCAGCTGACGAAGTGGGTTTCCGAGAACACGCTGTCGGTCGACAGGCTGTGGTCGGCGAAGGTCACGTTGTCCATCAGGCTGCGCTCGAACAGCGCGCCGCCATAGGCGGCCGTGTAATAGTCCGAGAACGCGGCCTTGCCGCCGGACTTCTGGTAGTTCTCGGTATACAGGCGCATGCGCTCCAGCGGGAACACGCCGCGCCGCGCCGCTTCCAGCGACTCGGGATTGATGTCGGTCGCATAGATGATGCTGCGCTCGAGCAAGCCCTCTTCCTTGAGCAGGATGGCCAGCGAATACACCTCTTCGCCGGTGCTGCAGCCGGCCACCCAGATCTTGAGCGACGGGTAGGTCTTGAGGAAAGGCGCCACCTGCTCGCGCACCGCCAGGAAGTACTCCGGGTCGCGGAACATCTCGGTGACGGGGATCGTCAGGTATTGCAACAGCTGGGCGAAACCGTTCGGCTCGTGCAGCACCTTCGACTGCAGTTCCG
Source organism: Massilia sp. UYP32 (assembly GCF_050434365.1). Taxonomy (NCBI): domain Bacteria; kingdom Pseudomonadati; phylum Pseudomonadota; class Betaproteobacteria; order Burkholderiales; family Oxalobacteraceae; genus Massilia; species Massilia sp. UYP32. The sequence continues at coordinate 5,418 of NZ_JBNDIK010000012.1, forward strand.
ACACCGTGTCGCATTCCATCTCGCGCATGGCGACCAGCACCCGGCGCTTCTGCGAAGCGCCGGTGTAGTCGCGGAAATCGTAGTTGTACTTCAGGTAGACGGCTTCGACGAGCATCCGCAGTTCGATGTCGAAGTCGCTCGGGGGTTGGCTCAAATTCGCTCCAGGGTAGGCATCCAGACCCGCAACAGCGAGTACAGGCGGGAGAGGTCAATCGGTTTGGCCAGGTAATCGTTGGCGCCGGCGGCCAGGCACTGCTCCTGGTCGTCCTTCATGGCCTTGGCGGTGATGGCGATGATCGGCAGGCGGTCGAAGCGGCCGTCGGCGCGAATGCGGCGCGTCGCTTCCAGGCCGTCCATGCCCGGCATCATGATATCCATCAGCACCAGGTCGATCCCCGGCACTTCATCCAGTTTCGCAATCGCTTCGAAGCCATTCCGGCCGACTTCGATCTTCGCCCCGCGCTGCTCCAGCGCGGAGGTCAAGGCGAACACATTGCGCACGTCGTCGTCGACCAGCAGGATGGTGCGGCCTTCGAACACGCGGTCGCGTCCGCGCACCGCCTTGAGCATGCTCTGGCGCTCGGTCGACAGCTCGGACTCCACCTTGTGCAGGAACAGCGTCACTTCGTCCAGCAGGCGTTCCGGCGAGCGCGCGCCCTTGATGATGATCGAGCGCGAATAGCGCAGCAGTTCGGCCTCTTCGTCGCGCGTGAGGTTGCGGCCGGTGTACACGATCACCGGCGGGAACGAGCACAGCTCTTCATGCGACATGCGCTCGAGCAGCTCGCCGCCCTGCATGTCGGGCAGCTTGAGGTCGATGATCATGCAGTCGAAGACTTCGTTCTTCAGGTGCGTGAGCGCCTCGCTGGCGGTGCCCACGGCCGCGATCTCGACGTCGTCGTCGGCGATCAGGGCCACCACGCTCTCGCGCTGGCGCTCGTCGTCCTCGACCAGCAGCACGCGCTTGATCTTCTGGCTCGATTTCTCCTGCAGCTTGCGGAACACGTCCTCCAGCTCTTCGCGGCTGGTCGGCTTCAATGCATAGCCGATGGCGCCCAGGTGCAGCGCTTCGCCGCCGTTCTCGATGCTCGAGATGACGTGCACCGGAATGTGGCGGGTCGACGGATTGTCCTTCAGTTGCTGCAGCACGGTCAGGCCCGAGCGGTCCGGCAGGCGCACGTCCAGCAGCACGGCGTCCGGACGCTGGCTGACGGCCAGCGCCAGGCCCTCGTCGGCGCTCATCGCCACCAGGCAGCGGTAATCAAGTTCGCGCGCCAGGTCGTACAGGATGCGCGCGAACGGCGCCTCGTCCTCCACCACCAGCACGGTGCGGCGGCCGTCGGCCGGCTTGTCGCGGTCGTCCGGGAAGCTGTTGACCGGCTCAAGGCTGGCCGCGGGCGCAGCGGACGCCGGAGCGCTCGGCGCCGGCGCCGGCGTGTAATGCGGCAGCGGGGCCGAGGCGACCGGCAGCTCGGCCGGCGCCGGCACCGCCGGGATCCCGCGCGGCAGGACCAGCGTGAACACACTGCCCTCGTTCGGCGCGCTCGACACGGCCACGCTGCCGCCCAGCAGGCGGGTCAGGTCGCGCGTGATCGACAGGCCCAGGCCGGTGCCGCCGAAGCGGCGGCTGGTGGTGCCGTCGGCCTGGTGGAAGGCGTCGAAGATCTTGTCCTGCTGGTCGGACGCGATGCCGATGCCGGTGTCCTGCACGCGGAAGGCGATGTCGCCTTCAGGCGTGGTCGACACCGACAGGCTGACCGCGCCGACCTCGGTGAACTTCACCGCATTCGACAGCAGGTTCTTGAGGATCTGCTCCATGCGCTGGCGGTCGGTGTGCAGGCTGGCCGGCACGCCGGGATCGACGGCGACCTTGAACTCGAGCTGCTTCTGGCGCGCCAGCGGCTCGAAAGTGCGCGCCAGACCCTCGACCACGCGCCGCACCGGCACGTCTTCCGGCACCAGTTCCAGCTTGCCCGCCTCGACCTTCGAGATGTCGAGGATGTCGTTGATCAGCTGCAGCAGGTCGTTGCCGGCCGAGTAGATCGTCTGGGCGAAGCGCACCTGTTCGTCGGACAGGTTGCCGCTGGTGTTGTCGGCCAACAGCTTGGCCAGGATCAGGGAGCTGTTCAGCGGCGTGCGCAGCTCGTGCGACATATTGGCCAGGAATTCGGACTTGTAGCGGCTCGCGCTTTCGAGTTCGACCGCGCGCTGGTGCAGCTGCTCCTGGGCCGATTGCAGGGCCGAGTTCTTCATGTCCAGGTTCAGCGCCTGCTCGGCCAGCTGGTCGTTGGTGGTGCGCAGCTCGGCCTGCTGGTTTTCCAGCGCCGACTGCGACTCTTCCAGCGCGCGCGACTGTTCTTCCAGCTCTTCGTTGGCGGTGCGCAGCTCTTCCTGCTGCACCTGCAATTCCTCGTTCAGGGTCTGGCTTTCTTCCAGCGCGTCCTGCAGGCGCTGGCGGTACAGCACCGCAGCCATGGCGGCGCCGACCGATTGCGCGATGAAGCCCAGGAACTCGCGGTCGCGCTGCTCCACCGGACGCAGGAAGGCGATCTCGAACACGCCCTTGACCTTGCCGTGGTTGTGGAACGGCGCGATGACCACGGCGCGCGGCGGCGTGTCGCCCAGGCTCGAACTGACCTTGATGTAGTCGGGCGGCAGCTGGTCGAGGACCATCAGGCGGTTTTCTTCGGCGGCCTTGCTGGCCAGCGTGGCGCCCGGCGCGATGATCTCGGCGCGCTCGGTGTCCGTGTGCTTGAAACCATAGGCGCCGATGCGGCGCATCGCGCCGTCGTCGCTGCGCACGTACATGGCGCCGATCACGCCGTCGAGGTACTTCACCACGTAGGGCAGCACGGCCTCGGCCAGCGGCTCCAGGTTGATCTGGCCGGCGCTGCGCACATTGAGTTCGTTCTGGCCGGTGCGCAGCCAGTCCTGGTGGCGCAGCTTGTCGTTGTGCTCGGCCTCGTGCCGCAGCACCTCGTTATAGGTGTCGGACAGGCGCACCAGCTGGCGCCGGCCGAAGGCGGCCAGGCTGCCGCCGACGATCGCGGACAGGAGCAGGAAGGCCGCCACCGACCAGAACGTGGTGCTGCGCGCCGAATCGCTGCGTTCCTGCAGCAAGCGCATCTCGGAGGCCAGCACCAGGTCGAAGTTGCGGCGCATCTCGTCGGTCAGCGCCTTGCCGCGGCCGCTGCTGACCGCATCGATATAGCCGATGTCATTGGCCCGGCGGCGATCGATCATCTCCTGGGCGAAGGCTTCCCACTGCTTCTGGATCTGGGTGATGCGGGTCAGCCGCTCGGCCTGGGCGAGGTTATCCTCGACCAGTTCGCCCAGCGAATCCAGGCTGGACGCCATGCGCTGCCTGGACAGGACGTAGGGAGACAGAAATTCCTCGTCGCCCGCCAGCAGGTAGCCGCGCATGCCCGATTCCATCTCGGCCGACAACTTGCGGATTTCATGGGCGCCGCCGATGACTTTCTGGGAATGCTCGACCCAGGTCAGGCTGTTGATCAGGTAGGCGATGATGCCCACAAACACGATCGCGCTAACAATACTCATGCCCAGCGGCAGCGCGACGTTACGGGTGAGAATGCGGCGAAACTCGCTGTTTTCGATGGTTGGACCGGCCATGCCTGTTGTTCTGTTAGAAAAAAAATATCCTAAGTGTAACGCAAACGTGAAATGTCGCGCACACGAAAGCGGCACGGTCGTGCGTAAGCGCGTCCCGTCTGGCGAAGGAACGATCTTATCAAAATGCACACAAAACCGGCGCACCGCTCGGCTCGCCGGTTTCTATCACTTTCATTAAATTATCTGCGCAGCCAGGTAGCGCGCAGTGCGACTTTTCTTGTTGCGTGCGACTTCCTGGGGTGGACCGGAAGCCACCACCGAACCGCCTTCGTCGCCGGCGCCGGGGCCGACGTCGATCACCCAATCGCTGCCGGCCACCACCCGCATCGTGTGCTCGACCACGATCACGGTGTTGCCGGCATCGACCAGGCGGTTCAATTGCACCATCAGGCGGTCGGCGTCGACCGGGTGCAGGCCGGTGGTCGGTTCGTCCAGTACATACAGCGCATTGCCGCGTGTCGCGCGCTGCAGTTCGGAGGCCAGCTTGATGCGCTGCGCCTCGCCGCCGGAAAGCTCCGTGGCCGGCTGGCCCAGGCGCAGGTAGTCCAGGCCGACCTCATTGAGTACTTCCAGCGACCGCTCGACGGGCGCCTCGTCCTTGAAGAAGTCGATCGCCTCGCCCACCGTCATGCCCAGCACCTCGGCGATGTTCTTGCCGCGATAGGTCACCTCCAGCGTCTCGGCGTTGTAGCGCGCCCCTTCGCAGGTCGGGCATGGCGCGTAGACGCTGGGCAGGAACAGCAGCTCGACCATCACGAAGCCCTCGCCGGCGCAATGCTCGCAGCGGCCCTTGGCGACGTTGAACGAGAAGCGGCCGGCGTCATAGCGGCGCTTCTTCGCATCCTCCGTGGCGGCAAACAGCTTTCTGACCTGGTCGAACAGGCCGGTATAGGTCGCCAGGTTCGAGCGCGGCGTGCGGCCGATCGGTTTCTGGTCGACCCGCACCAGGCGCCGCACGCCCTCCATGCCGGACACGATGCGGCCCTCGAGCGGCAGTTCCTCGTCGCGTTCCAGGTCCGGCTCGTCCGGCTGCTCGTCCTGCGCCGCGCCGCCCTGCCCCAGGGCCTGGCCCACCAGTTCGACCAGCACCTGGCTCACCAGGCTCGACTTGCCGGAGCCCGACACGCCGGTCACGCTGGTCAGCACGCCGAGCGGGAAAGCGACTTCCAGGTCGTTCAGGTTGTTGCGGTGGATGCCCGCGAGCTTCAGCCAGCCGGTGGGTTCGCGCGGGGTGCGCTGGGGCGGCGGCGCTTCGCCGAACAGGTAGCGCCGGGTCTGCGACTTCTCGACCTTGCGCAGCCCGTCCGGCACGCCGCTGTACAACACCTGGCCGCCACGCTCGCCCGCCAGCGGGCCGACGTCGACCAGCCAGTCGGCCTGCCGGATCACGTCCAGCGCATGCTCGACCACGAACAGCGAGTTGCCGGCCGCCTTCAGCTGGGCCAGCGCGTCGAGCAGGGCTTCGGTGTCGGCCGGGTGCAGGCCGCTCGATGGCTCGTCGAGCACGTACACCACCCCGAACAGGCTCGATCGCACCTGCGTCGCCAGGCGCAGGCGCTGCAGCTCGCCCGGCGACAGGGTCGGCGTGCTGCGCTCCAGCGCCAGGTAGCCCAGGCCCAGCGCCAGCAGCACTTCCAGGCGCGCGGCCAGGTCGGCGGCAATGCGGCGGCGCACGATCAGCTGCTCGTTGTGCAGGTGGCCGTCGTCCTTGTCCTTGCCCTGTGCGTAGGGCTGGAGCAGCTCTGCCAGGCGCGCCAGCGGCAGGCGCGAGATCTCGGCGATATCATGGCCGGCGAAGGTGACCGACAGCGACTCGCGCCGCAGGCGCTTGCCTTCGCATTCCGGACAGGCGGTGCTGACCATGTAGCGCGCCACGCGCTTCTTCATCGAGGCGCTTTCGGTATTGGCGAAGGTCTGCATCACGTAGCGCCGCACGCCGGTGAAGGTGCCCTGGTAACTGGGTGTGTCCTTGCGCTTCAATGCCGCCTTCGTTTCCTTCGGGCTCAGGCCGGCGTACACCGGCACCGTCGGGCTCTCGTCCGTGTACAGGATCCAGTCGCGGTCCTTCTTCGGCAGCTCGCGCCATGGAGTGTCGACGTCGTAGCCGAGCGTGACCAGGATGTCGCGCAGGTTCTGGCCATGCCAGGCCGGCGGCCAGGCGGCGATCGCCCGCTCGCGGATCGTGAGGCTGTCGTCCGGCACCATCGAGTGTTCGGTCACGTCGTAGATGCGGCCCATGCCCGAGCAGCGCGGGCAGGCGCCTTGCGGGGTGTTGGGCGAGAAGGATTCGGCATACAGCAGCTCCTGCCCTTTCGGATAATCGCCGGCGCGCGAATACAGCATGCGCAGGGAATTGCTCAAGGTGCTGACGCTGCCGACCGACGAGCGCGCGGTGGGCGTGCCGCGCTGCTGCTGCAGGGCGACGGCCGGCGGCAAGCCTTCGATCTCGTCGACCTCGGGCACCGGCATCTGGTGGAACAGGCGGCGCGCATAGGGCGAGACCGATTCCAGGTAGCGCCGCTGGGCTTCGGCGTACAGGGTGCCGAAGGCCAGCGACGACTTGCCCGAGCCGGACACGCCGGTGAACACCACCAGCTGTCCGCGCGGGATGTCGAGGTCGACGTTCTTCAGATTGTGTTCGCGCGCGCCGCGCACATGGACGTAGCCGTCTTCGGCCATGTTTTTTTTCTTGTTGGAAGTTTTGTTGGGCATCTGCCCTCCGGCATCATCGAGAAAGCCTCATTGGACGCCTGCCATCGCCCGACGTCGGTGCGCTTGCCAACAATGCGGTCAAGCCAGGGTTTCCAGACGCGCACAGACCCCATCGACGCCGCCCTGCCCCGCGAAGCGCGCGGCGAGCGCGGCGCTCTGCGCCGCGACCTGCGGGTTCCCGACCACGCGCTGCAAGGCCTTCGCCATGCGCGCCGGCGTGACGCGCGCCGCATGCAGGCTGGCGCCGGCGCCCATCGCCACCACCCGCGCCGCATTGTCGAACTGGTCGTGGGCCAGCGGCACCACCAGTTGCGGCGTGCCCGCGCGCAAGGCTTCGGCCGTGGTGCCGATGCCGCCGTGATGGACCAGGGCCGCCACATGGGGCAGCAAGGCCTTCAACGGGACGTATTCCTGCCAGCAGATGCTGGGGGCGAGCGTGGCCGGCAACTGTTCGACGTGCGGCGTCAGGAACACCGCGCGCAGGCCGAGTTTGGTCACCGCCTGCGCCGCCGCTTCGAAATAGCCGCGCGCCTGGCGGTTGCCGGTGCCGGGCGTGAACACGACCGGCGGCGCGCCGCCGTCAAGAAACGCGCGCAGCTCGACGCTCGGCGCGGCATTCGGGTCCGGGTCATAGAGCGGGAAGCCGGCCTGGTAGAGCGGCCGGGGCCAATCCGGTGGCGGCGCGGCGAACCAGTCGGGGAACAGGGCCAGCGACAGGTCGGGGATGGACGGGATGGTATTAACCATGCTGTCGACTTGCGGCAAGCCCCGTGCCACGCGCGCCGTGTTCAGGCTGGGCAGCGCCACCGGATCGAGGAAGCGCGCCGCCAGCGCACGCCACAGCCAGCGGCGCGCGCCATGCGGCACCCAGGTGGGCACCGGCCAGGGACCGAGCAGCAGCGGATCGTGCACCGTCGGCAGGTTGGAGGGCGCCAGCCAGGCCGCCGCGATCTTCAGGCCGGGACAGGCATGGCGGCACAGGTCGGCTTCCGGCAAGGCCAGCGGATGCACCAGCAGCACGCGCCGCTCGTTCGGCTGTTTGCGGGCGAGCGCCTCGACCACCCGCGGCAGCTGCGCCATCGCCGGCCGCGTCGCTTCCCACACCACGGCAAGGCCGCGGGTGGCGTGCCACAGGTCGGGATGGTCGAGCACCGCCATGTCGGCCGGCAAACCGTGGAAAGTGAGCCCGGCCGCCTCGACATATTGCGCATGCTGCTGCGGGCCGAGGAAATCGACCCGGTTGCCGCGCTCGCGCAGCGCGCGGCCGATCCAGAGGAAGGGAAACAGGTCGCCGGCCGAGCCGATCGTCGCCAGGATGAAATGCACCCGCCCTCCTCTTTATATTAGAAGGACAGTGTACCTTCGATCGAATCATCGAGCGTCTTGCCGATCACTGCGCCAACCGCCACCTTGACGCCGGCCACCGCGTCGCCGTGCTTGTTGTCCCAGTAATAGCCGGCCCTGGGCGTGATCTTGATGACGGTGATGCGCGGATCGTCCTCGCCCTCGGTGAACCAGGTCTTGAGCATCGAGTTCCACAATTGCTTGATGCGCGCCTTGTCTTGCGAGATCTCGGCGTGGCCGTCCAGTTCCAGGAAGCCCGAATGCTTGCCCGACTGGAAGAACAGCTTGACGCTCGGATTGGCCTGCAATTCCTGGTTCTTGTGGCTGTCGATGCTGCTGAGGAACCAGATGGCGCCGGCGTCGTCGGTCTCGCGCACGCTCATCGGACGCACGCCGCGGCTCGGGCCCTGGCCATTGCCGGTGCAAAAGAAGCACGAATCGGCGTCGTCGATCATGTCCTTGATGCGCTCGATCGCGTCCACGCCGGCCAGGTCGCGGCGGTTTTCTTCGGGTTGGTTGCGGTTGATGGAATCCATTGTCTTCTCCTGAGAGCATGGCCATGTGGCCGATGAGGAGACTGTAGCCGGATCGTCAACGCGGGTATGTGGGTGGCCGAACGCTGGATAGACGAACTGTCCAGCGCCCGGTTCAATACAGGTTCACAGCAGACTTACAAAAAGCGGTCGAGGATCTTGCGACTGTGCTTGTCGATCTTGAACATATCGCGCACCAGGAAGTTGATGCCGTGGTTGTCCGCCACCAGCAGCGACGCTTCGCCGATGCGGCGGATGTCCTCGTCCACCTTCAGCACGAATTCGGTGTCGCCGCGGTCGGTCTTCACGAACCAGGTGCAGGGGGTGGCGAAGCTCGACACGTCCATGATGGCCAGGATCTCGGGAATGAACTCGCGGCCTTCGATTTCCTCGCGGATCAGGGTGCGGATCGTGTCCGGCATGTCGGCCAGGTCGTCGATCCAGGCGACTTCCTTGCCGCCGTCGCGCACCAGCGAGATGCCCTTGGTCGGCGCCTGGATCGGGAAGGCGCGCACCGGCGTCACGCCGACCCATTCCTCGCCGTTTTCCAGGGTGATGACGAGTTTGCCGAAGCTGTCGCGGCGCAGCTGGAAGGCCGTATTCAACGTAGTCGATGTCATTTATGCGTCCTTGTCGTCCAGGTCCTGGTCCACGTTGCGCGCCTGCGCTTCGTACAACCGGTGGTAAGCGCCTTCGCGCGCCATCAGCTCGTCGTGACTGCCCTCTTCGACCACCACGCCGCGGTCCAGCACCACCAGGCGATCGGCCCGGTGCAGGGTCGACAGGCGGTGCGCGATGGCGATCGTGGTGCGGCCCTGCACCAGGTTGTCGAGCGCCTTCTGGATTTCTTTTTCGGTTTCCGAGTCCACCGACGAGGTCGCTTCGTCCAGGATCAGGATCGGCGGATCGATCAACAGCGCGCGCGCGATCGAGATGCGCTGGCGCTCGCCGCCCGACAAGCCCTGGCCGCGCTCGCCGACCATCGAATCGTAGCCCTGCGGCAGGCGCAGGATGAATTCGTGGGCGTGGGCAGCGCGCGCCGACGCGATGATCTCTTCGCGCGTTGCGTTCGGTTTGCCATAGGCGATATTCTCTGCGATCGTGCCGAAGAACAAGAACGGCTCCTGCAGCACCAGGCCGATGTTGCGGCGGTAATCGGCCACGGCAAACGAGCGGATGTCCTGGCCATCGAGCAGGATCGCGCCTTCGGCCACGTCGTAGAAACGGCAGATCAGGTTGACCAGCGTGCTCTTGCCCGAACCGCTGTGGCCCACCAGACCGACCATTTCGCCGGCCTTGATCTTGAGCGAGATGCCGCGGTTGACCGCGCGGTTGCCGTAACGGAAACCGACTTCGCGCAGCTCGATATTGCCCTCGATCTTGTCGACCTTCACCGGATTGACCGGGTCCGGCACGCTCGAGACGTGGTCGAGGATGTCGAAGATGCGCTTGGCGGCCGAGGCCGATTTTTGCGTCACCGACACGATGCGGCTCATCGAATCCAGGCGCACGTAGAAACGGCCGCTGTAGGCGATGAAGGCCGACAGCGTGCCCACCGTGATGTCGCCGCGCGACACCTGCCAGATGCCGAAGCACCAGATCACGAGCAAGCCGAGTTCGGTCAGGAAGGACACGGTCGGCGAGAACAGCGACCACACCCGGTTCAGCTTGTCGTTGACCGCCAGATTGTGCTTGTTGGCTTCGCGGAAGCGGGCCGCCTCGCGCTTTTCCTGGGCAAAGGCCTTCACCACCCGGATGCCGGGGATGGTGTCGGCCAGCACATTGGTCACCTCGCCCCAGACGCGGTCGATCTTTTCGAAGCCGGTGCGCAGCTTGTCGCGCACGATGTGGATCATCCACGCGATGAACGGCAGCGGCAGCAGGGTCACCACGGCCAGCCACGGGTTGATGGTAAACAGGATGAGGCCCGTCATGATGATCATCAGGACGTCCGACAGGAAGTCGAGCAGGTGCAGCGACAGGAAGACGCAGATCCGGTCCGAGCCGCTGCCGATACGCGCCATCAGGTCGCCGGTGCGCTTGCCGCCGAAAAATTCGAGCGACAGCCGCATCAGGTGTTCATAGGTGGTCGAGCGCAGGTCCGCGCCGATGCGTTCGGACGCCAGCGCCAGCACATAGGTCTTGGCCCAGCCCAGCAGCCAGGCCAGCAGTGCGGCGCCGAACAGGCCGCCCATGTATAAATAGACAAGACTGGTGTCGATCGCCTGCCCGTTCTGGTACGGGATCAGGACATTGTCCATCAGCGGCATCGTCAGGTACGGCGGGATCATGTGCGCGCCGGTCGAGCCCAGCATCAGCAGGAAGCCCAGCAGCAGCTGCCCTTTATAGGGCTTGGCGAAGCGCCACAGGCGCAGCAAGGTCCAGGTCGACGGCGGCGTATGCAGCACTTTTTCGCAGATCGGGCAGTCTTCCTGGTCCGGCTCGAGCGGTGCCTTGCAACTTGGACAAGTGTGCTGGTCGGGCGGCAGCACGGGCACGCCGGTGGCCACGCTATGGACCTGGTCGCGGAACTGGTCGGCGACGCGGATCGCGTGCAGGTTCTGGCCCAGGGTGAAGCGCCAGGCGGCCAGTAATCCGCCTTCGTCGACCAGCTCGAGATGCCCGACGCCGGCGTGGTCATGGTGGCGCAGCGCGGTGCCGGCGCGGTGCGGCCAGTCACGCCACGCGGTCTCGCCCGGCGCGCGCGCCAGCAGGCGGCGATTCGTCACCAGCAACAGGCCTTTTGAAAAATGTAATTTCGCGTCGAGGTCAACCTCCACGCTGCTTAAAACGTTTTCCCCTGGTGCAAGCTGTTTCGCGACGTCACTTTGCCACCGTTCAGGTACGGAACTGGCGGCTACCGCAAGCGACGGTGGAATAGCAGGTTGTTGAGTTGTCATGTATTGCGCCCTATAACAGGCTTTTGTTCTCTAAGGGTGGACATGGCGCCGAACCGGCGATGCACAAGGACCGTCGTTACGCCGTTGCGTGAAACGCTCCACAGAGCGCTAGAACGTTTGTGCGTATCGTTTGGATGACACGAGAAACGTGTTAGTAGGAATGTTGCGGCGCAGCAGGCCGGCAAGTGTACCTGTATTCGGCGGGTCGCGGCCGCTTTCGGCACCGTTTTGAAAGTCGGGCAGACAAGGACAAGTCGCCAGCGCAAGAGAGGCGCCAGGTGGCAAAAGTGATTACATGACCAAGAAGAATGACATCAAATTCCTGCGCGTGAGCTACCTGCGCGGACCGAATATCTGGACCTACCGTCCGGTACTCGAGGCCTGGCTCGACATCGGCGAGCTGGAAGACTACCCCTCGAACCTTCTTCCCGGCTTCACCGAGCGCCTGATCGCCTGGCTGCCCGGATTGGTCGAGCACCACTGCGGCGTCGGCTACCGCGGCGGCTTCCTGGAGCGCCTGCGTGACGGCACCTGGGCCGGCCACATCCTCGAACACATCGTGCTCGAGGTGCAGAACCTGGCCGGCATGAAGACCGGCTTCGGCAAGACCCGCTCGACCGGCGAGCACGCCATCTACAAGATGGCCTTCCGCACCCGTGATGAAACGGTCGGCCGCGCCGCGCTCGACGTCGCCCACCGCCTGATGATGGCCGCGATCAACGACGAGCCGTTCGACCTTTCCAGTGAAGTCGCGCGCCTGACCGACATGGTCGACCGTCACTGCCTGGGTCCGTCCACCGCCCACATCGTGGACGCCGCCACCGATCGCCGCATCCCCTCCATTCGCCTGACCGACGGCAACCTGGTGCAGCTCGGCTATGGCGCGGACCAGCGCCGCATCTGGACCGCCGAGACCGACCGCACCAGCGCGATCGCCGAAGGCATCGCCAGCGACAAGGACATGACCAAGTCCCTGCTCGCCTCCTGCGGCGTGCCGGTGCCGGAAGGCGCGATCGCGCGCAGTCCGGACGACGCCTGGGAAGAAGCCCAGGACATCGGCCTGCCGGTCGTCGTGAAGCCGATCGACGCCAACCACGGCCGCGGCGTGTCGCTCAACCTGATGACCGAGGCCGAGGTCAAGGCCGCCTACACCATCGCGTCGCTGGAGGGTGAGAGTAAATCCGTGCTGGTCGAGCGCTATGTCACGGGCAACGAACACCGCCTGCTGGTGGTCGGCCGCAAGGTGGTCGCTGCCGCGCGCGGCGAATCGGTCTGGGTGACGGGCGACGGCCGGAGCAACGTGGCCGCGCTGTGCGACGCCCAGATCAACATCGACCCGCGCCGCGGCGAGAGCGAGGAATTCCCGCTCAGCCCCGTCAAGCCGCGCGAGAGCGAAGAAAACCAGCTGCAGCTGCAGCGCCAGGGCCTGACCCCTGATTCGGTTCCGCCCGAGGGCCAGAAAGTGCTGATCCAGGTGAACGGCAACGTCGCCGACGACGTGACCGACCTGGTGCACCCCGACGTCGCCCACGCCGCCGCCCTGGCCGCGCGCATCGTCGGCCTGGACATCGCCGGCATCGACCTGGTGTGCGAAGACATCTCGCGTCCGCTCGAGGAACAGCGCGGCGCCGTCATCGAAGTCAACGCCAGCCCGGGCCTGCTGGCCCACATGAAGCCGGCCAGCGGCACAGCGCGCAACGTCGGCAAGGACATCGTCGACCACCTGTTCGCCGAGGGCGAAACGGCGCGCATCCCGGTGGTCGGCGTGACCGGCTCGAAGGGCTGCAGCCTGATCACGCGCCTGGTCGGCTGCCTGGTCAACATCACGCGCAAGGAAGTCGGCGTCGCCAACGGCGAAGGCCTGTACCTGAACGCGCGCGCCATCTCGCACCGCGATTCGACCGGCGTCGAAGCGGCCCAGCGCATCCTGATCAACCGCAACGTGCAAACCGCCGTGTTCGAATCGAACGCGCGCTCGATCCTGCAAGAAGGCCTGCCCTACGACCGCTGCACGGTCGGCGTGGTGACCGACATGAACGGCATCGAGGACGTGGCCGAGTTCTACGTGCGCGACGAGGATGCGATGCGCAACGTGATCCGCAGCCAGGTCGACGTGATCCTGCCGGACGGCGTGGCGGTGCTGAACGCGGCCGACGGACGCGTCGCCGGCCTGGCCGAGCTGTGCGACGGCAGCGTGATCTATTACGCCGCCGACGAGACCAACCCGATCCTGGCTGCGCACCGCCAGAACGGCGAACGCGTCGTGTTCGCGCGCGAGGGCCGCATCGTGCTGGCTGCGGGCGAACAGGAAACGCCGCTGATCGCGCTGTCGGCGATGAAGCCGTCGACCGTGAAGTACCCGGAAAACGTGCTGGCGGCAGTGGCGGCCGCATGGGCCCTCGGCGTGCCGAGCGACCTGCTGTGCGGCGGACTGCGCGCCTTCGACGCGACGCCGAAGAAGTAATCCCTCATAAAGGAAGACGGTTTATGGAAGTATCTCGCGTACGGGCCCTGCGTGGCCCCAATCTCTGGAGCCACCACACCTCGGTCGAGGCGATCGTGGCGTGCACGCCGGAGGAAGCATCGATCGACGGCCTGGCCGGTTTCGAAGCGCGCCTGCGCGTGCGCTTCCCGCAGATGGGCGCCCTGCAACCCTATGGACATAACGACACGGTGCCGCTGGCGCAGGTGCTGGAACTGGTGGCGCTGACGCTGCAGGCCGAAGCCGGCTGCCCGGTGACCTTCAGCCGCACCACCGCCACGCTGGAAACCGGCATCTACCAGGTCGTGGTCGAATACAGCGAGGAAGACGTCGGCCGCCTGGCTTTGGCCCTGGCGCAGCAACTGATCCAGTCGGCGCGCGACGACACCCCGTTCGACCTGGCCGCCGCGCTCAAGCAGCTGCGCGATCTTGACGAAGACGTGCGCCTGGGCCCATCGACCGGCTCGATCGTGCAGGCCGCCGTGGCCCGCAACATTCCGTTTCGCCGCATGACCGAAGGCAGCATGGTGATGTTCGGCTGGGGCAGCCGCCAGCGCCGCATCCAGGCCGCCGAGATCGACGCCACCGGCGCCATCGCCGAGTCGATCGCCCAGGACAAGGAACTGACCAAGAAACTGCTCGACGCGGCCGGCGTGCCGGTGCCGCAGGGCCGCAGCGTGGTCGACCCTGATGACGCCTGGGCCGCCGCCCTGGAAATCGGCCTGCCGGTCGTGATCAAGCCGAAGGACGGCAACCAGGGCAAGGGCGTGACGGTCAACGTCACCACCCGCGAGCAATTGGACGCCGGGTTCAGGGCCGCCAGCGAGTTCCGCGACGACATCCTGGTCGAGCGCTACCTGCCGGGCCACGACTACCGCCTGCTGGTGGTCGGCGACAAGATGGTGGCCGCCGCGCGGCGCGAACCGCCGCAGGTGATCGGCGACGGCAAGCACACCGTGCGCGAGCTGGTCGACGAAGTGAACCGCGACCCGCGCCGCGGCGACGGCCATGCGACCTCGCTGACCAAGATCCGCTTCGACGACATCGCCCTGGGCACCCTGGTGCAGCAAGGGATGAACGCCGACTCGGTCCCGGCCCTGGGCCAGCGCGTGGTCCTGCGCAACAACGCCAACCTGTCGACCGGCGGCACCGCCACCGACGTCACCGACGACGTCCATCCCGAAGTGGCCGAGCGCGCGATCGCCGCCGCCCACATGATCGGCCTGGACATCTGCGGCGTCGACCTGGTGGCCGACAGCGTGCTCAAACCCATGGAAGACGTCGGCGGCGGCATCGTCGAAGTCAATGCCGCGCCGGGCCTGCGCATGCACCTGGCGCCGTCGTTCGGCAAGCCGCGCGCGATCGGCGAAGCGATCATGGACACCCTGTTCAAGGATGGCGACGACGGCCGCATCCCGGTGGTGGCCGTGACCGGCACCAACGGCAAGACCACCACCGTGCGCCTGATCGCGCACCTGCTCACCGCGTCGGGCCTGCGCACCGGCATGACCAACACCGACGGCGTCTACATCGAAGGCCGCCGCATCGACAGCGGCGACTGCAGCGGCCCGCGCAGCGCGCGCAACGTGCTGCTGCACCCGGACGTCGACGCCGCCGTGTTCGAGACGGCGCGCGGCGGCCTGCTGCGCGAAGGCCTGGCCTTCGACAAGTGCCAGGTTGCGGTGGTGACCAATATCGGCGCCGGCGACCACCTGGGCCTGAACTACATCACCACGCTGGAAGACCTGGCCGTGCTCAAGCGCGTGATCGTCCAGAACGTGGCCGTGGGCGGCATGGCGGTGCTCAACGCCGCTGACCCGACCGTGGCGGCGATGGCCGAGAAGACCCGCGGCGAAGTCACCTTCTTCGCCCAGGACGTGAGCAACCCGATCATGGCGATGCACCGCGCCCAGGGCCGCCGCGTCGTGTTCGTCGAGGAAGGTTACCTGGTCGCCGCGCAGGGCAGCTTCGTGGAGCGCATCGACTTGAAGGAAGTGCCGATCACCCGTGGCGGCGTGGTGGGGTTCCAGGTCGAGAACGTGATGGCGTCGGTGGCGGCCGCCTGGGGCGTGGGCACCTCGTGGGACGCGATCCGCCTGGGCCTGAAGACCTTCGTGGGCGAGAGCGACAACGCGCCGGGCCGTTTCAATGTGTTCGACTACCGCGGCGCCACCGTGATCGCCGACTACGGCCACAATCCGGACGCGATCGCCGCGCTGGTCAATGCGGTCGAAGGCATGCCGGCCAAGCGCCGTTCGGTGGTGATCAGCGGCGCCGGCGACCGCCGCGACCAGGACATCCGGCAGCAGACCGAAATCCTCGGCAAGGCCTTCGACGACGTGCTGCTGTACCAGGACCAGTGCCAGCGCGGCCGCGCCGACGGCGAGGTGATCGCACTGCTGCGCGCCGGCCTGGCCGGCGCCACCCGCACCGGGCACGTGGAAGAGATCAATGGCGAGTTCGTCGCCATCGACCGCGCGCTCGACCGCCTGAACGAAGGCGACCTGTGCCTGGTCCTGATCGACCAGGTCGATGCGGCGCTGGCGCACATCACGCGGCGCGTGACCCAGGCCAAGGCGGCCTGAGTCGTCTTGCCGCCGGGGACGGCCAGTTGCTGGCCGTCCCCGACAATCCGGTCAGGCCGAATTCCTGGCGCGGGTTGCCAGCAACTGCGTTTCCCACGACAGGGCCACCGAGGCGGCGCCGCCGTTCTCGAAAATGAGGTTGGACACGCCCTCGAGCGTGCTCTCGCGCGCATAGTCGCGCTGCCACTCGGCCGCCACGGCGAACCAGGTGATCGGCGTGCAGCCGGCTTGGACCATGCGCCGTACGGCCATCTCGTGCGCTTCCTCGCTCACCCCTCCGGATGCATCGGTGACGACGAAGACGTCGTAGTCTTCGCCCGCAGCCTGGATCGCCGGCATCGCCAGGCAGATCTCGGTGTACAGCCCCGCGAGCACCAGCTGCTTGCGGCCGCTCTTCTTGACGATGTCGGTCACCTTCGCATCTTCCCAGGTGTTGATGAAGGTGCGATCGATCGGCTTTTGTTCAGGGAAGACCGCCTGCAGTTCCTTGATGAGGTAACCGCCACGCTCTTCCAGCACGGTCGTCAGGATCGTCGGCACATCGAATACCTTCGCCGCCTTGGCCAGGCCGACCACGTTATTCATGATCATGGTCGGCTCATGGCTTTTCAGGCAGGCGAACTGAAATGGCTGGTGATCGATGAGAACGACGATGCTGTCTTCCGGACGCAACAGCGCCTTGAGTCCATTCTTGCTCATTTTATGTATCCCTTAAATTGACCAAGCGCCGGGGCGCGCCTGGGATCAATAAGGTAGCAACGCGATGATCGAGCGGCAATGACGGTTCCTGCGGTTTGCAGGCCGATCCTGCTGTGTCGGAACCGGATCATCGCCAGCTAACGGCCGGATCGTAGCGGGTTGGCAACGATGGTATCCTGCGCGGATGAGCCCTGCGCACCTCGCTTCCCTGCCCTCTCTTCCTCCGTTTGGCGCGGCCATGCTGCTGCGGGCGCTGCTCAAGCATCCGGCGCGCCGGCCGACCGGGCAGGTCGGCGCCACCTGGCGCCTCGAGCGGATCGACCTCGATCACGTGCGCCGCTATAACGCCGCGTTCGGATTCGAGGGCGACGCCATTGCGCTCACCTTCCTGTACCTGCTGGCGCAGCGCGCGCAGCTGGCGACCATGCTGGCCTGCCCGATCCCGTTCCGCATTCCGGGCCTGATTCACGTCGAGAACCGGCTGGCGACGCAGGGGGCGGTCGTGCCTGACGCGCCGCTGGCGCTGACGACCACCTTGCAATTGCCGCCCCCTGCCCCGAACGGCGCCCTGCATTGCGTGCTGGAGACACGCGCCTTCGACGGCGAGCGGCTGGCCTTTTCTTGCGACAGCACCTATCTGATCCAGCGCGGCAGCCGCTCGGGCCGCGCTACGCCGCCGCCCGAGCCACCGCGTGGCCAGGCGCTCGGCGGGTGGACGGTCGCGCATGACGCCGGCCGGCGCTATGCGGCCTTGTCGGGCGACTGGAACCCGATCCATCTGTGGCCATGGTCGGCGCGCCTGATGGGCATGCGCGCGCCGATCATCCATGGGGCGCATACGCTGGCGAAGGCGTGCTCGCTCTTGCAGGCATCGACGGGCCGCGATATCGCCGAGGTCTGGTGCCGCTTCCGTCAGCCGGTGGCGCTGGACGCCGACGCCATCTTGCTTGTGGGCGGCAGCAAGGGCGAGTTCACGGTCATGTGCGACGGTCGTATCGCCATGGAAGGAAGGTATTCATGAAAGGCTTTCTTGCCATCGTTCTGCTCGCAGCCGCTGCAGCAGGCGCCGCGGCCACGCCGATCGGCGATCGATTCCAGTGCTTCGATGCCGAACTGAAGGCATGGGACGACGCCCAGACGCCGGAAGCGAAGGCGAACAGCGTTTCATTGGCTTACCGGCAGATGAAGAAGGGCCTCGATTACCGGCTCGTCCTGCCTGACGCCGGCACCGCCGACCTGCACCTCCTGTTCCAGGCTGCGAATGGCGCGCACTTTTACACCCCCTCGAGCGAACATGCGCTCGACATGCTGGCGGTGGCGCGCGAGCTCGCGGCGCGCCAGGTCGCGAGCGCCGGGCAACTTGACGACACCTACTACGCCCTCATCGGCGCGCGCGAATACGGGGCCGCGCGCGCGTGGCGCATCGAACATGCGCTCGCGGTGAATCAGGTAGAGCTGCACGAGGTGGACCTGCCGCCACTGCCGCCCGGTCAGGCCGCCGAACTGCTGTTCACGGACGGCAAGCGCAGCGCGCGTACTTTTTCCTTTCCAGGCGGCGCTTACGTGATCGTCGTCGCCGATCCCCATTGTGGCTTCACGCGGGACGCCGTCGCCCGGATCACGGCAGACCAGCCCCTGATGGCCGCGCTAAAGAACCGGATCAAGTGGCTGGCACCGCAGCAGACCGAACGTTCGCTGCAAGCCTACCTGGACTGGAACGGGCGCTATCCGCAGGCCCCGATCTCGCAGGCCTACAAGAACGAGGACTGGGATGCGCTCAGGAACAGGCAGTTCCCGGTGTTTTACTTTTACCGCGACGGCGCCTTGCAGACGCATTTCGCGGGGTGGCCGAAGGAAGGCCGCATGCGCGAACTCACCGAAGCACTTGAATTGATCGGGATCGCCGCGCAGCAGTAAGCATCTGGACGATTGTGCGCAGCACGCCACGGTTACTCATTCTTCACCGCGTCGAAGAAAAATCCTTTCCAATACACGACAATCTTGTTGTAGCCCTTGATCAGCGCTTCAGTACACGACAACTCGACAGCTTCCACGGTCGTCGGAATGCCCAGTCGGTCCACCGGCGCGTGCGCGGTTTCCCGGATATATCGTGCGGCGTCCTCGTAATGGCGCGTGAATGTGGGACGTTTGCGGCAGCTTTCTCCCGCGACTGTTATCTTGTCCGGCGCGATCACCAGAGCCTTTCCAACCAGGTCTGCGGCCTCTGTATCGTCGATTGATGCGATCGAGGAGGAATCAAGGACTTTTGTAAGGGTCCAGGTGCCCACCAGCTCATTACTATTATTCGATACGTCAGCCCACCCCGCCTGCGATGCAGACGCGATCATCAGGATCACCGTAGCCCGCGACAACGTCTTGGGACGCACAGCTGATTTCAGAAATGACATTGCAGTATCCTCACTTTCCGACGGTCTGCGCTTCAGCGGCTTCCAGGAATGGCGCCGCTTCCTCTCTTCGCCGGTACACCAGACCGCGTGCAATGACCTTCTTGCCCTTGACCGTCGTTCTCGTCATTTTCAAGATGTTGGCGGCGGCGCCTCTGAGGTCACCGCTATCGACCAGATCAAAGGTCGTGCCTGCACCGCGCTCACCAGCGTTGTACGCAAGACTCACCAGGGCGTCGAACTGTGCTTGAGTCAGCGCCTGAGTGATGACGTTCCGACGCACTACCCGTTCCATATAGGCGACCCTGCGCGCAAACTCTGCATCTGCCTCAGCCCGGCTAACCGGCCGGTTTAACTCCTTCTTCGTACAAGGCCCGCGATGCGCCAGGATACCGGCCCCCCATGTACAGTTACCTTTTCCTGGGCCCATATCGTCGTAATAGTTCAATACGACCACCTCTAGCCGTTGCATCCGTTTTCGCGCTTCTCCGCTCATACTCAAATGGTCGTTTGCTCCCCCGATTGCTCCGCTGGCTGCTTGCCCCATAGTTCCTCCTGCAGAATCGCTAGTGGTCCAATCTATCTGCCCTAGCATGCTCGTCTGTTGTGGGGCCACAAGCGATGTTTGCTACTGCTGGCGAATAATTGCAGCCGTACCTGACATAGAGGAGCAAATCGTGGCCATCGATGTATATCTGCAGATTGACGGCATCAAGGGCGAGTCGCAGGATGCCAAGCACAGGGACTGGATAGAGTGTACGAGCGTGCACTGGGGCATTCCTCAACCAAGATCAGCGACTGCTTCGACCGGCGGGGGCCACACTGCGGAACGTGCGGAGTTAAAGGAGATTTCGTTTACCAAGATCGCAGATCTGGCCTCACCCATCCTGATGCAGACCTGCGCCATGGGCAAGACAATCCCCAAGGCAAAGTTCGATTTCATGCGCGCCGACGGCAATGGCGAACCCATCTGCTACTTCCAGATTGAACTGGAAAATGTACTCATCGGAGGTATCGCGCCCGGTATCGAGCCCGGCACCATTCTCGACGAGCACGTCAGTCTCAAATTTTCCAAAGTGAAGTGGCGCTACACCCAACAGAAGATCGGCGGCGGTGGCGGCGGCAGCACTGTCGGCGGATGGGACTTGGCGGCGAACAGAGTCGTGGCATGACCGGCTCACTGCATCTCCACCGCCGCCGACATTAGTGCTAGGACATGGCCGGCGGCGCCGGCGGTGGCGGCGCATCCGGCAACGGAATGAACTCCTTGTCGTCCGCATCCGGCAGCTTCATCCTGCCCGCCTTCCAGTCGGCCGCCGCCTGCGCCAGGCGGTCCTTCGACGACGACACGAAATTCCAGTACAGGTGACGCTCGCCGACCGGCTCCCCGCCCAGCACCATCACCGTCGCGTGCTCCAGCGCCTCGACGCGCGAGGCCGTCGCCCCCAGCACCAGCATCCGGCCGCTCTCGTGGCGCATGCCGTCGAGCTCCACCGCGCCGGTGGCGATGTACAGCGCGCGCTCCTTGTAGCCGCCGGGGATCTCGGCGGTCGATCCCGGCTGCATGTCGAGATGGGCGTAGAACAGCGGCGAACACGTCTTCGCGCCGGCGCAGAGGCCATAGGCGCTGCCGGCGATGAGTTGCCCGGTGACGCCGCCATCCCGCCACTGCGGCAGGTCGGCGCCGGAATGGTGCGAGAACGACGGGTTGACTTCTTCCATCCCGTTCGGCAGCGCGACCCAGGCCTGGATGCCGTGCAGGTGGTCGCCGTGCGCCCGCGCGTGCTCGAAGCGCTCGCTGTGCGTGATGCCGCTGCCCGCGGTCATCCAGTTGACTTCGTGCGGGTGGATCTCCTGTTCGACGCCCAGGCTGTCGCGATGCATGATCCGGCCCGAGAACAGATAGGTCACCGTCGACAGGCCGATATGCGGATGCGCGCGCACGTCGACGCTGCGGTCGATGCCCGGGGCCAGGTCGAGCGGTCCGATGTGGTCGAAGAAGATGAACGGCCCCACCATGCGCCGCTTGGCGAACGGCAGCACGCGGCCGACTTCGAAACTGCCGCCCAGGCTGCGGCGGCGCTGCTCGATGATCATGTCAATCATGGTTTTCATGGCTCCATAGTGGATTGAAGGAGCGCTAGGCACGGGGCCAGGCGCGGGCGATCGGCGGCTTGCTGTCGAAATACGCCACCAGCAGATCGGTCAGGATGCGGATCTTGCGTGCCGGATGCTGGCCCGGCGGACGCACGACGTAGGCGCCGGCCGGCGGCGGGGGATAGCGCGTCATGACCGGAACGAGCGCGCCGGCATCCAGGTATTCATGCATCAGGCCATAGGGCAGATAGGCGACGCCCAGCCCCGCTAGCGCGGCTGCGACCAGCGCCGTGCCGTTGTCCGCCTTGAAGCGTCCCTGGGGCCGGACCGACACGATCTTCTCGCCATCCAGGAACTGCCAGGCCTCGGTGCCCTGCATCAGGGCCTGGTGCGACAAGAGCTGGTCTGGCGTCTCGGGCGCCCCGTGGGCCGCGATATAGGCGGGACTCGCGACCGTGAGCCCATGGATCGGCCCGATCCGCCGCGCCACCAGGTTGGAATCCTGCAGGTAGCCGAGCCGTATCGCGCAGTCGTAACCGTCCGCGATGAGGTCCACGTTGTGGTCGCTGTAGCAGGTGTGGATGTGCAGCCTCGGGTGGAGGCGCGCCATGTCGGCCAGCACCGGCGCGAAGTGGGTCGGTCCGAACGACAGCGGCGCGGCGATGCGCAGGCGGCCGCGCAGTTCGCCGGCGGGCAGGATCGTTTCGCGCGCCAGGGCGATCTCGGCGCAGACCCTGGCCGCATAGTCGCGGAAGGTCGTGCCGGCTTCGGTGAGCGCCGCGCCGCGCGTGGTGCGCGACAGCAGCTGGATGCCCAGCTCTTCCTCGAGGCGGGCGAGGCGCCGGCTGACGATCGACTTCGATACGCCCAGCCGCAGCGCCGCCGCCGAAATGCCGCCGGCATCGGCAACTTCCACGAATGTCTGCAACTCTTCGATATCCACTTGCCTGCTCCCGGTTGTGCCACACGGCGTCGCTGAGATGATACTGCCGTCTAGGCCGCGGGCTTGCCGAGCGGCTCAGGCATGACGGGCAGGTGCAGGTGGTCGCGGCCCGACAGCTCGTCGCCGTGGATCTGCTCGGACAGCCGCTCGGCGTCGCGCCGGCGGATGTCGAGCGACGCCTCCTGGACGTCGGCTTCGGCAAAGCCCAGCGCGCGCAGGCCCTCGGCGCCCATCAGGTAGGCCGATTCGACGGTCTCGCGCACCTGGACATCGACGCCGGCGCGGATCAGGGTGATGGCGTGCCCGCGATCGTAGCTGCGCACCAGCAGCCGGGCCTGCGGGAACTCGCGCCTGGCCAGCGCCACGATGTCGTTCGCGGCCTTGGGCTCGTCGACGCACACCATGATCGCATCGGCTTCGGCGGCGCCGGAATGGCGCAGGGTATCCATCCTCGTGCCTTCGCCAAAGAATACCTTGAAACCGAAGCGCTGCGCATCGCGGATGCGGTCGGGGTCCTTGTCGATCACCGTCAGCTTGACCCTGCTCGCCAGCAGCACCTGCGAGGCGATCTGGCCGAAGCGGCCGAAGCCGATGACGAGCACCCGCCCCTTCAGGTCGCGCGCATGCTCGACGCCGTCCATCGACTTTTCATGCCGCAGCAGGCGGTCGGTCACGAGCGTCAGGAGGGGCGAGAGCGCCATCGAGAGGATCACGACGGTGGCGAACAAGGCGTTCTCGCGTTCGCCCAGCACGCCGGCCGAGAGCGCGGCGGCATACAGCACGAAGGCGAACTCGCCGCCCTGCAGGAACATCGAGGTGCGGTGCAGGGCCTGGTGGTTGCTGGCGCCGAACAGGCGCGCGACCACGTGGACGACGATGCCCTTCGCGACCATGAAGCAAAACAGCATGGCCAACAGCAGCCGCCATTCGGCCGCGACGATGGCCAGGTCGAGCGACATGCCCACCGCCAGGAAGAACAGCCCCATGAGCAGGCCGCGAAACGGCTCGATATCGCTTTCGACCTGGTGCCGGTAGCTCGAACTCGACAGCATCACGCCGGCCAGGAAGGCGCCCATCGCCATCGACAGGCCGGCGAATTCCATCAGCAGCGCCGCGCACAGCACGACCAGCAGCGCACCCGCGGTCAGGACTTCGCGCGTGCGCGACCTGGCCAGCAGGGCGAAGAACGGGTCGAGCCCCCAGCGCGCCACGGCCAGCAGCCCCGCCAGGGCGGCGATCGCCAGCAGCAGGCCGGACCAGCCCTGCCCCTGCTGCCCGGGAAGCTGCGGCGCCAGGAAGGCGACCACCGCCAGCAGCGGCACGATCATCAAGTCCTCGAACAACAGGATGGCGACCGACTTCTGCCCCTGCTCGCTCGCGATCTCGCCCCGGTCCTGCAGCGCGGTCATGATGACGGCGGTCGAGGACAGGACGAAGCCCGCGCCGGCGACGAAGGCGGCCGGCCCGGACAGGCCGAACAGCGCATGGCCGGTCAGCGCCAGCGCGGCGGTCGCAGCGAAAACCTGGGCCAGGCCCAGGCCGAAGATCTGGCCGCGCATCGCCCACAGCTTGTGCGGCCGCAGTTCCAGCCCGATCACGAACAGGAACATCACCACGCCGAGCTCGGAGAAATGCAGGATCGAGCGCGCATCGGTGACCAGGCCCAGCACCGACGGTCCCACCAGGATGCCCGCCCCAAAATAGCCGAGGACCGCTCCCAGGCCGAGCCGCCTGAACAACGGCACGGCGATCACGGCCGCCCCCATCAGGACGACCACGGGGCCGATCGTCTGCCCCAGGCTTGCTCCAGCCATCAACTCTCCTCGCTCATCTCATTCATTCGATGCATTCATCTGCTATCGCGCCACGCGCAACGGCAGGCGCAGGCGTTCCCGATTGCGCAACACAGCGTGTCCGGGAACGGCACTAGCGCGTACGCCGCATGGCCAGCAGAATCGTTCTTGCGCCCAGGCGTTGGAGACAGAACGATACCAATCCGATATCGGCGCGGCAATGTTCAATCCTGCTATCGATGGTTCATTCCTGCTGCGCCGGATCCACAATGACAGTCTTAGGAGAACATTATTCCCGCCCCAATGGTCATAGACTCGCTCCCCGCCAACGTGACCGGCCTGACGCAGGCGCAGCGCGGGTGGAGCGGCGTCCAGCTCGTCGTCACCGGCTACGACTGTGACGGCGAAGGCACGAGCCCCTTGCCGCATCGCGACCAGCCGCGCCTGAGCGTGGTGCTGGAAGAGCACGGCGGCGCATGCGAGCCACGGTTTCATCCGGATCGTCCCTGCCCCGTCGAGCATGTGCCGCGACATATGTATTTCGCGCCGGCCGGCATGGAGATCTGGGGCTACACGAAAAATGCGCGGCGTGTCGTCGATGCCGTGCTCGTATTCGACACCGATATCCTGAGCGAACGCCTGAAAATGCCATTGGACCCGGGCAGGACCGGCGTCCCGAGACTGCGCTTTGCCAATGACCGGATCTGGAACCTGGTCAAGCTGCTTGCCGAGGCGGTCCATCACCCCGACCCGTCGATGCATTTATATGGCGACGGCATCATCACCGCCGTGTCGTCCCAGCTGTTCGCGGCGCCGCGCATCACGGAGTTCAAAACGGGCGGACTCGTGCCATGGCAGCTGCGGCGGGTGATCGACTACATGGAAGCGCATCTCCCACACCGCATCGAGCTGGAAACCCTGGCGGGACTGGTCAATCTCTCGCAAGCCCACTTCAGCCGCGCGTTCAAGAGATCGACCGGGCTCGCACCCTACCAATGGCAGCTCGACGCCCGCATCCGACGGGCGCAGCAGTTACTGTCCGCTTCCGATGCGACCCTGGGCGAGATCGCGCACGCCATGGGCTTCGCGGACCCGGTCCACTTCGGCAGGACGTTCCGAAAAATGATCGGCGCGTCGCCGGGCGCATGGCGAACCGAACACAAACGATAGACGCTCCGGCTTCGCAACGTCGAATAAATAAATCAAATTGACTTATCATTCGCCTTGCTCTATAATTCATGCCCACTAGACAATAGTTACTCTTAGCAACACCCCTGCTGCACCATATTTGCCATCCGCTGGGTGGGAAATAGCTCTTAGGCCAAGCGCCTACATCCCGACATCGTTTGACGACACTCTCGTCAGCATCCGTCGCGCCGGCAAAGCGTGCCTGCCCTTTCCGCCGCCTGGGCGCTTATCGCGCCATTCGCACCGCCGACGGCTCGGGGCCATCGATTCCCATGAACGCCAATGGCTGCAGGGTTTCATTCCATTCGCCAAATCGAAGGAGAACAACAACGTGGCAAAACAAATCATCATCGACCATGTCTTCAAGGTGTACGGCGACCAGACCGACGACGCCCTGGCGCTGGTCCGCCAGGGCGCCAACAAGCAAGACATCCTGGCCAAGACCGGCTGCACGATCGGCGTGTTCGACGCCACCTTCACCATCGAAGCGGGCGAGATCTTCGTGATCATGGGCCTGTCCGGCTCGGGCAAGTCGACCCTGGTGCGCATGCTGAACCGCCTGGTCGAACCCACCGACGGCCGTATCCTGGTCGACGGCAACGACATCAACACGCTGCCGGACGCCGAGTTGCGCGCCTTGCGCCGCAAGGACATCAGCATGGTGTTCCAGTCGTTCGCGCTGCTGCCCCATATCACCGTGCTCGACAACACCGCCTTCGGCATGGAGCTGGCCGGCATTCCCAAGGCCGAGCGCCATGCGCAGGCCCGGCAGGCACTGGAGCAGGTTGGCCTGGCGGCCTATGCCGCCAGCTATCCCGACGAGCTGTCGGGCGGCATGCAGCAGCGCGTCGGCCTGGCGCGCGCGCTGGCCAGCGATCCATCGATCCTGCTGATGGACGAGGCGTTTTCGGCGCTCGACCCCATCATGCGCACCGAGATGCAATCCGAGCTGCTGCGCCTGCAGCAGATCAAGCGCCGCACCATCGTCTTCATTTCGCACGACCTCGATGAAGCAATGCGCATCGGCGACCGGATCGCCATCATGAAGGATGGGCACGTGGTGCAGGTCGGCACGCCCGAGGAAATCCTGCGCAAGCCCGCCAACGACTACGTGCGCAATTTCGTGCGTGGCGTCGACGCGGCGGCGGTCTTCAAGGCCGGCGACATCGCCCGCAAGAGCCAGATCGTGGTGTCGGAATCGCCGAGCCGCGGTTCGCGCGCGGCGCTGTCGATGCTGGAGGAGCAAGACCGCACCTATGCCTACGTCGTCAATCCGCAGCGCGAATTCCTCGGCCTGGTGTCGGTCGATTCCCTGCGCAGCGCCCTCGACGGCCATACCGGCCCGCTGGGCCTGGCGCATGCCTTCCTGCCGGACGTGCAGACCATCAAGGCGGACGAACCCGTTGCCGGCCTGTTCGGCCAGGTGGCGCAACTGCCGTACGCAGTGCCGGTGGTGGCCGACGACGGACGCCTGTGCGGCGCGATCAGCAAGACCACCTTGCTGAAATTCCTCGACCCCGACACGCCCGCCATCCCCGAGGCCTCGACTCAGAAAGGACAAGCATGAGCACGACCGACAACAGCATCACCGCAGTACAGCCGGCCGCAGCGCAGGCTGCAGACACGGCGGCCCAGGCCAACCCCTGGCTGCCGACGCCGCCGAGCGACACCTCCTGGCTCGACGCCGCGGCGCCGGCCGCCGCGCCCGAACACGCCAGCAGCTTCGACCTGGCGCACGCCCTCGACGGCGCGCTGCCGCTGCAATCCTGGATCAACGACGGACTGGGCTGGGTGGTCGAGCATTTCCGCCCTTTCTTCCAGGCCGTGCGCGCGCCGATCGATGCGACGCTGACCGGTTCCAGCGAGCTGCTGCTGGCCGTGCCCTCCCTCGTCCTGATCGCCATCATCGGCCTGCTGGCATGGCAGTTCACCAACCGCGCGCTGGCCGTCGGCACCGTGCTGGCGCTGGTGGCGG
Organism: Massilia sp. UYP32; assembly: GCF_050434365.1. Classification (NCBI taxonomy): domain Bacteria; kingdom Pseudomonadati; phylum Pseudomonadota; class Betaproteobacteria; order Burkholderiales; family Oxalobacteraceae; genus Massilia; species Massilia sp. UYP32. The sequence goes on from NZ_JBNDIK010000012.1 coordinate 32,707, forward strand.
TCGCCATGCTGGGCGTGTGGCCTGAAGCGATGATCACCCTGTCGCTGGTGCTCACCTCGCTGGTGTTCTGCCTGATCATCGGCCTACCGCTGGGGATCTTCCTGGCCAGCAGTGACCGCGCGCAAAACATCCTGCGCCCGCTGCTCGACGCCATGCAGACGACGCCCGCCTTCGTCTACCTGGTGCCGGTGGTCATGCTGTTTGGTATCGGCAATGCGCCTGGCGTGATCGTCACCATCATCTTCGCGCTGCCGCCGCTGGTGCGCCTGACCAACCTCGGCATTCGCCAGGTACGTCCCGACCTGATCGAAGCGGCGCGCGCCTACGGCGCCTCGCCCTGGCAGCTCTTAACGCGCGTGCAACTGCCGCTGGCAATGCCGTCGATCATGGCCGGCATCAACCAGTCGCTGATGCTGTCGCTGTCGATGGTGGTGATCGCCTCGATGATCGCGGTCGGCGGCCTCGGCCAGATGGTGTTGCGCGGCATCGGTCGCCTGGACATGGGCCTGGCCACCGTGGGCGGCCTCGGCATCGTCCTGCTGGCCATCATGCTGGACCGCCTGACCCAGGCCATGGGGCAACCGCGCCGCGGTGTGCGTCACTGGTACCAGACCGGTCCGGTGGGCTTCGTCCTGCGCCGGATTGGCAGCGGCGGCGCGCGCACCGATGCGGCGCCAGACACCAAGCCCGCCACCGCACAATAAGACAAGAAAGGATACCGATGCGTCAAACCGAACACTTCAACGCCACCTATAAAACGCAGCGCGCGTTCCGCTGGATCTCGGCCCTGGTGCTTGCCGGGCTCGCCCTGAGCACCGGCATCGCGACGGCGCAAACGCCAGGCGCCGACCTGCCCGGCAAGGGCGTCAAGGTGCAGGCCCTGCAGGGCCCGCTGGCCGAGGAAACCTTCCAGACCATGCTGGCCAATCGCGCCTTGGCCCAGCTGGGTTACGAAACGCAGCCGATCAAGGAAGTCGCCTACCCGACCGCGCACATCGCGATCGGCAACGGCGACGCGACCTTCCTCGCGGTGCACTGGGACCCGCTGCACAGCGACTATTACGACAATGCCGGCGGCGACGCCAAGCTGCTGCGCACCGGCCAGTATGCCGGCCCGGCCGCCCAGGGCTACCTGATCGACAAGGCCACGGCCGAGAAGCACAACATCACCAATATCGACCAGCTGCGCGATCCGGCCATCGCCAGGCTGTTCGACCACGACGGCGACGGCAAGGCCGACCTGACCGGTTGCGATCCGGGCTGGGGCTGCGAGGCGATGATCGAGCACCACATGGACGGCTACAAGCTGCGTTCGACGGTCACGCATGTGCAGGGCAGCTATTCGGCGCTGATCGCCGATACGATCGGCCGCTACCAGCGCGGCGAATCGATCCTGTACTACACCTGGACGCCGTACTGGGTGAGCAGCGTGCTCATCCCAGGCAAGGACGTCGTGTGGCTGCAGGTGCCGCACTCGTCGAATCCACAGAACGCCGATACCCGGATGGCCGATGGCAGCAATTATGGCTTCTCGGTCAACACCACGCGCTTCGTCGTGAACCGCGCCTGGGCCGAGAAGAATCCGGCGGCGGTCAAGCTGTTCGAAGTGATGCGCCTGCCGATTGCCGACATCAATGCGCAGAACGAGCGTGTGCGTAATGGGCAGGGGTCGCAGGAAGACATCGCGCGCCATACGGCGGGGTGGATCAAGTTCCACCAGGCGCTGTTCGATAGCTGGATCGCGCAGGCGAAGGCTGCGGCGAAACCGTAATCGTTGGGAAGATGGCCGGCTGATGCCGGCCACCGACGTTCCGGACGAAAAACTCCCGTCGTCCAAGCGGTGAGCTATCGGGACGCGACCATGACCAGGGAGTGCGCGACCACTAGCGCGGCGAGAAGTCCCAGCCATGCTGGCAATGACCGCCTCCGGCCGCCAAACACAAATGCACTAGCCGCGAACACGACACTTGGGCCGGCCCAGACCGCAAGCCGCAGAATATTCAGGCGCTCATCGCCCTCGCACACGTCGATGGGGCAGTAAATGGCCGCGACACAGACGAAGAAACGCGCGCAAAGCCACTGGCTCACCACGTCAGCCACCAGCAGGCTGGCGACGCCCAGCAGCGCGAACACCATGCCGATGGCAAGCCGATTGGCCTGGTGGATCATTCGATCTCCCAGAACAGGATCTCGGACGATCTTCCCAGATCTGAATAGCCCCACGACGTTCCCGCACCAAGCGAATCGAGGCCGAGGCGCCGGCCCATCGTGGAAAAGAAGCTCATGCCCGTCGCGGTCAGCCTGGCCCCATTCCACAGGTCGATGTGATCGCCGGTGGGCTTGCCACTGGCCTTCTCCCTGCCGTTTCTGGCCCAATAGTCCGCAAAGTACACAATGCCCGTCCGGCCGCGGATCTTGTTCTGCCAGTCGGCGCCGGTCACATTCTCCGCCGACGTTGGCAGGCCGCAGAACGGCTGCTGTTTCAGCCAGGCTGCCAGTTGGGACGCGAGCAATGCGGCGGGCAGGCCGTTCACCTTTTCGGCCGCGCCGCGGAACGACTTCATTTCGACGCCGACGCCGTGAATCGCTACGCTCACCTTGATCGCGCACTGGTTCTCGTAGCCTGGTGGCGGCTTGCCCGTCCTGGGATCGACGAAGGGAGGGTTGTCCGGATAGGATGCCCACAACGTCGAGAACTCGACCGCTTTCACCAGGACACTGCACACCGATTCCTTCCTGGTGTTGGTGCGGACCCTGGCCTTCTGGACCAGCGTGCTATTCATGCGTCGGCTCTTCCTGCAGCTTGGCCAGGGCGTCGTCGCCCCACAGGACTGTGTATTCATCCTCACCAAAGGTATCGACCCGTGGCAGCAAACCGTCCGGCCCGATCCGGCCTGAAAAGACACGGCCGTCCATCGTTTCGATATGGTAAGGCAGCCCGTCGGCGCGCTGGTGCATCAACAAGACCTGCTCGTCGTAAGAGTGCTCGCCGAGCGCCGGCGCGGCGTCCGTCCAACGGCCGTCCGCATTCATGAAGAAGCTGGTCGCGACCGGACCACCGTGGTTGCTCACGCCGTTCAGGTCGTTAAGGGTCGACACCAGTGGGCAACCGCCGCTCGTTCGCATGCCATGGATGACCGAGGCGCGACCATTCATGAGCATGCGGCGGCTGAGTCCGTCCGTGATCGAGCACTTCTTCGTGCAGGCCATCTGGGCACCCTGGAATGCGTAAGCCAGGCCCTGCCCGCGGCATAGCGGGTCTCCCTCGGCCACCACGCCACCGCAAGCCGCTTTGTCTCCTTCCCGAATCCAGCCGATGATCTTCATGCGTCCGCCCATTGGTCAAGACTGAAAAACCAATCTATCGGAACGTGACGACAATTCATTACTCATGCGCAAAAAGCCAGCGCATTGACGCCGCACACCACCATATGGATCATTCGGCAAAAAACTCTTGAGCAACAACGATCTTTGCAGCGAGCTGCCGGGTCGATCGGGTTAAAATGTCAAGTCCTGGCCTTTCACGCGCCAAGCCGTACCGAATCACGAAGACATGACCACCGCCCCCAAAGAAATCAACGCCGCCGCCATCAAGAACAGCGCGACGGAAAAGCTCACTCCGATGATGCAGCAATACCCTCGGGGGACTTTTTTTGAGCAGGTCCCGCCCTAAGGATGCAACAAGAGCCAGGATTTTCAACTAAACAGTCCCCTTCTTGCCCCCTAGGCTTTGCGCTTGAAGAGCGCGCTTTATGCCAACGCGACCAGCAAACGGAAATTACAAAAGGTGAACAATGGTTCTCCACGCCTCAGCTCAGCCAGAAGACCGCATGCTTCTCGCCACCAGAGACTTCGTGCTCTCTTCCTTGGAACTCGTGGAAGAGGACGCTTTTGGCCCTGGGGCGAGTGTTTGGGCATGCGACACGACCATTGCCAAAGGCCGCGCGTTATGGGTTGGCCATCGAAATCCCGACGGCACAACTGAGCTATACGCCTACTTGGCATTGATCGCTGCGAACTTGGGTGGGCTGCCGGTGATGGAAGCAAAGAAAGCGTGGACTGATCCCGAATGGAGGCGGCGCGGACTGGGTCGCGGGCTCCTTTTGAGGGCTGCGCAAATTGCCCCCGTGTTGAGCGACTCCGATGGCATGACCGATGAAGCGTTCGCTCAATGGAACAGCTCACTTGGCTTGAGGAAGCGCTGGTGGGACGAGAAGACGCGAAACTTCGTTGCCGAGGCCACCGTGCCGCAAGAAGATCGCCACACGGGGTATGCCCAAGGTTCGCGGTGGCGCATCCTCCTGGGATAGGCCCAAGGCCATCAGGACACGTGGCGGTCGCTGGGTTTGAGGAAACGCACGAGATCAAAAGCCGCGCCGATTACGCTCTCGTCACGAGGCCCGCATACGACCGACTCACCCACTACGTTTTAGACGACTTCCGAAATCGACCTGACTTTCCGCATTGTGGACATTGGAACGGAGTTGGCGCACCAAGATGGTCGCAAAGCGGCTGCCATGATGGACGCTGCGGGGGCTCCATTCCGAGTGATCGTTCGCGTGCCTCCCGAGCCAACCCTTCGCAGCCGTCGCTTGCCCTCGCTGCCGCGCGCGCTGGGCTATAGCTGCCGCGCCTACCCAAAGTTCCCCTTGCGAAATCCCCGCGTTCTCATTTATCCTTGCATTCCCCCATCTCGACCATCGATCTTTCGGATCAGTTCTTGCCATTTCAGATGGCGAGGAGACCGACGCCGCGCGCACAATGACCCAAAATTTCAAAAAGCTTTTCCTCGACGAATCGCAGATCGAGGGCGCCGTTCGCAGCTTTTCCGATGTGGCCACGATCACCGGCCCCAACGCCCGAGGACAATTCACCGAGTATGAAATTTTTATCGAAGGCCAAGAAGTCGCGAAGCTGCATGTCTACGCTTGCAATGACAGCACCTTCACGCTGTCGGCCTCGGTAGGGAAGAATACGCCCCTGTCTCAACAGGTCGCAGCGTATGTGGCCGAAAAATGCAAACGCAAAGCATACGAGCAACGCCCGTTTAGCCTTGAGCGCATCAGCAAGGACGATTGGAAGTTCCTGTTGGAGCATCTCGAGCATGATTACGGCTTCGCCGTCACGGAGGGCTCGGTGCCCCATGGAGTTCGTTTCGATGTGAAAAAGGCGCACAACGACTACGTCAACTTGAACCGCTACACGAAGAGCGGAAAGCTGCTCATGCAGGGCAAATCACGCGAAGTTTATGCGACGGTCGTCGAAGTCTTGTCGGATCACCTGGCCGACAAGCGAGAGCTTGTGGAAGCGCAGTTGAAGACCTACAACGTCCAAGACGTGAAGGTGGAGGACCTGTTTGCCGAATTGCGTCAGCACGTTCCAAGCGCGATGAATTTGCTGGGCGAAACCGGCGCGGCGGTGATCTCCCCGGCCCTCGCGTTGGCAAAACTCGACATTGATCTGCCTGACTATTCTTGCGTCGCCTACCACGCGCTTCGCGGCCTGGAGCTCTACATCAAAGCGATCATGGCTAAGCATGGCTGCCCGGTGCAGAACAACACGGGATTCGGCAACTACCTCGCGGCAGGCAACGCGCAGCTTAAGATTGGCGTTCGTGCTAAGATGACCCCAGAAGAGGCAAAGGCCGTCGAAGATGGATATGCGATGCTAAAAATCGACCGCAATGAGCTCTTCCACGCAGACGCCAATCCTGAGATGTCTCGCATTCTTCCCGACAAGGCGGAGGCTGCTGCTATTTTGCATACTGTCTTAGAGCTTATTGAAAGGACCGCTGCTGCGATACCTGATCATGCGCGATAACAGACATTACGAAATTCTGAGCGTTGTCAACGAAGACACCCTTGTGTGTTTTTCGATCGACCGCGCTCGCCCAGACTCGTATATGGACGAGCTGGAGGACGAGTTGCGGCAATTGGCGTATCGCGGAGAAGTTGTTCTCGATCTGTTCGCGGCGAACGGTAACAACTATCGACGCTTCATGCGTCTGCCATTTGACGGCGTGAAGCTGCATTGGCTTCAGGCGAAGATCACGAAGTTCGACACCATCCCCTCTGCGGTTTTAGACTTCTGCAACGACTTCTATCTGAGCCATCCGGAAATCATTGAAAACAGCGTCCTTTCGCGCGACGCGCAACTAAAATTCCTAGGCGACCACGCCTTCGCCTAAGTTGCCTATCGCTGACGGGATCTTTGGGTCCAACCTCGCGGCCTAGTCGTCCTTGTCCCGTTGGTATGCGTGGAAGCCACATAGGCCACTGTTGTGCTGGTCGTCCAAACCCAACGCTTCGCCGCATACAACGCACTCCCAATCTTCAAGTTCATAGCCGCACCAACGGCATTCTCCATCAGCAACGACAAATAAGCTCTCGGAACAGTTTGGGCAATCGCGCAACGGCGGCTCATCGCCGTCATATGGATCGTAGCTGCCGGCCTCCGCCTCCACGACCGCTTCCATAAGCTCTGACATAAGCGGAGAGCTCTCGCCGCAGGCCACGCATGTATATTCTCCGTCGTCATCTTGGCTAGGAGCCAAGAGCGGCGAGCCACACTCTCCGCAACGGATAGACGCCAGATATGGCAGCATGCCACTTGGGAGACTGCTTGCGCGCCAAGCGGCCAAGCACTCCTGCAAACGCCCTTCAAAGAATGCTCGATGTTCGAGCATGATCCGCCAACAGGGGCCCAAAAAATCCGCCGGCACTTCCTCAAGCTCTTCGACAACGAACTGCTGCACTATCGGGAACGTTTCAGCGACGAAGCCAGCGATGGCGCCAATGGATTTGGTGGGATGCAAGTGCTCCAAATTGTTTCGCTCGTCTTGGAGCTGCCGCATGGCGTCCCAGTCAACCTCGATGCCGAAGGCTTCAAATCGAGACTTGATGCCATCCACGTCGATGGTTTGCTTCGCGAATTTTCCGACCGGGCGCCATTGGACACCGCCAGAGCCATCGGGATGGGGAACAATCTGCTTGGGTGGGTTAAACAGCACCAAATCGATCTCTTCGGCCTTCGTGACCTTGGCGGCCAATCCATACTTGAACAGCAAAAGCAACCCGGCAAAAAGGTTCCTCGCGGCAGAAATCGCGCGCTCAGGATCGCCACCATCGGTTGCCGCCCTGCTGGCTCGTTGAAAATCCTCGACGCCCAACCTTATGGAAGTCAAGGCGTTTTCCTTTAATTTTTCCTGCGAAAGCATCGTTTCCCCATGGATCAACCAATGACCAATCGACAGCGTCCACCGGTCGAGAAAGTGGCTGCTGCGCATTCGCGGCTGACTTATTCTCCCGTCGGCAGCGCGCCAAGCACCGGCTGCAAAATCGCCTTCCCAACGATCGCGAGGCCTGGACCTTCGCCCATCAACTCGGCGAAGCGCCTCTCGTTCAGTCGCCCATTTTTATAGTCGTCGAGCATCGTGGACAGGATCGCCTGTTTTGCCAGATGGAAGAAAGCTGTCGCCTGCCGCGACAAACCATTTGTGGACATCGGATCAAGCTCAACCAACGTGTCGATAATAGGCCAGATTTTTTGAAACCTGCGGCCTTGGGCCGACTTTTTGAAATCTCTGACAAAAAATAGCATCAAATTGAGAATTCTCTGAGATCTCGCTTCCACGATGTCGGCAATGCGCCGTTCGATTTGGCCTTGCGACAGGCAAGATGCCTCGGCCAATTCATCGCTCATCTCACTCGCTGTCTTCGCCAGCGAGTGAGCGCTCATCCGCATCATCAAATCATCGAAAAGCCTCGACGCGTCGTCGCTTGCAATGGCCTGAGCCAACCCAGCGGTTTGAGATCGAGGACGCTCGACACGCATGAGCGCGTCGAACCGCTCAGTCCTCGCGATGTCCTTCGGCGGATGCTCGGCCAAAGGATCGATGTCGATGGTGACGGCCTTGGACTCGCGCGCGTCCGGCGCCACGCCAAAAACCATGGAGAAGTGCACTGACGAGAAGAATGACAATCGCCCATAAATCAAGCCGTCGTCGGCGTCGACGCCAACGGTCACGCGGTGCCCGAAAGAAAAGTGATTGGGCGCGACATCGGGCTTCGGCTCAAAGTCCCACCAGATGGGCGCGTCGGCCGACGCGGCTGCGCCCATCCCTTCGATTTGCATATTCTCGCTGGTAGACTTCTTTCTCGCCTTCGCTGCGATCTGGGTAAAGCGTATGAAATCCTTCACGCCTTGGGAGCGCGCCAACTCAGGAAATTCCTGCGCCAAGAACGTCTGCGACACGTAAGCCACCGCGGCGAGCCCGTCGCGTCCTCCAAACGCCCTACTGAAATGCACAGGCCCCACAAAGTAGGTCGACGGCTCGCCAGTTTTTTCGACTGTCACTGTGCGCCCCAATGCCTCTTGCTCGGCCCGCCATCGATTCATCGAAGCTAGATCGGGGAACGCCATCTGGAACAGAGCGCCTTCTCCTCGCGGCTCCTGGGAAAACACGCGAGGCCCAGCGAATTTGCTCGCTTTCGCGGACAACTCGATGTCTCGTCCATCGCTATAGCGTCCGCGGACGGACTTGATGTCTCTCGAGTGATCCGGCCGCACGCCCAGCAGCGAATTGAAGACATCCAACTGCCCTGCCAGCTCCGACACAAGGTAGGAGTAGCCGTTATCATGCGTCAAGCAGTAAATGCCGCGATTGGTGCGGCGGCCGCCCAGCGACGCGGGAAACACATGCTCACCCGATCCCGCCGGGCCTCCGCATACGATGCAGGTTTTCGCCATGTATAGCTCGCCCTTCGACAAGGTCGACCAAACCAGTCGAAACAATAAAAATTTAGAAGAAGCAACTCTCAAGTAGATTATAAACATATAATTTACTCAAGAGACATCACGAAATTGATCGATTTTTCCGCTTCAAATGCTCGCACGGAGATTTGCATGGACGAAGGTGACTACGACTTCAACAAGAGGCCAGACAAAACCTATATGAGCCCTAGCCTTCCAGATTTGAATGGCAGTGGACGGAAGATTCGGATCGCCACCAAGACTTTTGCCGCCACGACCGAGCCGGAGTTCGCCACCGTCAAGGGCGAACTGGTGGTGCGGCGCAAGGAGGGCCAGAAGAGGGTCATCACCGCGAAGTTTTTCGAGGACAACCGCGAGGTCAACGTTTTGAGCCTTCAGGCTTACACGGCGGCGACCGGGTCCGCCCACAAAAATGGATTTGCCCTTGTTGGCCGCGAGATCGCGACCTTCTTGGAGTTCGCGAAACACATCCAAGAGCACATCTTCAAGCACGACCATCCCGTCAACATCGAAGACGAAGAGCTCCGCCGCTTCATCTTATCCGAACGCCAGGCCGTTCAAATTATCGCCGAATATCCAGAGGCACTGGCCGAGGCTCTGCGCACTCAGGTGACAACGAAAGACCTTGTGGCGGTCGCCTATCGACGCAAGCAACTTGAAACGTTCGAGCGCCTTCTGAAAGATCCGGATTACTTCGCGAACGCAAAGACGCGCAAAGGATGCGCGGACGAGGGGCTCTGGCAACGATTCTTTGAAAAGAACACCTGGATCTTCGGGTATGGACTGGGTTACTTGTTCTTGTCATCGCTGGACGATCAAAAGCTCGAATCCGCCGTGCAGGGGCATTCGATCGTGGCCCATGGCAAGCGAGCGGACGCCTTGATGAAGACCCGCGGTTTAATTTCGAGCCTCTGCTTCGTCGAGATCAAGATCCACACCACCAAGCTCCTCTCCTCGACGAAGGCGCCCTACCGGGCCGGGTGTTGGGCCCCTTCGCCCGAACTGGTGGGGGCCGTCGCGCAAGCTCAGGGGACAGTCCACGCCGCCGTCAAAAACATCGGTGAAAAATACTCAGGACGCGACGAGTTCGGCGCGCCCACCGGCGAGGCGGCTTTCAATGTTCAGCCCAGGTCGTTCTTGGTCATTGGCAGTTTGGACGAATTCATGGGCCCACACGGCGTGAACGAGGAGCAGTATCGGTCATTTGAGCTTTATCGCCGCAACACGGCGTGGCCGGAGATCATCACCTTCGACGAGTTGTATGAGCGGGCGAGCTACATCGTCAACCATGCCGAGGCGTCGGAGGGCGAATTTGTGGACGAGAAAAACGGAGAGGGCCATGGCGCTTCCCATCAATGACACCATCATCGCCGCGGTGTCTCAGCTCATCGACGATTCGAAATCGAACGGCCAATATCGCGACCCCACCCACTCGGATATCGATTTCTACGTCAATCAAGCCGGCCTAGCGGCGTTCGACCCCAAGGGCCAAGGGCAAACCGTTGGCAAAGCCAAGAGGCTTCGAGCGATCTTGCATGAGGCGCTGGAAAAGAGCCTGCCTGGCGGTCCAACGCTGATCGCCTCGATCCTGTCGAAGGTGAAGGCGTGCGGCGGCTTTCGAGAGAGTTCGCCCAACTTTGTCGGATCCGAGGCCATCGCCAACGCGCAGGCAGCTTTCGACGCGGAGGGCTACGCGCTTTCCGCCGACGGATCGATCGGCCCGAAGGTGCTCGATTCGCTACGAGGCGCGGAGTTGACCGCCGCTTTGCGCGCCTATGCCGAGCGCGCGCGAAAAGGCTCTCAAGATGCAGCCTTGCTGGCTGGGACAAGCAAGGATTTGCTAGAGGCCACAGCGGCGCACGCGCTCATGACGATCAATGGAAACTACCCTACCGGGGCCAATTTCCAGAGTCTGCTTGGCATGGCCTTCGTGGCCGTGGGATTGGCTGTCCCCGAGATGCCTGAGCAACCAGGAGAATCCCCAATCAAGGCTATGGAACGGGGAATGTTCGCCTCCGCGATAGGTGTCAATCGTTTGCGAAACAAACAGGGGACAGGGCACGGTCGTCCCTTCCTGTCCACGCTGACCGAGGATGAAGCCAAGGCGGCTATTGAGATCATGGGATGCGTGGCAAGTTATGTTCTAGCTAAACTTGCCGCGCATCGCCGATGAATTTGAATACCGATTTTTTCTAAGCCGCGCCTACATGACCGATAAAATCGAACGTCAGGCCGACGTCTTTGGCCAACACCATCCGGGCATCTACGGAACCGAGCGCGAGATGACGCTCTACTACGACGAGACTAACAACATCCGGAAGCTCCGCTTGCGAGAAAATCACCTCAATGCCGCCAAACAGGACAATTTTGTTTTGGGGGGCATTGTGCTGCTGCCTGGTCAAAGCCTAGGCGACATCCACGAACTGCGGAAGACTCTCTACATTCAGCCGAGTGCTAAAGAGATCAAATTTGACTTGATCGCCAAGGGCGCTTTCATGGAGGCGCTCGGCTCCGAAAAACTCGAGAGAGTCTTAAAGTGGTTGCTAGATCAAGACATCGGCATCCACTACCTTAATGTAAACGTGCTGCATTGGGTGATTTTGGACATCATCGAGTCCATCGTCGCAGATGATGAGTTTGCCGAGAGCCTACCGTTTCAGGCCGAACTGAAGAATGAGCTTCATTACATAGCGATGCGCGACTTGCCGAACTTCCTAGTGATCATGCAGACCTACGCGTTTCCGGACATTCCGCGTGAGCGCACCGGCGACTTTATCCGCGAAGTGCGTGATTTCGTGCGCGCAAACTGGCCGAAGAACCCGAATCTCGCGACTATGATGCTGCGTGACCTCTTGACTAAGGCGGTGTCGCTGAACGAACTGGCTTTTCTAGTCAATGAGCAATCCGGCCAGCTCATCGACGGATTTGATCGTTTTTTCCTCAATCGAATCTGCATTTTCAAGAACGCGCGCCATATCTTAGACGAGGAGAAAACGGTTCAAGCTGAGCTAGCGCGCTTCCGATTGATGAATGGAAAAGAAGCAATGGATATCAGCTTCGTGGACTCGATAAACGTTCCCGAAGTCCAATTGTCGGACGTGGTCGTCGGCCTGCTCGGCAGGTATTTTACGTTCATCGAAAATACTCACTGCTCCGAGCTAATACGGTTGCGCGCCAATCTGACTGCAACTCAAAAGCGGACTCTCGAGACGTTGGGGAAGCTGATCAGCATTTCCGACGAGGTTAGCAACGGTTTGCTGTTTCACGTCACGACCTTGGACAGCAACTACAAAAACGACATTTTTCTGTGGGGCATCACTCCGTCACCTCATCTACTCCAACGGTAACTTATCTAGGCCATTCCCGATGTCGCTGCGACTTCTGCCACGGCAAATTTCCGGCTGAGGGGGCAGCCATGCATCGTCGTTCATTGGCGCGATGGCGTTGAAGGCTGGGCGGGCGAACAAAAATCCTTGCATGAGATCGATGCCAATACTCGACAGGAACTCACGCTCCTCGACAGTCTCCACGCCTTCCGCCAGTGGTATCACCCCAAGCTTGTCGCACAGGCTGACGATGTTCTCGACGATGATCTGCTTGGTTTTGTTGGCGTGGACATCGCGCACCAGATCGATGTCGATCTTGACAATGTCGGGCTGAAAGCGCGCCAGGAGATTCAACCCCGCGTAGCCGGCGCCGAAGTCGTCGATGGCCGTTTTGATCCCAAGCTTTCGGTATTCGCGGAAGATCCTCACGAGCGTCTCCGCGTCGACGATTTTCTCGCTCTCCGTCACTTCGAAGATCAGCCTCGAGAGGTCGAATCCGCAATCCGCCGCCGCGCGCAAGGTTCCACGCAAACACGCCCGTGGATCAGTCACGGCGTTGGGGATGAAATTGATCGAGAGCGATTCGCGCATGTCGAGAGCCGCGGCTTGCTCGATGGCGCGCATTCGACATTCCTGATCGAATCGGTGTCGATTCTCCCATGTCACCTGGCCAAGCACCGAGTCCGCCGGCTGCCCTTGCGGCCCCCTGGCTAACGCCTCGTGCGCGAAGACCGTATGGCTCTTGACCGAAACGATCGGCTGAAATGCGAATGCGAACTCAATGCCAGGAGCGCTCTCCGCGCACTTCGCGCAACCTGGTCGATCGGACATGTGGGACTTGTTCACGCGCATGGCGCCCTCCACTGCTCAACTGTAGCCCGCGAGGAACTGAGCGGGCATGAATTTATTTTACTCTGAGGAATACCATACAACCCATCGCACGCTTGATTTTTGAAACAAATTTAGTGGCGAGTGAATGCCAAACAACGACCATCCGAGCCAGGGCCCTCCGCCCCTCTCGACCCCTCATCATGCGCGGCGTCGCTCGCTCTCATGTTCAAGCCGCGAAGTCCGTCGCGAAACTGCCGCGGCCTGCGCGCTTCACTCGATACAGGGCCTCGTCGGCTCGCCTCATGATGGCGTCTGGATCGTCGCCCAGACCATGCGACATGGCGACGCCAACGCTCGTCGAGACCGATCGCCATCCGCCGGCGATGAAAAATGGCGCTCGCATCGCCTCGATGATCCTCGCGGCCAGCCGAGCCGCCTCGGGTTGGTCCGCGCCTTCCAGCACGATGACGAACTCGTCGCCGGCCAAGCGGGCCACCAAGTCGATTTCTCGCACCGTGGATTGAAGGCGCCGACCAAATTCGCGCAGCGCTTCGTCGCCACCCGCGTGCCCAAGCGAATCGTTGATCGACTTGAAGTGGTCGATGTCCAAGAATAGGCAAGCGATCTTCTTGTCGTCTCGCTGCGGCCTTGCCAGCGCCTCTTCCAGCCGCTCGTATAACTGGGTTCGATTGGGCAATCCAGTGAGCTCGTCGACGCGGGCTTTGGCGCGAAGGCGTTGCTGCGCCTCCTTCATGTCCGTGATGTCGATGCCCAGTGTGTAAAACCCAACGGTCGCGCCCGACTCGTCGAAATCCGGCGTGTATTCAAACTTGAACCAACGCTCCGACGGCCCGCTGCCAAGGGGCTGCTCAAAGCTCACACGCTTTCCCGCCAAAACTTGGCTGACTTGGTGGGCGATCGACTCGTAGGCCTCGCTCCCGATCACCGTCCACATTTCACGCCCCACCAATCGATCGGCGCTCGATCCAAACACCGTCTTGTAGTAGGAGTTGTGGAACACATATCGCTTGTCGGCGGCGATGTAAGCCACCAAGGCGGGAATACTGTCGGCGATCATGCGCGCGCGTTTTTCACCTCGGGCGTTCTCATCGCGCGCCGCGCGCAACGCTTCGTTGAGCCGCTGTTGATTCGCTTGGCTGTTTTCCAATCGCAGGAAGCTGCGCAACGCGAACCTGCCGCTGAACACCATCGCAAGGGCGATGACGGCCAGCGCGCCCAACGCCACCGAGACGTCGCGCGCGATGGTGCGCTTCCATGAATCCATGGCGATCCCCACCGCGACCACTAGGTCGCCGCCATTGACCGTCTGATACGAATAAACACGCCGCTGGCGATCGACTTGGCTGCGCCCTTCAAAACTGCCGCTGGGCGCGGACTTCCAGCGCCGATAAAGCTCGGAGGTCGAGAGATCGGACGCGAAAGAGCGCTCGAAGAGGGGGGCTCGCGCCACGACCTTTCCTCTTTCATGCAAGAGGGTGATGGAAAGCGACGGCTGGAACATCGCGTTGGAAAAAACGGCGGCGATCGCCGCGGCATCGACCGACGCGACCACCACACCCAGAAACACTCCCTCTTTGGAGGTCACGCTCCGGCTCATGAAGAACAGCGGCCGCTTGGACACGCGCCCCAACTCAGGCGAGCCCACATAGAGTCCGTTCCCATTGCTTCGCGCGTGGGCCATGAAGTAGGCGCGATCCGAGTAAGGCACGCCGGCAATTGGAAGCCCATTGGAGGCCGCGACCCCGACGCCGAGGGAGTCGACGAAATGAATCCAAAAATGCGCATCCGACATGCTCGCCGACAGCGCCAAGACCTGCCCGGCCTTCTTCGGATCTTTGAGAGCTTCGCGGTCGAGCGCAGCGAGTGACTCCGCGGCTCGCAGCAACGAGAGATCAATCACTCTCGAATCGCTTTCGACATGCGCCCGCATCGCCAGCGCGAAGCTTTTGGTCTGAGCGAAAGCGGCGTCGCGGTCAGCCTCAATTCCTGACGAAATCTTCCAGAACATCAGCGCCGCGAGCAAAGCGATCAGCAGCGCGAAACTCCAAAGCAGCCGGGCTCGAAAAATAGAATAAGAGGGTCTTGGCATTTATCACATCAGTCGCGCGCCGGCCTGAGCCAACAGTCTGCCGGCAAGGGGCGCGACGGCTTTCGCCAAGCGAGCTCTATGCGGAAGGCATGCGCAAGATTACCATGCGACAAATTTAGTTCGCTGGGAGAATTCAGCGAGTGGGCGAAAACGAGACACTTTTTTACATTTCGCTAACGCCTTCGGCACAAGCGCATAGTGCCCGATGGCCATGCGCGCCCGGTGTAGCCGAGGTCAACCTAGGCCACATCGACGATTGCATCGTCGATAAGCACCCCTTTGCATAGAGACTTCACGCGCATTTCCTCAGCCGTTTCCGACAGAGGGATCGTTCGCTCGAGGCCATCTGGTATGCGCGCCCGCACCATCGTCAAGGCGCGGCGCGATCGGGAAGTGACACATCGGCGCCCGATCCCGATGATGATGCCACCGCTTGGCGCCTCACGAGCGACAGATGGTTTGCGTGGACTACAACGTGTTGGTGCGATTTTTGACCGACCGCCGCGGAAGGGAATTCGCGGCCTTGCTCCCGCGAGCAATTTGGCTGGCCTCATGGAGCGCGAGAAGCTGCGCCGGGGCGGGAGCGAAGACTTCGTAAGCCATGTCCTCCCTTGGATTTCCCTGCGGCGAGCGGGCTCCGAACCGCGCCCCGAGAGAAACCAACCACTCGCCTTGGCTATCCTCGCGTCCGCTCGGGTAAAAGGAAACCTTTACTCTGAAGTCTCCGCTGTTAACCTGCCGTCGCATGGCGGCTGCGGAGGAGGAGATGCGCTTTTCGGTCTCGGCGCCGCAGTCCAAATAACTGACGCCGGCGAGCCTCTTGCAGCATGTGAACTCTTCACCGTGCTTGACCAGAAGAAGCGCGATGTCCTGATCACGCAGCGGAAAATCTTTCATCGCAGCCTCGCATCTTTACAAAAGGCGACCATGGCGGCGGTCGCATGCCCAAGTCTTATGACGACGAGCCCTCTCAGCATTTTCCGCCCCGTTTTTGGTCGAGCCGCGTGGGAGCGAGCTTGACCAAGCCTGCCTAACGTTGCGTCGCGCTGGCGACAGCGCAAGCGATTCGGCTCAATCGTTCGGCATGCCGGCGTCCAGAGCAAGCTTTCGATCACTCCGCAGGCCTGTCAAAGGGGACCGGAGCGCCGGTCGGTCAAAGCCCCCGTTTCGGCAAGCGACGATTCCAAATCGAATTTTGTTTTCAGCGAGTCGAGCCCGGCGTCGGTTAAGAACGGCGCCAGCCGAACATGCCAGCCCGGCCCAGGTCCAATTTCGCGGCGCACGAGCGCCATGAAGGAGTTCATCTCCGCCCCCTCGTCGTCCCATGTGAATTCACCGCGCTTCGAGACATAAGTCTTGTCGAACGGATTGCCGCCTTCGCGCAAACAGCAGATTGCGCCGTCAACACCATGGCCGCAACCAACATGCCGTTCGGCGACAAAGGAAGCCTCCCAATCCTTCTGCTTGGACAGCAGCGGATCGGTGAGCTGAGGCGGGTTCGTTGCGTCGCCATTGGCCTGAGCGCCGTGGAACTTCTCGACAAGCTCCCGCGCGCGCGCGTCGACTGAAAATCGGATCTTGAATCCGGTGACTCGGCGCTCGCCTTGCCAGATGGGACCAAAACTGAGCTTCCAGTGGCTCGCGCCGCCACGCCCCGTATCTTCGCATGTCGCATTCTCGATGCGGTTCCACTTCGACCCGATCAGTTTGGCGGCGGCTTTCGCGGTATCGAGCCCCCGCAGCTTTGTTCCCGGGTCCCCTGAAAGCAGAGTCGTCATCCCAGAAAACTCATAACCTCGCAGAGCCACAAACTCGACAAACGCGCGACTCCATCGACCGGGGCTCTCCGCCATCGCGGGAAGACCTTTGAGACCGCGCGACCGAGCCGCCTCTTCAATCATCTGCGAAACCGCGCTCGCTCCACGACTTTTCGCCAGATCGCGCAATAGCGTCGAGCCATCAATCCAAAAAGCCTCATAGTTCGCGTTGGCTTTCAGGGCGCCTCGCGCCGCCTCCGCGTCCCCCTCAATGATCGCCTTGGCCAGCGCCAAGGTGGCCAGCTCTTTCGCGCTTGCATTCTTTTTCATCCGACAGCTCTTGATCCTGGTGCATTTGAGAGCGCTCGCCGGTCTCGACAACGCGTGAGCAGTCGTCTGACCGGGCCGATCGGCAGCGGACGCTGCGTGGTCGAATCAAATGCTCAACGCATGCAAGCATACAGACGCGAGACCATGACAAACTATAAACCAAAAAAGGTTATATTTATACAGCGTAGGCTGCGGCTTTTTGATTGAGCGGCCGGCCGCAGCACGCCAAGCCATATCGGCGCTGCGAGACTGGACAAGGGATTCCCCGCACTCCGTCCCAAGTCATCGAATGGAACTGTGAAGCGCAGACTGGCGTTCGCCGCGATGCAAGACCTCAGTGAATGGAGGCGGTTCTCGCGGCCTCGCTTAATAGAAGCTCGGCGCGCGCCGGTTTGACAAGGTGGGCGTCGAATCCTTTGGCCGCCGACCACTCGCGGGCCTTGGCGCTTCCCCACGCGGTGAGGGCCACGATGCGAGTCCTCGGAAAACGGCCGGACCGGCGCAGCGCCGACGCGACCTGATATCCGTCCATGCCCGGCATGCCGATGTCCAGAAACACCACCTCAGGGTCGAGACGTTCGGCGGCCGCCAGCGCCTCCACGCCGCTGCACGCGAAGACCACTTCGTGGCCTTGCAGCGCGAGCAGTTGAGCGACGAGCTCCGCCGCGTCTGCGTTGTCGTCGACGACTAAAATGCGGCGAGAAGGACTTTGTTGGCCCATGGTTCACCTCTACTGGATCGGGCATCGCGGCTTATTCAGGCGCGGCCTGGATTCCATTATGCCTCAACCCCTAGGCGCGCACCGGCCATCCGCCTTCAATCGAACCGCGACCGAACAAGCGAGTCGTTTATGCGGCCTTCGCGCCACATGTTCGGTGCGACCAAGATCGCCAAGGAGTAGAATTGCGCCCTCAACTAAGAGCGCGCAACAGCCGCAAGCCCACTCCCGAGTTGTTTATCAAGCGACAATGCGCGCCGCGGACGCGCCGCAACCACCCTCTTCCTGAATGAACATGAACTTGGCCACTGATCAAAATCTCGACGACGACGGCTTGTCCGAGACCGCTCGAAAATTTGTCGAGATGCGAGATTCGACCATCGCTCGTTGGGAGCGCGAAATTCGCTCGCGCATCGATGGCGCCGACGAGCTTCGCAGCCCCGTGCTGACCAACACGATCCCGGCCTTTTTCGACAACATCGCCGAGGCACTCAGCCCAAGCCACAACCGGCGCGACGCGACGAGCCACACCAACGCGGCGGCGGTCCATGGCGGGGAACGCGCTCGCATGACGTCGTTTAGCCCTGACCAAGTGATCCACGAGTATCAGATTTTGCGCGAGTCGATCGCGGCGGAGGCTTTGGGCAAGGTCGACTTGACGGCGCGCGACTGGGCGATCATCGACCGCTCGATCAACCGCGCGGTGCGCGAGGCAGTGCGCGAGTTCGTCTCGATTCAAGACGACCTGCGCCGCAAGCTCGCCGCGGCCCTCTCCCATGACATGCGCACGCCGCTTGCCGTGATCCTCAATGGCGCCGAGGTCGTGCAGATGGCGCCGGACTTGGGCATGGCCCAACGCGTTGCGGCGAAGATCTCGAACAACGCCATCCGGCTCAAAGACATGATGGAAGAGCTGCTCGACGCCCTGACTTCGAAAGGCGGCGACCAACTCCCGATGACCCTCTCGTCGTTCGACATCGTCGACTTGGTCGACGACGTCGCGGTCTCGTATGGACAGCCTGGCGACGTGGACATTGAGACTTCGTTGGAGCCTGTTCAAGGTTTCTGGTGCCGCGGGTCGATGCGCCGGGCTTTGGAGAACCTCATCAACAACGCATCGAAATATGGCGACGGCTCCAAGGTGACCGTCGCGGCTACGCAGACCCGCGGACGGCTGATGCTTTCCGTGCGCAACACTGGCGAGCCGATTCCCAAAGAACGGCAAGGCGCGATTTTCGATTATTTGACTCGCGAACACGCGGATTCCACGGTGGGTTGGGGAGTGGGCCTCCCCTTCGTCAAACGCGTCGCCGAGAGCCATGGCGGCAGCGTGGCGGTGGACAGCTCGCTTGAAACCGGCACCACCTTCCTGATCGACATTCCAGTCGACTGCCGTCCTTACGTCGCTCCCTTCAACAGCTCGGCCGATCGCCCTGGCTGACGCGCGCGTTCACTGATGGCTGCGCACGCGCGGCCCGCCTCGCCGGCTTGGCGCTCCCTAGTCAGCAGCATCCCCATGCGCCGATGAGGCAAAATGCTGGGCTGCCCCCGCCCCCCAATCCTCTCACTCCGAAGGGCGTCCCAGGGCGGCTTCGCTGAGCAGCCGGTCAAGCTTGGCCGGCTTCACCAAATGGGCGTCGAAGCCACAAGCGATGACTCGCGCGCGCGACTCGTCGTCGCCCCACGCCGTCAGCGCAACGATTCGCGCGGCGCTCAGCGAGGGATCGCGCCTCAGCTCCATCGCCACCTGGTAGCCATCCATGCCGGGCATTCCGATGTCCAAAAACACCACGTCCGGCAAAAATACAATGGCTGCGGCCACACCCTCGCGGCCGCCATGCGCCACCTCCACCACATGCCCTTCCATCGACATGATCGCGCCGACCAGCTCCGCCGCGTCCGCGTTGTCGTCGACGACCAAAATGCGTCGACCATTCAATGGCTGTTGCGTCAACAAGTCTCCCGCGAGCGTTATTTGTGAAATTTCAAAAAAACATCACTTCACACTATATCATTCGTGGAAATATACTTCTTTTTAATTTTGGCTTGATCCGTGGCGCGAATCCGACAACAGTGGCGACGGATCGTTCACTTCTGCCGGACTGGCTCGAACGAAATAATTGTCGAAATGAGATCGCATTTCCTCCATTCGTATTAAGATGGAAGCAAATTTAGAGCGCCACCAAAGTCACATGCGAACTGGGCGCGCCAAGCGCCGTTCGCGGAAGTCTCTTAAACGTTTCAAGCATAAATTCTCTCGGGTAAGTCGCAGTCCTCATCCAACCGGATTGGAATCGCCATGCCGCTTGAACCACGCTTCGTTGCGATGGCGCTTTCGCCAAACGGGGAGAAACTCCTGGCCCACGGCGAAGAAATAGCGTCCAAATGGGAGCTGGTGGCCAGATCGCGCATCCTCGGCGCCGACGTCTTGTCCACCCAATCCCTGACCTTGATGCTGCCAGCTCTGCTCGTCGACATCGCCGAAGCCTTGACGCCTGATTTTTCCAAACCATTTCGAGACCGCGCCGACATCGCGGTCTACCATGGCGCGGAGCGAGCCCGATGCGCCGACTATGGCCCGGAGCAAATTGCCCAGGAATTCCAGTTCGCGCGCGAAACGATCAGCGAATTCGCTGCCACCCACCTCGATTTGACGGCGGAGGATCATGTGGCCATCGACCATCTGATCGACTTGGCCATGTGCGATTCACTTCACGCGTTCGCCTCCACCCAAGAAGAACTGCGGCGCAAGCTGGCGGCCTCGATCTCGCACGACATGCGCACCCCGTTGGCGGTGGTGCTTAGCGGCGCCCAGCTGGTCCAACGCTCCGGGGAGCCCGGCCAAGCCAGACACTGGGCTCAAAAGATCGCGGCCAACGCCGACCGGTTGAAAGAGATGGTGGCGGAGCTTCTCGACGCCCTCACCTTCGCGCATGGCGACAAGCTGCCTTTGGAGCTGTCGAGCTTCGACATGGCCGATCTGGTCAAAGAAGTTTGCGGGGAGTATCGGCAAATGAGCGGCACCCGCGTTCGGACGCGCTGCGAGGCGACCTTGGGAACTTGGTGCCGCAAGTCCATGCGGCGAGCGTTGGAGAACCTGGTCAACAACGCGGTCAAATACGGCGACGGCCAAGCCGTGGACATCGTGGCCACTCGCCGGGCGGACCGGCTGCTCTTGTCGGTTCACAACAGCGGAGCGTCCATTCCCATCGAACAGCAAAGCCGAATCTTCGAATATTTCACGCGGGACGTGACCGCGGCGGCGTCCGTCGGCTGGGGGTTGGGGCTTCCGTTGGTCAAGCGCGTGGCCGAGAGCCATGGCGGCAGCGTCAAGGTCGAGAGCTCGGAGGCGGATGGCACCACGTTCATCATGAACGTGCCAATCGATTGCTCGCCCCGCGCTTAAGTCATCGATCCGAACAGCCGCAGCGCAATCGTGATGGCGGCTGACTTGCATTCGCGCCGAGGGTCCGATGACGGCACCAAGCTGCGCGCGCAGCCGTCGAAACTACGCGGCATTGCACAGGCGACGTTTATGCTGGAATAAAGTGGGAAGTCTAGACTAGGCGAGAGCCCGTTGGGCCAAGTTAAAACTTGAAGCCGCCGCTCGTCGAGAGGGAAGGAAACCTGCGCATTGGATCAGCACAGCGCTAAATCACGCGGTAGCCAATCCAACGCTAAGCGAAGGGCGGCGCACGGCATCAACCAGTGACGCCAAAGGGGCGGGCTTGGTCAAATGAAGATCGAATCCGGCCAAGCGTGTGCGCTCTCTCGACTCGTCGTCGCCCCACGCGGTCAACGCCACCAATTTGACTTTGACGAACGCAGCTTCTCGTCGCAGCGCTGCAGCCACGGCGCAGCCGTCCATCAGAGGCATGCCGACATCCAGGACAATGACTGCTGGCGTCAGTTTTTTGGCCATCTCCAAGCCTTCGAGGCCGCCGTATGCGACGACGACATCGATGCCATGCATTCTGAGCACTTCCGCAGTCATGTCCGCCGCGTCCATGTTGTCGTCGACCACCAAAACCAGTGAGCTTGATCCCATTGCGCCTCCCGCGTCTCGGCCGCTCGTGTCACATCCGCTCGGTCGTTGGCTTGATCCATTGATTTGAGCCGATTGTAAAGCGTAGCGCTGATGTTGACGATGTCTAAAAAACATTTCTAAGCAAAGGAAGTTTTCGTCCTACATGGAAGGAGTAACGCTTCCTACATTCGCGACAATCAGCGGCGTTATCATAAATGCACTTTATCAATTTTAAAGCCACTCAGCCTGGGTTGGAATCGATAATTCGGAGCACTTTGCGATTCAGCCAAGATTGACTTTTAGCCTATACTGCACGATCGGACAAGGCTGAGCGCGCGGACCAGCTCTTGCCAATGACGACACACAAATTCGAGCCTGCCACTGGCTGCCTGGGCCGGCGTCGAACACGGGCGAGGTCGCGAGGACTCGGGCTTAAAAATTCCGGCGCCAAAGGCGTCAAAGCAGGACGGACAAGGACAACGCGTGACGCTCGCCACCGATCAACTATCAGATGGTTCTCATCTTTCAGCGAAGGCTCGGCAGTTTTTGGCCTTGCGAGAAGACGTGATCGACCATTGGGAGCGCTCCGCCAGGGCGAAGATCGAGAGCGCGCATGCGGTCGCGAGCCCAGTGCTGACCGACACGCTGCCAGCGTTTTACGACAACATCGCCCAAGCCCTCAGCCCCGAGCATCCGCGCGAAGACGCGACCAGCGACAACAACACCGCGTCCGCTCATGGCGAAGAGCGAGCTCGAATGACCAACTTTCGGGTCGACGAAGTGGCGCAGGAATATCAACTGCTTCGCTTGTCGATCGCCGCGACCGCGTCGGGTCGCGTCGAGCTCGACGGCGACGACTGGGCGATCATCGACCGTTCGCTGGGAGCCGCCAGCTTGGAAGCGATGCGAGCGTTCATGGCGCTGAGCGAGCGAATGAGGGCCAGATCGGCGGCCATGCTCACTCACGACATGCGCACGCCGCTGGCGGTGATCTCGAACGCGGCCGAGCTGATCGGCGTTTCGCGCGACATCGAGCGGACCAAAACGTTCGCCGCGAAAATCTCGACCAACGCTCGACGTCTCAACGCGATGATGGCTGAGTTGATCACCACCATGACGTCGCGCCGGGCAGTTGGGAGCGCGCTTGAACTCTCCGAGTTCGACATGCTTTCCCTGGTCAA
Organism: Massilia sp. UYP32; assembly: GCF_050434365.1. Classification (NCBI taxonomy): domain Bacteria; kingdom Pseudomonadati; phylum Pseudomonadota; class Betaproteobacteria; order Burkholderiales; family Oxalobacteraceae; genus Massilia; species Massilia sp. UYP32. Next base: position 55,759 of record NZ_JBNDIK010000012.1, read on the forward strand.
GGAGACGCTTGATCAATACACCATGTTTGGCGGCGGAGAGATTTTGATGGACTGCGCCGGCGAGTCGGTCGTCGGCTTCTGGTGCCGAGATTCTATGCGACGCGCCTTGGAGAATCTGGTCAACAACGCGATCAAATATGGCGACGGCGGCTCGATCAAGATCAAGACACGCCAAAGCCGAGGCCGGCTGATGCTCAGCGTGAGCAATTGGGGCAATCCCATTCCGAAAGAACAACAGCAGGGCATTTTCGACTACCTCAAGCGCGAGAGCAACGGGGCGCGAGCGCCGGGTTGGGGAATCGGGCTGCCGTTTGTGAAAAGCACGGCAGAAGACCATGGTGGCGTCGTCGCCATCGACAGCTCTTCCAAAGCCGGGACGACCTTTCTCATCAACATCCCCGTCGATTGCCGCCCTTACGTCGACGCTGGCGCCTGAACCGGGAAGCTCCGCGCAAATCCGTCGCGGGCATTTCGCGCCCGATTTCGCGGTGCTACAATTGGACGGATTGGCGCTTGGCCTCGCTAGCTGGCCGCGCTGTTCCTTGCCGAGCGCGTCGTCGCGTGGGCAACAACGAAACCCGCCAGACTTGACCAAGAAAACTTCCTCTCCCGACGTCGGCCGAGAGCTGATCATTTCTCAGTTTGCCTCGCTTCAAAGCGAGGTGATTGGGCATTGGGAGCGCGAAGTTCGGGCGCGCGTCGATAGCGCGGACACCCTGCGTCGCTCGGCGCTCACTCAGGGCATGACGGCGCTTTACGACGAGGTGATCGCGGCCGTTGGCGATCGCTCAAACTCCGCCCAAACCCATGACGGCGCCATCTCCCATGGCGTCGAGCGCGCGCGCAACACCTCCTTCGGACCTGATCACATCGTCCATGAGTATCAAATCTTTCGGGAGTCCATGTTGGTCGTCGCCGAAGGACGAATGGAGATTAGTTTGGGCGAATGGCGCAAGGTCGACAGCGCCATCGACAACGCCATGAGGAGCGCGCTGCGAGCTTTCCTAGGCGTTCAGGAGCAGGCGCGGCGCAAGGTGGCGGCCGAGCTCTCCCACGACATGCGCACTCCTCTGTCCGTCATCGCCAACGGATCGCAGCTGATCTCCGTCACACCCAGTTTGGACATCGCCAAGTCGTCAGCGTCGAAAATCCAGCGCAACGCCCAGCGGCTGACCGAAATGATTGGCGAGTTGGTCAACGCGTTGACCTTTCAAGGCGACGCGACCATCTCATTGCATCCAACCCATTTCGACGCGATGGACCTTCTGCGCGAAGTTTGCGATCAATACGCGCAAGCCAATTCGGCTTCGGAATTTGAAGCCGAGGGAGATCGCGTGAGCGGGCACTGGTGCCGCGAGGCCCTGCGTCGCGTTTTGGAGAATCTGGTCAACAACGCTTTGAAATACGGGGACGGGGGACTGGTGAAGATGGCCGTCCGCCAAAACCGCAATCGCTTGATCCTCAGCGTCAACAATGCGGGCGCGCCCATCGCCCAGGAGCAGCGAGAACGCATCTTCGATTACCTGCGGCGAGACAACAATGTCTCCGCGGTGCCAGGCTGGGGGATCGGTTTGCAGTTCGTGAAAGCGGTCGCCGAGGCCCATGGCGGAGATGTCTCCATCGACAGCTCGCTTGATCGGGGCACGACGTTTTTCCTTCAACTTCCACTCGACAGCAGGCCATTTATTGACGAGGCGGGCGGTCAAGTTTAGTCGCGCCCCGATGCTGCAAACGAACCGCCACTGTTAAAGGCGTCGGCGCTACGAGTCCTGACGACGCCAACTGCTCAGGCCCCCACCGCCAGCGACGATCCCTATGCGAAAGCCACCTTGAGGGTGGCTTTTCGACGCGTGCGCGGCTAACAGGCGCGCAGAAAAATAGGTGGAGAAGCCGAGATCTTGCTGCCTTCGATGTTGTAACTGAAAAACTCCTCGGCGCCCTCCTCGTCCATGCCGTCGCGGCGCATCAGCCGCCGAATGACCGCGCCATGATCATAGACCACGCGCGTATCGCCCTCGATCTCAGCCAAGCCCAAGATGGCGTCATCGTGCCCGTCGATGAACACGAGAGGATCGCCATCGACAGAGTCCTGGCAACGCTGCCGACGACAGGCGCATGAACCCAGCAAGTCGCCACACTTTCCGCATTTCGCCTTCATCATGCGCTCCTCGCGTTGTCGTATTCTTCAATCCATTCTTGGTGCTGCCCGATCGCCGATCGCTGTTTTTCCAGTTCGAGCATGTAACCAGCCATATATTCGGCATCCCTCGCGGCTGAGAAAATGGCCATGGGATCTGCGGCCGCGACTTTCAACCAGCTTTTGAGGTAAGCAGCGTGGTTGTCGATGTGCGCCTGAGACACCGGCACGCCCGTCTCCGCCGCGAGGATGGCCGAGCAGATTTCCGCGCGCAGCTCCTCGACCGCATAAGCCTCGTCGCCCCACTTTTTCGACAGCGCCTCCTTGCGGTCCAGGCGCTTCGCGTGGAGGGTGCTGTGGGCTCCTTCATGCATGGCGGTCGCGTAGTAGTCGTAGACGCTGTTGAACTTCTTCTTCGGAGGCAGCCGGATCTCGTCGAGATCAGGGATGTAGCATGCCTGCGCGCCTTTGTGGACGACAATCAGTCCGGTTTTCTCTTGCAGGGCCGATATCACCGAGTCAGCACGTGCGACGGGGTCGAAGTCCAGCGGCGCCGGCGCTTCGAGCTCCGGAACCCCATCGATCTGCTGAGCATTGAACACGGTGTAGCGCCTGAGCGCGAACGCTCGACGCTGCCCGCCCGCCTCTTGCCCTTGCTCGGCATCGCCGCCGGCCTGCCCTGCCTCGTGGGGACTGAGCTCCACGAGTTTGACGATCGCCGTTCCTTTCTCGCCGCGGCGCACTTGCCACTTGTTCGCCTGCGCTTGTTGGTAAGTCATCCAGCGCGGATCGTCCCGCCCGGACATGGCGAGAAGCAGCCGATTGATGCCCCGGTAGCCGTTGCCCGATGTGGGGTTCGTGGGACGCAAGGCTTGGGCATTCCAAGGCTTCTGCCAGGGCGTATCGCCTCGCTCCATGGCTTCGATCAATGAGCGCACGATCTCTGATTTGATATCGACGCGCGCTGCGAAGGTTTCGCTTGCCACTGCCGGGGCGCTCATCGCGCGCCTCGCTGGATCGAGTTACCATTTGTATTGCCCCCAGACGTCGGGGCTGGTGGAGGCGAAGCTTGGCTGGGCGCGCCGCCACCGCCATCATCCTCGCGCAGCTTCGCGAAAAGCGCGGACTCGCTTAGTGCAATCCAATCAGCATCCGAAAAAATGGTTCCGCCATCCAACCGGGACACTCGCCGTTCTTGGGCGCTCCGAGTCCACAGGGTCCTGAGCCGCGCGAGAATCGCGGAGAGTTTCCTGTTGCCGATGTCTTCATCGAGCGCTTCTTGGGGTGTTTGGCGCCGAAGCGGCTCCTTGTCGGAGCTGTCCGCCGCAAACAGAGGATGCAGATCATCGCATCCGCAATTCGTCGAACGTCCACACCTCGTGCATCTCTGTTTCTTTTCCATGCGCATCTCCGGTTGATGCGCCCCCATTTGGGCGCTTCGCGGAATGCTGGCCGTCGTCATCCTGCGGCGGGGAGCCCGACAAACGGCGCGTAGGGCGCGCGCCGTCGGAGATCCATGAAGGCCGGCGACGCGCATGGAAGTCAGTGGGTGTCGACGTTGGCCAGCAACGCTTCGATCTCCGCGAGGCTGGGCATGGAGCCCATAGCTCCGTCTTGTCGATGCGGCTCCTCATCCAGCTCGTCGACAAGGTCAAGCAGATCCGCCAGCTCGGCCGCTTGCTCGACGGATAGCGCGTCGCCTCCAATCACGGACAGCTCGCTCGCGTCGCTCGATAGGACCGCGCCAACCGAGGCGCCTGCGACGGGCTCGGCGTCGGCAAACGAGGCCGCTTTGCCAGGCCCTTCCCGGTCTAGGACGGAGACGTCCGGCGACTGGACATCATCGCAGACAAAGCGGCGCGTCCACGGCGCCGGAACGTGAGCGCGCCGAGCGTTGTCCATGTCGAAGCGCGGCCAGAACAACTCGTAGGCGTTCCCCGCGACACAAAGGGCCAACCGCACGCCCCGCCCGTCCGCGGTCAGACCCAGACGGGAGGCCAGCTCCGAGGGCTTGTATAGGACGAGCTCGTCGCGCGAGAATGAGAGCGTTGTCGAGCGGCCCGATCCGGCCCCGACCGACGCCGACACGTTCGCTCGCTCCACTTCGCGAGTGCCCAACGCCTTGCAAAGATGTTCGGACGTTTCGCCTGGCATCATCTGGCCCAACAAGATCGAACCCGCCATCGACACGATGGCCTTCACCGTCTTGTCCCCATGGATCTCTTCAAGCTGGCCGAGGTCTTGGCAAGCGATCACGCAGCGGACGCCGCGAGAGCGCCCGACATCGAACAATGGCCGAAGCGGGATCTTCCCCATCTGGGCCGACTCGTCGGCGATAAACCAAATTTTACGACGGGGATCGTCGTCCATCTCGACGCTGTTGACGATCGCGGCCACCACGCCAACGATCCCCTCCAAACAACTTTTAGCCAAGTCCGGATACGCCCCGTGCCCCTGCAAAATAATCTGCTTTCGCTTGTCTCGCCCATGCGTCCACTCCACAAAGCTGACCCTACGCTCTTTGGGAACTTCACCCCAAGCCTGCGCCAAGTCCCGCACCGGCGACATGAACGACGCGAGGTTGATCAGGATGCCTTGCGTCGTCACCGAAGCGCGCTCCACGGCGCGGACAGCTTCCGGATGGTGCTCCTCCATCATCGGCAAAATATCGGTCTGCGGCGCCGACGCGATCTCGTCGAGCTCTTTCCAGCCCCAGTCGTTGCGGCGGGTGGCTTTCAGGTAGACCATGAACCCCACGAGAAGCTGGCGCGCGGCATTGGACCACATCGGGTCTTGCGCCTCCCGCACAAAGGCTGCCGCGAGCCGGCGCATGTCGCCGATGTTGCGCATGTCCTTCGCCACGTCCCACGCGACCGAGCGCGCGTCCCAAGGCGCCAAGATGGCGGGCCGGCCAAACCCCTTCGTGAATTCGCCTTTGGGGTCGAAGATCAGCGCGCGCTCGTTCGCGTTGATGACCTTCGCGATCAGCGGCTTCAACGCGGTCGATTTTCCACTGCCCACGCCTCCGACGACCAGCATGTGCCGGGTCCACATGTCGGCCGGATAGGGGACGTTTGGTGCGACGTCGTGGTCCGGGCGAGCAGCGGCGCGCTTGGACAGCATCTTGCGCAGCTCGCTCTTGGCCGCCTCGCCCTCGAGCCTGCTCGGCCCGCGAAGCACGGTCAACCCGTCGCGGGGCCGCAGCATCCTCGGGGCCAGCAACGCCGCGGGAAGGCAAGCGGCCAGCGCCGCGGCGCAGGCCCGCCATTGCAGCGCGAATTTGGCCGAAGGGCCGAGCCCCGCCAAACCTGAGGCGTAGTCCGTAGCTTCTCGCGCGAACGCTGGCGCGAAGGCTTGATGGATCGCCCAGCGCATCGCCATCCCCGCATGCTCCCGAAGTCCCCCGATGGGCGCATCGAGCCCTGGCCACGGCCGCCACGAGAGCGCCAGGACCGCCACTCCCGACACCACCCCCAACGCGACCCCGGCAAACGCCCACGATGACACGCCCACGCGCTTTGTCGTTGGCGCCACCAGCGGCATCGCTCCTAGGTCGCGCCATGTCTTGTCTCTTCGCTCCATCGCCTCCCCCCCTTGCGCGGGAAATGCAGGCGAGACCTTTCAAGCGCCATCGCATTCGCTTTGCTCCGACGGCCGGCGTTTCGCCCCTTCGGTCGGGCCGCCGGGCCGCGGCGGCGTCTGAACCGCCATCTGAGCAAAGCCCACATCACATCAACTTTGGAATGCACAATGACCCAACACGCCACGCCGCAGGACATCATGGACGCCTTCGCCAATCTCTCCGATCGGGAGCGGCGCGTCATCCATGCGATCGCCCGCAAGCATCTGGGCGGCACCCGCTTTTCCGAGCCGCTCGACCTGGTCCACGAAGCGCTTTATCTCGCGGTCGAGGGCCGGCGCAACTGGCCTTTGGGTTTGGACTTCGCGATCTTTCTCGCGATGACGATGCGCAGCGTCGCCTATGCCGACCGCACCCTCAGCGAGAACGCGATGGCCATCAGGGCGCCGGTTGAAGATATTTTGGAATGGACGACTGGGGACCATGCCTCGCACGCTTCTGCCGAAGACTGCGCCGCGCAGGCGCAGGACTTCAAGATCGCTTGGGGCAAAGTGGCGTCGGCGCGGGGACGCTTGGCCGAGCGCGATCCGATCGCCGCGCGCGTGCTCGATGGCTTCGTGGCTGAAGCGCCGGCCGCGGAGCTGCGCCGAGAGCTCGGGCTGTGCGCGGCCCAGTTGGACGCCGCGAGAAAAAGGGTCTTGCGCGCGCTGCGGAATACAGCGAGACTTTGACGCCGACGGGGCGTTCAAAAAGGCGCAGCCTTCGCTACCGCCGGCGCTCGGAGCCTGCGCCCATGAAAAACAAAGCGAAGCGAAACCGCGAACGTCAATCCGGCTGCGCTCAGCCCCTCCCGGTGGAGGAGTTCGCACGTTTGGTCGAAGGGCTCGGCGCCGCCGATATCGAGTGGGCATGCGCGCAAGATGGAGCGAGCCCGGGTTGCGCGCCTCCGGCTTGGGCTGAGAGTCGAACGCTGGACGTCCGCAAAGAGCGAGCAGCCAAGGCGGGCGCCCCCGATGCTTGGCCATCGGCGACTCGATCGGAATGGGAAGAAACCACGGCGCGCCGGATCGTCGCTCGCGGCGACGACCTCGCCGCCATCGAAATCCGAGACGGCGATCAATTTGATATTGACGGCGACATCGAGCCCCTCGAAGGCGACCTGGTCGTCGCCGAGGGTCCTCGCGGGAGGTTGCTACGCAAGCTGCGAATCGTTGGCGGCGCGTGGCTGCTTTGCTCTGGCAATCCTGAACGACCTGCCATCCCATTGGATGATGGGCTTCGGGTGCTCGGCGTCGCGCTCAAAGCCGCGTTCCGCTGATCGCCGTTTGCGATCGCGAATCGTCGCGCTGAGGGCGGAGCGATTCCCTTCAAACATGCGTTCGCCCGCAAGAGGGTTGCGAATTTCCGCACGCCATGGCAAGAACAGGTTCTGTCCTCACCACTTGGAGCCCACCATGTTCCCCCTCGCAAAATCGTCAGCCGAACAGATCAACGACATCATGGTCTTCGCAGGCAACCTTCGAGTCGCCTGCGAGTTGTGCGCCCGAGTGGAGCGAACCGACGAGATCGCCAACATGCACAAGATCTTCGAACGTCAAATGGTGGCGGCCCTGCGAGCTGCTGCGGACATGCTCTCAGATTTGGAGCGCTCGGGAAAAACCGGCGAAAAACTTCAAAGTAGCGATCCGATCCCAGCTTCCTGAGCAAGCTCGTTCAGCCTGCGCGCGTCTGCTCCGTCCACCCCACTGCTTTGCATGCGATTAGCCTCAGTGGACAGATTCTGTTTGATTGCGGCTTGCTGGTTGGGAGTCAACTGAACCAAGATCGCTTTGAGGATCATAGCGAGGATTTTGGCATCCGGGGACTGGGGGTTTGGGGCAGACAACATTTTATTGCCTTTCTTTGTTAGGCGACGGATCGTCGATCCCGATACTCTAGCACGCGAAAGTCACCCATCGATCGCGGGCGCATATATGTCACTAGTGGGGACTCGAAATTGCGTTTGACGGGGCAGCTCCCAGCAAAAAAATGGCGGCCACCGGGCCGCCTTCCTCATGTTTTCATGGACGCCGGCTCCGCCTGCGCTTGCGGGGTTCGATCCCCATCGAACGCATGGCATCGTCCGCCGCTTTGTCGACCGCTGCGTTCACCTCCTCCCGCGACAGCGCCCGACCCTCGCTGCCCTCGTCCCCCTCTTCGTCCCTGACCGTCTCGCTCCGAGGTTTGGAGCCAAAGGCAGGCACGACGCCCCTTCCCGAGCAGTGCCACTCCACCAGGTCGTCGATGAAGATCTTGGGCGCTGCGTTGAACATTCGGTAGGGAAGGAAAAATCGGCCGGCCCGCATGTGCCCGTAGATCGCCGACGGTGACAGTCCCAAAATCGTCGCGAGCTGGCTGACTCCGATGTATTCCGAATCCAGCTTGTATTGAGCGATCAGCTTAGCGCGATAGCGATCCCGTTGCGCCATGCCCGCCAGGTTTGGCGTTTCGGACGGATTCGGAGCAGGCGAAGCATCCGCTACGTGTCCGGCTTCCGGGCCCCTCTCCTGCGGATCTCCTGCCAGTCCCTGCTCCTGGTCCTGGGCCTTGCCCTGGGGCTGGCCCACGGGATGGCCGTTATCCAATCGGCGCCTAGCGCGCAGCTTTTCCACATCGAATTCGTGATCCATCCTCAGCCTCCTCGCGATCGCCGCCCATGCGGCGCGCCGGCGTTTGCTCGGCCGGACATGCGCGTCGCCATCGCGAGACTGTCTTGCGGCATCGAATTGGACGCGCGGGCGACCACTGGCCGCATGTCGGAGGGTTTAGAAAATTTCGGCCCAAAAGCCGCGCTGGGGAGCTTTTACCGAGCGAGGCTAGGTCAACGGCGCGACGGAGTGGGTCCAGGGCGCGCCGTTTTTCCTGAGCGCTTTCAGGAGATTTGAGAATCGCGACGACGGCTATTGACAAACCGCTTGGCGCTTGAGAAGGGTTAACCCGCCCGAATGCGTAAACCATCGTTTACGCATTCATCGATTGCCAGGAGAACGCGATGGAAACTTCTCAAGCCGTCCCCGACGACGACCCGCATGGCTGGCCGAGTGTCTACGAGCCCGACCCTATGCCTGCGGCGCAAGCGCCCGCGAAACCAGCGGTTGGCGCGCCCACAACCCAACGAACCCTGGAAACGTCCCCCTGGGGGCGAGACAACTTGCATGTCCTAGGAGACGACGAGGATTGGTCCGCGGGCGCCAACGCGTCTTTCAAAGCACCCAAGGAGGCCGAAGCCAGCGACGCACTCGCGGCGAGAGGACTGGGCCTGGGCGACTCGGCCGGCAAACACGCCTATGGCAAAATCGCCTCGCCCGCCGCGCCAACGATGTCCAAAATTTTGCCTCACGCGGACCACGAGGACATGTTCCCCGCATTCATGTCGAGAAGCGCCCTTTTCGGGGCCTTGCGGCCCAACCTTGGGGATGCCTACGCGGGACCGCTCAAAGCGGCCGGAGACGTCTCCCTGACGTTCGAGGGCCCCCGACTTTCGATGGCGGACAAACGCGTCTGGGAGGCCTTGATCCGGATCGCCAAGCGAGACCGGATCGACGCATCGGAACCTTTCGACGCCCGCCTTTCGGAAGTGGCGCGGTTGGCGGGTTACGGTCAAGGCCAATCCCGACCGGCCTGGGCCTCGATCGAACGGCTTGCGCGCTCGAAGCTCGACGCGACGGTTTACGGCGCGAAGGCCAACGGCTGGCTGGTGATGTCCAGCGAGCGACGCGGGCGAATCGCAAGGGTCCGATTCGATCCGGCGTTCATCCGACCCGCCCTGTCCCTGACGATGCAAGCGTCGATGGCCGGCGCGGTGGGCGATGGCCCGCGCTCGTTGCTCGGGCAATGGCTGCGCGACTACCTGTCCACCCACAAGCCTCCCGCCAGGCCGCTCACCTTGGACTACCTGCGCGAGCTGAGCGGCTACGTCTCGAAGCCCAAACATTTTGTGGCGGCGCTCGAAGCCGCGATGGGCGAGCTGGCGTCCGTCCGCCCCGACCTGGTCGCGTCTTGGTCGATCGACAAGGGCGAAGCTGTGGGCAACGCGAGCGATCGTTGGACCCTGCTTGCGATCCGCGGTCCCGCGATGCCCGTGGTGAAGCACCCGCCCAAAGCGGCCCCGGCCGAGGCGCCTGCAGCCACGACTGCGACGAAACGACGGGGCGGTCCAAGCCTGTGATTTCAGGTCGTCTTGGCCGGCAATGCTCGCGCTTATGCTTATTTAAGATCTAGCATTTTGCGAGATCGATACGTAACCTTATGAAAGCCTTCCTCGACGAGGATGGGCCGCCCAAACACGCATACCCGATTATTCATTTGCTCCAACCCGCGTTGAGTTGACCGACTTTCCTATGAAGTCGTCGTTTTCGTCCGATCGGCCGATCAAGTCGAAATTGCCAGCGCTTCACTACGAAGTGTCGACGGGTCGGCAATCCAAACGCCGAGGCATGAAAGCGAACGTTCAAATGTCTGAACAAAGACTCCAGGACAGCATCCCGCTCGCCTGTTTTTTGCGCCGCTCCCAGAACGGAAAATCGTGAAGCCTGGACGCCGAGAGAGGCCTCGTTGGCGACCTGCGTCATCGGATGCCCAAGCGCCTCGGACTTGTCCCCACATGAGAAATCCGCGCCAGAGAACCCGCGTCGAATTGGCCGGAATCGGTGTTGAATTGGCCGCAACCCGCGTTGAGTTGGCCGACTTATCTCAAAACCCGCGTTGAATTGGCCGTAAACCCGCGTTGAGTTGGCCGATTTCCCTATGAGCCATAGGTTTTAAATAGAACTACAAAACCCATAGGGAAACGGCGCGGCCCTCGGACAGCGCTTTGGCGCCGCCGACGTCCGCCGTGTCCGCGAAGCGCGGCGCGCAGCGCCGCTGGCTGCCTGATGGCCCAAAACCCCAACGACTGCGGCAGGCCCATGGGCCTCGCCGGAACAGCGACGGCGAGCCCCGCGCCACCATGACCGACTCAGCGAAATCAGTTTGCGGCGTTGAGACCTGGGACGCGACTTTGACATCGACGACTCTTCTGGGTAGCCTGAGCCGCTGCTAAACGATTTCGTCCTTCTTTTCCTCTTTGCCCGCGCCGACCCATGCCTCTCAAATGCCATCGCGACGACCAACCCCTCATGGCTTTCGACTTCGAGTCCGAGGAAGCGTGGGAGGCGCTGCGCCGCGAAAACGCGCGGGAGAAGAATCTCCGGATGCCGTGCTGCGGCGCCGGCGTCACGCTTCGGACCAGCGCGCTGGGGACCAAGCACTTCGCGCATGCGCGCCGCGGCCCTTGCGCGACGGCGCCCGAATCGGCCGAGCACTTGCTTGCAAAGCGAACGATCGTCGAGGGCGTTCGTCAAACGGACTGGGAGGCGGTCGCCGAGCACGCCGGATGCTCGCAGGACGGCGAGCCATGGATCGCCGACGTGATGGCCACGAAGGAGCATCGCAAAGTGGCCTTCGAGGTGCAATGGAGCCGGCAGGAGAACGCCGAGACAAGGCGCAGGCATCGGCGCTACGCGGCCTCGAGCGTGCGCGCGCTATGGTTCTTCCGCCAACATGCCTTCCCGATCGAGAAGGAGGTCCCCGCGTTCCGCCTGGCCTTCGATGAGGAAGCGTCCCGCTTCATGGTCCAGTTGCCCTCCCCGTCACACAACGAGTGGATGAGCGCCAAGGACAAGGACGAGCCGCGCTATTGGCGCCAATCCGTCGAGCTCTCGCGCTTCGTCAAAGGCGCGCTGACTGGGCGCCTGCGCTTCGCCCCGGCGCTTGGGCTGACGATGCCCGTCGAGGTCCTCACCCAGACAACCATTTGCTGGAAGTGCAAGGAGGACACGCGCCTCGTCCTGGGCATCACCTTCGCCGCCAGTCGCGTCCTGCCGGGATGCGCCGACATCGAGCTCAATCTCCATTCGTTCGGGGACAACCTGCAAGATGGTGCCAGCGTTGTCGCCCGCATGCTCCCGCGCGCCTTGTTGAAGTCCCACGGCATCGGCGAGCTGCGACCGCGCCACAGCCGCACCGAGGGCGGCTCCTACCTCTCTAACGGCTGCGTCCACTGCGACGCCCTGCAAGGCCGCTTCTTCGAGCATGAGCACGGGTTCAACATGGAGAAGGCGCTCGAAGTCGAGGCCCGCTTCGAGCCCGAGTGGGCTCCTCTCATGGAAGACGCGGCCAGCGACATCTATCGCTGGTGGTTCGACGAGCGCGCCTGATTGGCAGGCCCGGATGAGCGGAAAAAGCAACGCTCTTCATGCCGTTTGTCGGCAAATTTTACCGCGCGAATTGCGCCGCGATTTGCGCGATATGCTCGATCTGCGCGAGCCTGAAAATCATTTCTTAAATTAATGAAGAAACATTATTCAAATAACGTCTAGCCGCTACAAATAATTTCGTCGGATTTGACCAAATTTTTCAGTAGATAGGCCAATCCAGATGCCAAGAATTGATCGACCTATGTTCTTACATGATCAGGAAACCTCGCCTTGCACCAAAGCTAGTTTTTGATTTCATGGTTTCGTGAGCTTCGATGCGCACCGCGAAAAAAACCGCGACACGCTTATTCGCGATGTCGCGCCGCCTGGCGTCTCGACGGCAAGTCAAGACCAGCCGTCAGCACCTCGCTCGAACTCACAACGCCAACGACATCATGGAGGAGAGCGCAATGGGAATTAAGGAAGTCCAACGAGCGAATGGCCAAATAAAATTTCACGCCGACGTTCGAGTCGGAAGTGCCCCAAGAAAATACGGAACGTTCGACACGAGAAAGGACGCGGAGACCTTCATCGCCATCACGGAAGCATCCGCGCGAAAAGCTATTCGCGCGAGCGCCCAGAGCAGCTTGCAGCAAGCTGCGAAGCTGGGCGGGGAGCGAAACTATGCCAGAGCCAGACTGGCCGACGTCGTCACAGACTATCGCGAAAGTTCAAGTTGCAGCATGCGTGGGAAGAAAGCTCTCGTTCCGGTCGCAGATTTGGTTGGCAATGCGCGCGTAGGCAGTGCCGATGACGAGTGGTCAGCTAAATATGTCGCCGACGTTCGAGCTACGTTCACGAACCGACGAAAGCCCTATGCATATTCGACCATCAAGGTGCAACTCACCTACCTCATCAAGGCGTGCAAATGGTGGGCGAAGCAAAACAAGGTGAGCGCAACCACCATTGGCATCTCGACGGAGTGCATCCCAGAGGGCTCGGACGTGCAACGTGATCGACGTTTGGAGCATGGCGAATACGACGCGCTGATGGCGCAGATCAAGCAGGCTCATTCCCGTGCCGATCATTGGCGATGCCTAGTTGACCTGTGCTTGGAAACTGGCGCGCGTCTTCAAGAGCTTGTTTTGGCAAGTTGGGATGAGCTGCACAGTGAAGATCGACTTTGGAAAATCCCTGCGAAGCACACCAAGAAAAAGAAAGCGCGCAAAGTCCCACTGTCGCCCAAAGCGCGCTCCGTCATTGCGGAGCTGCGGGCACTGGAAAAGAAAGGGGACAAGCGCATCTTTCAGGTGTTCCCTAACCCTACCGCCACGTCCTGTGGCTTCCGCAATATCGTCATCGCCGCGGGCATTAAGGATTTCAGATTCCATGACCTCAGGCATGATTCCATAAGCATGATGATCGTCAACAATCCCAAAGTTTCCGTCCGAGCCATCATGGAGATTGTGGGTCATGCGGACTATGCGTCATTCGTGAGATATTCGCACCTGCGAGACGACGAAGTCATCGGCCTCTTCGACTGAACCACCCCGCTTCGGCGGGTTTCCATTTGGCGGACCAGCTCGCTCGCCAGCAATGCTTCGCAAGGAGGAGTCCATGCGAGAAGAAGAGAAATCGACCTCGGGCAACGCGCGGAAGCGGCTGGCATCCAAAGCCGCCTACGCCAAGAGTAAAACGGAGTATGAGCATGCGCTCCTGCGGCTACGACCCGGCTCACTCGCCCGACTGGACGCCGCAAGAACTCCCTTGGGCCTCTCACGATCGGCCTACATCGACGCCCTGCTTGACGCGTCTGCTCAATCGACGTTTTCTCCCAAGGTTGCCAGCGGCATCGACCATCCATCACGTTCGATCGGCGACGAATTCGAAGCACTGTTTGGCGGCTGATCCATGCTGTCGATCACCAAGATCAACTCCGCCTCCAACCAAGCCAAGCGCGGCGTGGCTGGCGGATATCTGCATTACCTGGGCGGACCATCGACGTCCACCAAGCAGCGCGGCGACTTCGACGACTACGCCCGCGGCGACGCCAAGCAAGCCGGCCCCCAACCGACCTGGGCGTGCTCCGGCGCTTCGCTGCTGGGCCTTTCCGGCATCGCCCATCCCGAGCATGTGGAGCGTCTGGCGAAGGGCTTTCATCCTCTCACTGGCGAAGCGCTGGTCAAGGGCGCGGGCGAAGATCATGTGATGGGCTTGGACATGACCTTCTCCGCCCCCAAGGACGTCTCGGCCGTCTTCGCCGGCGCCGATAGCGCGACGCGCGACGCTGTCGCCGACGCCGTCATGCAAGCCGCCAAGATCGCCCTGGCCCACGTCGAGACGCAATGCGTCACCCGCCATGGGCGCGCCGGCGCCGAGAAGCGCTTCGCCAAGGCCGCTGTCGCCGCTTGCTATCCGCACTTCGCCAGCCGCGCGGGTGAACCGCAGCTCCACGTCCACGGGTTTCTCTTCAACCTGGGCAAGCGCGACGGCAAGGATGAATGGAGCGCGTTGGAGCAGCGGGCCCAGTTCGAGCGCAAGATGAGCGTGGGCATTCTGTTCCGGGCTGAGCTTGCCAGCCGCATGAAGGCGCTGGGCTTTCAGGTCGAGGCAGACGGCAAATACTTTGCCTTGCGCGGCATCGACCAGACCCAGCGCGACGCGCTGTCGTCGCGCTCGAAGCAGATCGCGGACTATGTTCGAGAGTGCGGGATGCTGGGCGTCGACGGCGCCGCCGCGCGAGAGGTCGCCGCACTCAACACCCGACAAGCCAAAGCGGAGCCGCCCTTGCCGGAGCTCCTGGCCAGCTTTTCCGAGCAGGCAGCAGCCATCGGGCTGACGCCGCAAAGCGTCGCGGCGATGCGAATGCCGCTCCCCTCCCCTGGCCTTGGCTCCGAGTTGCCCAGCCTTGCCAGCGGTTCGCCTGGGCCGTCGCGCGACGCTTATCTGGCCAGCACGGCCGAGGGCCAAAGTGAGGCGCAAAACGACGCGCAAGAACCCTTCAAAATCGACCATCACGACCTGATGGATCGGCTCACGGAGTCGCAGTCGTGCGCGACCTCGTCCGACGCGCTGGCCGTCATCTGCGAGATGGCCATGGGCCATTGGGACGCGGCGCAATGCGTCGCCGAGCTTGCCTGCTTCTTGGCCTCGCCCTTCGTGGTCCAACTGGGACGCACCGAGCAGCTCGCGCAGGTGTTCACGTCCACCGCCACCCTCGCCGCGGAGACCGAATGCTCGGAGGCCGTCGAGCGCTGGGCCGGAGACGCGGCTCACCGACTGAGCCGCGCCACGATCGATCTCGAATTCGACCGGCTCGAAGCGGAGATATCCGCCAAGATCGGCGCTCCGGCCTCGCTTGCCCAGCAGCGCGCCGCGGCGCTGCATGTGGCTTGCGAAACGGGCCGCCACGCCTTCGTCGAGGGCTGGGCCGGCACGGGCAAGACGACCATGCTCAAAGCCCTTGGCGACTCGTATAAGGCCTCCGGCTTCGACGTCTTGGGATGCTGCCAATCCGCGGCCGCCAGCCAGAACCTGGCGCGCGAGACCGGCATCCGCTCGCGAACCATCGCGAGCCTTCTGCACGCCCTGAACCAAGGCAAGGCGAAACTGAGCGACAAGACGATCATGGTGCTCGACGAGGCCGGAATGGTCGGCTCGAAAGAGTTTTATTTGCTGCAGCGGGCCGTGCTCGATGCCGGCGGCAAGCTGGTCGCCGTCGGCGACGCGAAGCAGCTCCAACCGATCGCCGCCGGAGGCATCTTTCGAGCGCTGTGCGAGCGCCACGGCAAAGTCGAGATCTCGAACATCCAACGCCAGCGCACCGACTTTGCGCCACTGCTCGACTGGCTGCGCTCGCGTGGAGACCTGACCAAGCGCGCCGCCGCCGCGCTGCGGAGCTTGCCCGAAGACGCCAAGCTTGGCGCCTTCGAGTCGCTTTGCGCCGTCCTGCCCAAGCTGGCCAGGGCCTTCACCCGCTGGAAAGAGCGCTACGACCACCGTTGGCTGCGCGACGTGGTGCGCGCGTTCGCCACTGGCGAGGCCAAAGACGCGCTATCGAAGCTCGACGAGCGTGGCCGATTGAAGCTGATATCCGGTCACGGGGCCACGGTCGACGCCCTGATATCCGACTGGGCCGCCGACAAGGCGGCGCTGCCGGCGAAAACCATGATCGCCGGCACGCGCGCCGAAGTCCGCGAGCTCAACGCGATGGCCCGCGCGCTGCTGATATCCGCAGACCAGGTCCGCGACAGCGAAGGCTTGGATATCGAGATCGTCCACCGCGACGAGACGCGAGAGTCCAAGCGCTTCGCGCCGGGCGACCGCGTGGTGTTCACCAAGAACGACAAGAATCTGGGCGTGGCCAACGGCGTCGCCGGCACGATCCTGGCGATCGAACAAGCCGCATACACCCCACTGCTGCGCATCCAGCTCGACGACGCCAACGAGCGCGGCGAGACCATCGCCATGGTCCCGCCCTCGTTTGGCCGCTTCGACCACGGCTATTGCTTGACGAATCACAAGTCCCAGGGCCGCACCTTCGACTCCGCCTATTGCCTGGTGAACCCAGCCATGGCCGACCGCGAGTGGACCTATGTCGCGGCAAGCCGCTCGCGATTTTCGACGACGCTCTACGTCAACCGCGGCGCGCTTGCGACCATCGACCTCGACTCGCATCAGCCTTCCACGAGAGACCCTAGCGCCGAAGACCGCGCCAGCTTGGTCGAAAATCTCGCGTTTTCCATGTCCAGAGCCCGGCAAAAGGGGACTGCATTGGATTGGACGCGACCGACCGAAAAAGCCGGTTTGGAAGGGCATGCCGACAGCGCCTCGCGCGCCCCCCCCAATAGCAGCGCGTCACGCACGAAGCAGCAACGCGATGGCGCGCGTGAACCTCGACGGTCCAATTCGGATCGAGACGCTGCCGAGCTAAGCTTTCCGTTGTCCGTTCCGTCGGAAGCATATACGGCTGCGGCCGGCTTGGATAAAGAGCGTTGACTTGGGCCGCGCGCTACTCGGAAACACAACGCGGCGCGACTCCCCATTGACGTAGAAGTTGCCTGTTGGAGCCGGAATCGATGCAAAAAAATGAGAAGCGCAACCGATCGAGTGGCTATCCAGCGCCCGATAAACCGCCAACTGAAACCTCCGACCTCGCCGCGCTCGCATGGGGCCGGCCGTCGGTCACGTTCAGACTCACCGAGGAGCGCCGCAAGGCGCTTCTCGCGCTGACGCCCGAACTTGGCATGCGCGCCAGTCCGACGGCGGCCATCGACTTCGCCATCGAGCGGGCGGCCGGCTTGGGCGCGGCTTCGCTCGACCGCGTCGCGGACGGCATGGACGACGCGCTGGACGCGGGCTCGGACTTGCGCGCCGTGTTGGCGGCTTGCGCCGCTTTGCGGACGGACGCCGAAGACGCCCGCGCGGCGTTGGCTCGCGTCGAACAGCGCCTTGGCGCGATCGGGCGCGAAATGGAGCCCGCGCCTGGCGCGACGCGGCGCGACCAGCCTGCGCCTCCGGCCCTCTCTCTGGGCGCGTGGTTGGCGCGCGAGGCTCCCCAGGCCTTGGCGTGGGCGGTGGTCAAAGCGCGCTGGCTCGGCGCCACGTCCGCGGGGTCTGGCAAAGCCATGGCGCGCGTGGACGCGTGGGTCGCCGCCCCGATCGAATTCGCTTCCCAAATGGCCGTCGTGGAGACACTCGAAGTCGGGCCACTGCGCCTCGCGGCGCTGGCGGCATTCGAAGACGAGCCTGTCGCGGTCTTGGTTTGCTCAAGGGTTGCCGAAGGCTGGTCTGCCCGAATTCACGCGTTGGACGCTCAGGGAAAGCTCGGGCCGGCCCTGGACAGCTTTGCGGCGTGAGCCGCACGGTCCGGGTTGGCCTGCGGGGGCGTGTCAGCTTGCGGGCTCATCCGGTCCGATACGCATGGCATGGCGCTTGCGCCCATACAACAAGCGGCGGGTGGACGCCTATGGCTTCGCACGTTGGCCAGCAAGATTTCCTCATCGCAAGACCGGCCATGACCACCGCAAGCGTGTCTCGCGCAGTCGAGCTCGCCGGTGGAGCAGGTCCCACATCCGACGAAGGCCCGCTCCTACGCGCGTGCGACAGACGTCAAGGGATAATTGTAGACTTCGTTTTCAACAGCGGGACATTTCCGCGTCAGAGACATGAAAAGTTTACCCCACGCTCCAACCTCCGCTGTCACGCCGGCGCCCAACGCATGGCCCGAGTCCTACGCTTGGGCGATCGAGCAGATGCCTTGCCCGGCGTATTGCTGCGCGAGCGACGGCAGGGTCGTCCACCACAACGCCGCGGCAAGGCGCATCTGGGGGGATTGCTGGGAAAGTTTCTCGATGGCGCGCTGGGATGGCTTCACGGCCTTGCTCGACACCGAAGGGCGGCCTGTCGACAAGGTCGACAGCCCCGCCGCGCGAGCCGCCTCCGGCGCATGCCCTCCTCCGACAGAACTTCTGGCGCTTTGCCGCGACGGCACATTGCGGCGCGTGGTGGTCCACGCCAAGCCGGTGCTCGGCGACGACGGAGCGACGATTGGAGCCCTCTGCTGCCTCACGGACGTGAGCGAAAAGCGCCGTTTGGAGGAGCGTGAGCGCGTCGCCGCTGGCGCGCGGGAGGATTTTTTGAGCATGCTAGCCCACGAGCTTCGCAACCCTTTGGCGCCGATCATGAACGTCGCGGGCCTCTTGAAGCGTCCGAGCATGGACCCCACGGTGGCCAAATTGGCTGCCGTGGTGGAGCGGCAGACCAAGCAACTTTCGCGCTTCATCAAGGATTTGCTTGACGCCTCCCGCGTCGACCGCCTTGGCGAGGTTCAAGTCTCGCCCCGGCCTTGCACCGAGGACGACATCTTGGCCATGGCGCTCGACGCGGTGGAGCCGGACGTGCGCTCCCGCAAGCAGCGCCTGGTCGTCGAGGTCAACGACCGCGAAGCGGAGTTGCTTTGCGATCCGGAGCGGTTGGCACAGGCGTTGGGCAACGTGCTGTGCAACGCCAGCGCGTTCGCGCCCGACGGCGCCGAGATCTGTCTGAGGATTTTCGTCGATGGAGAGGTTTTGCGCGCCGAAGTGATCGATGGCGGCGCCGGCATCGCCGCCGAAGACCTGCCGCATGTATTTGAGCCTTTCGAGCGACGAGCCGTGGGGCCTGGCCGAGCTCCGGCCGGCGCCGGCTTGGGGCTGACCATCGCCAAAGGCGTGTGCGAGGCGCACGGCGGCTCGATCAACGTTCGCAGCGAAGGCTTGGGGCAAGGGACCACCGTGTCCCTCGCCCTGCCCGTTGCTGGCGGACCGGCGCAAGGGTCGTAGGCCGCGCGACGCATTGCGACGCACACCAGTGCGTCAGGTGTATATCAAAAAAACGTATGAACAACCGCTAGCCATCGCGTCGCCCCGCGTCGCAGGCATGCCTACTGCACGGCCCCGCGAATCTGCGGGCCGCGTTACAGCGCTGAGTCGATGGCGCGGGCTTTCGACCTCACCTTGCGAACGCCCGCGTATGCCGTGGCGTCGCGCGCATAAAGCTTGGCTTGCTCCCGCAGCTTTGCCACCGATTTGATCACGATCTCCACATAAGGAACGCGACCATTTTCTGGGCAAGCAAATTTGATTATAAAGGTCTGGCGACTGTGTTTGGGCTCTGGCGTCAAGAATGAGAAAATGGCCTCTGTCGCTTGCCTTTCTGCGAACATGCCAATGATTCTTCGTTGTTGTTCGTCTGCTGGCAGAAAACGAAAGTCTTCATCGAAGTCGTAACACATCCCTCTTTCGGAAAAGAAGTCGAGCGCCGCTCGCGCCATCGGCCCCGTGGGCGAATAGGAGCGCTGGACACGTTTGTTTTCCAAAATTTTCATCCCGCTCTCCAAACTGAAAAGCGCATCTTACAAGAAACTTGGTCGACTCCTCGCTGCCGGCGGCTCCAACGCGCCCACCAGCTTGGCGCGCTCCCATTCGCTTATGATCTTGACCAAGTCGCTCATCGACTCTTGGTCCAGCTCATCGATGGCGTCGGCCCATGGGCGGCCAGAGGTCATTTGCCCGTAGGGATCGAATTTTCCGGTGGCCAGCAGATAAGCGACCATTTCCCGATTATGCCCGGGATGGAGGGCTCGAAGAATCTCTTCATCCGTCAACCGAGCGCCTGCATCTTCCAAGGCTTTGACGCAATCGACTGACCCGAGCCAGACGGCTTCGCCCATCAATCGTTCGCTGGTGAAGCCGACGCCGCGGTAAAAAAACTTCGCCTCCGGGTCCAGGCCTTCCGCCAAATGGCGTCGGAGGGTGTGGGCATGGCCTCGCTCTACCGCGTAGGTCGCCAACCGAGCACGATGCTCGGCGGCGGTTTCCACGCGTGTAGGCCTTTTCAGATAGGCCGGGCGGGGCCTCGCTTTGGGTTCCATGGCCTTAGCATCTCAAACGGCCAATGCACATTCAAGGCGCCACGCCCGATCCAAGCGGCCGTCTCGACCGTGACCGGCTGGCGACGGAGCGCCACCGACCGCTTCGCCCCTAAACGCCCGCTCGCGCCTTCTCGTCGAGCAAGAATTTGTCGACGGCGACGGTCTCGGCTTTCGCGAGCACGCTAGATTTGAACGTCGCTTCAAGCGCGGCGATCTTCGGCTTCGCCGAGCTCTCCCACTGAGCTTGCAACTCAGTAGACACGTCCTTGGGAAGAGGCCCGAGCTCCACCTTGCTGTTGCGCGCGCCGGCCGTTCGCTCAACGCGGCCATGGTAGCGCAGCGAGCCATCGCCCCATCGCAACACATAATCTTGCTTCACCTTCCACTCGGTCGTGCAATGCTCGATCAACATGCGACACTCGCCAGTCTCGTATTCGATCGAGTGACCCGGCTGAGGCACTGACACGGAAATGGATTCTCCACTGTAGGTCCTGCCGTAGACGTTGGCCAAGGTGCCACGATGTTCTGTTTTCACGACTGTGCTGAACCCTACGGAACATTCGAGCAAGGGGCGGATCAGAGTCACTGGCCCCTCGTTGAAGCTCGACGAGACGTCGGACCACTGCGCGCGCCTGGCGCGAACCCGTAACTCGCCAGCAGCTAAATCCACCGCGATCTCCAAACCATCCGCCGTGAACGTCCAATCCGCCACGCGGCCAGCTTTGTCGCGCAGCACCGATTCACCCTTGCTATACCCCATGTCGCGACGGAGCCTATTCCATCCACCGCCGGCGGCGACGAAGATCAGTGGCCCCCAAGCGACGAGTAGATAAGCCAGCCCTTCCGCTGGGGGATAGCGTCCAAGCAGGTAAAAAGACCCAAGAAACCCCCAGAAAAAGCAGAGAAGTTTTAACCTTCCCAGCGGAAATAAAAGTGGACCGAATCCCACCGCGGCGATAAAGACCACTCTCGACACCAGGACGTTTCCGAACAGGCCCAAAAAGACGTCGCCGACGGCGCTCAACGACACCGCCGTGATCAGGCATCCCCAGACAACTCGAATCAATAAAGCCATATGCTCTCCTCCACGTGGCCGTCGACCGGCGTAGACTGATGTCATGTCTTGGCCGATCGAAGGTCGGTCCTGTTCAGTTGGCGACTGACCAGCCGGCGTCGGTCTTCACGAACCGGGCATTCGCCACGGCGCCCTGGGCGGTCGAGACGTCGCAATCGAAGCCTCCACGCTCGGCTTTCTCGCAACCGACGAGCTTGACCTTGGCGATCGTCTCTTTGTAATCCGGCGCGACCATCCTGACGCCACTGGCTTCGGCTTGTTTGATCATCGCGTCGCGCACGTCCGACTCGCTTGGTCCGCCACTGCAGGCCGCCAAAGCGATCGCGGTTGCGGCGATAAAAGCTGCGCGAACGCAGACCATGGATGCATCCATTTCTTCTCCTTCGTTTGGTTGTTTGGATATCTGACGCGCCCGCCGTTGGGGCGCTCCGATCGCAGAAACGCGATTGGGTGGAGTGGAAATGAATACTAAACTAATTTGGTTGACAGTCAACCTTTAAAGTCCTTCAAAGTCATGAGTTGACACTCGACCATAGGGGTTGAGGAGAATTTTATGCACCCTGATTTGGATGCGACGCGTCGCGAGGAACCCAGCGCCGATGTTTTGCGAATTCGAAAATCGATAGGCCACTCGATCGCTCGGGCCAGGCAGAACGCCGAATTGACGCAGGAGGCTGTCGCAGAACGGCTCGGCATTGGCCCGGAGGCGGTGTCGCGGTTGGAGCGCGGCATCGGCTCCATCACCGCGGAGCGGCTAGTCGTTTTGGCCGAAATGTTTGGTTGCCGCTCGGACCAGCTCCTGTTGGGAGCGAGCCAACGTCCGGAAGATCAAGCCGGCGCGCTGTGGAGCATGCTCGACGGCCTCTCAATCGAAGACCGCGATTTCATCTTGGGCAATGTGGATCGGCTGGTCGCGCACCTTAGGCGTCGGGCCGAGTGACCTGGACAGGCCGTGAAGATTTGCCTTGGCAGCGCAAGGCGCAAAAGACGTCGGCTTAGAACAAACCGTCGGCGCCGTTTCTGTCGTCTGGAACAAACTTGTCCATGATGGCCTGATGAAGCTCCGAGGCGAAGTCTTCGACCGCCGCCGCCAGCTCTTTCGCGTCGTCCGCGGTCACGGTGACGGGAAGCCCATCTTTGTCGTGCCCGCTTCGATGCACGATGTCGTGGCGCTTCTCCAAGGCTTTCACGAATGTTTTGAAGCTTGGAGGTTTGACGCCCAGGCCGTGGCGCAAGAGCATGGCGACGGTGTCGAACCGATGCCATACGACGTTCTGCAAGTAGGTCAAAACGCGAGTTTCAATGGCGTCGTGCGCGTCGAAAACGTCCCCCAGTTTGATTTCTTGGTCTCGCAGCGCCGGCATCCCCTTGACGATGGCTTTGAGCACGTCGCGATTTCCTTTGGCCCAGAAGGCGACGGCCTCCCAGAGGTAGGCTTCCAACGTCGATATCGCCGCGCCAAAGACCATCTTTGGGAGCTGCTCCATGGCTTGCGCATCGCCCTGCAAGGAAAGCACGCTCGCCGTTTGGGCTAGCCGATCTTTGAGTTTGTCCAAGGGGTCGTTGGGCTGCGCTGGATCGAAGTCCAAGCCAAATCGATCTTCGTAGTCCCTGTCGTCGTCGCGACGAACCGGGGCCCATTCATAGCCCCCATCGAAGTTCAGATCCTCGGCCAGCGCCTCGATGACCTCGTCGGCGACCACTCCGCCAAAGCGTTCTCGGAGCTCGTCCTCGGCGTAGTAGGGACCGCCCCAGATCCAAATGTAGCCGCCTTCCGCGCTCTCGTAAGGCGTCTCGTGCGCTGGATCGCAATAGCGCGCGAGGAACCACTCCCGCATCAGTTCGATTTGCTGATCGCGGTCCGCCGTGAGCAGCTCACGGTCGCCAGGATCGAAAGCCGGCTGCGGCGCCCAGGGGTCCTCGGAGTCGGGCAGCTCCGACAGCAGCACATCGCCGGGCTGTGGCGCCGCGTCGCGAGACGATTGGCGATCGTTCAAATCCCGTTCCGATGGTTGGAGTGCGCGATTGGCGAGGACTCGGCAGCAAGTTCGCTCGCTTCCAGGCCGGAGCGTCCTCGCGTGAGTTCGCGCGCCAAGATATCGGTGAGGGAGCCGACCAACTCGCGGTGGCTTTCCAGGTCGCTCCACGCTTTGGCTGCGGCGTCGGCCACCGCAAGCCATTCGATATCGTAAAGCCCTAGCCGCTCGATGACGAGCCTCGCCGGCGCCAGCTCCACCATCCCCACGATCTGCCCGTGGGCATCAATCCAGAACGCCTCCACTGCCGCGATATCGGCCAGCGTCGTGAACAGCTGGCCTTTGCGAACGGCTGCCTCCACCGTCGAGCTCACTTTGTTTGCTCGCTGCCAAGCAAGAAGATCCGCCTTCTCATAAAGGCATTTTTGGTTGGAGCCCGACGAGCCACGCCCCCCGCCCTGAATGTATACGGGTCCTGTGCCCTTGGCGCGCATGGCTTCCAGCGCGCTCACCGAGCTTCGCAAAAAGATCGCCGCTTCGCTTGTCGTCAACGCGACTGCATCCGGAAGTTGGTGGAGCCTGGCCAAGACATCTAGCTGGGCGAGGGATTCCTGAGAACGGGATTGTATTTCCATGGCAGCAGTCACTGATGCTTAAAGTGGATCCGCCGCAACTCTAGCATGGGGGCAGCCATGCCCGACTAGTTGCTTTCAACAAGCTTCCTCGTATAGCTTCCCTCCGGGCTGGTGCGTCGATGGCCTAGCATTTCCCGACATAACAATTTTTTCGATTCCGAAGCATCGTGCTGAACCGTCCTAGCGGCCCCTATCCTTCAAAACAAAAAGCGGCGATCGTATGTGGCAGTCAAGTTCTCCCGAACTTTTTCACTCGATTGCCTAGCTCCTAGTCGTTGACCGTGTGTTAGCCCTTGGACAACTATGGCATCATCAAACTTCGTAAACGTCATTTGACTAACCAAACCCGTTAGGTTAAATTATGCCAAGAGTCATGAAGCACCTGAAAGGTGGAGTGGAGATCAACGTATTAACACGAAAAGAGCACCCGCCTCCGCACGTCCACATTGAGCACCAAGCTCAAGGATGGGAAATCAAAGTGGAGTTTTCTTATATCGAAAACATAGCTACGACCTACAAGATCACACATCTCTTTGGCAAGCTCCCTACGAAAGCGCGGCTTAACACCATCGTCCAGGAGGTTATGAGTTCGCGACGCGAGTGTCGAGATGTTTGGTGGGATCATGTCTCGGACGCCGGTCTGGCCAACAAGTGGGTAGTCGTCAATGCAGGCAAAGCTTCTCCGGCGACTCCAAACGTGGCCGGCGCTTTCTCAGTCTCGACGGCGGTCTACGATGACCCCACTCAAAGTATGAAGTTCAACGGAATTATTGTCGGCGAATGCCCCTGACGGAGAAAACCATGACAGCCATCGAATTCGTAAACGACGCCACCTACGCAGAGCTAAAAGCGCAGAGCGACGTCAACAATGCACAGCCTAAGCGGTTCCGGTCGATTCGCTACGATGAGAAGCGTAAAAACATCGCGTTAGGTCTCGCGAACGGGATGGAAATCGCGCTGCCGGTCTCAGCGATCAGCGAACTAGTAGACGTGCCAGTCCGGCAGTTGAGGGAGCTGCGACTTTCGCTCTCCGGAGAGGCCATCGTTCTTTCATCCGCGGATGTCCATATGAGCACGGGGGGATTGCTACGGGACATTGTGCGAATGTTGCCGCGCGAATTCATCTCAGCCCAATTTGCGGCATCGGGAGGCGCGCGAACCTCGGCAGCCAAGACCGCCGCATCGGCAGCCAACGGGAAGCTAGGCGGGCGTCCGAAAAAAAGCAGCGCCGCAGCATAGACTACCCAGCCGAATGCCACAATCGCCGGCCCCTGAGCAAGTCTCACGCGGATTCCGCCACCTATCTTGCGGACTTTCGCATTCGCTTCAACTACATCGAGTTTCCCGCGCCGCGAGAAAGCGCATGAATCCCTGCGCTGCTTACAGCGTAGATCTCGGAATTATTCTAGACCGGTTTCGATAACGCCGAGACTGCCTCTGCGCGGCCGCCCAGGACGCGCCCTAGCCGGTCGGCTCACGCGGGGCTCCGGCGCAGCCAGCATCGGCCAATCAACTGGCTTGAGTGCGTTATAGACGTTCGGAGCTTTGGCCAAGATCTCTTGCTCGATGCGCGTCATCCATTCCCTCAGCAGCGCCCACTCTGCCCGCGTGTAGGTGTCGGTGACACTGGCATCGCTGTGATTGAAGAACCGCTTTCGCACGCCCTCGGGAACGTCGAGCGTCGTCATCATCGCGCCAAACGAGCGGCGCAAATCGTGACGGGTCAGCTTCTCAATGCCGGCCTCGTCCCTAATCGCGTCGAGCAGCGTGGTCGCGTCTGAATAGTGCCCGCTCTTCGACTGCTTGCTGCGCGCGGGGAAGACGAAGCCGCGCGACTTGGCGTCAAAGCCGCGACGCGCGCACTCCTCCGCTGCCGACGCTTGGCGGCGGCGCAGCAGCTCAGTCGCCATCGGCCCCAACGGCAAGCGATGGTTGCGGCCGTTCTTCGTGCGAGCGAAGAAGACATGCGCGCCATAGTCGTCGTCGCCATCCAAAACCACATGGCTGGCCACGCGGCGCTCGTCGCGCGAGAGCAGCTCGCCCCACCGGCATGGCGCATGCTCAGATTTGCGACATCCCCACAGCAACATTAGCATCAAATAATGCACGCCGGTTTCGTTGTCGTTCACGGCACGCTTCGCCCACGCGACTTCAAGAAACTGTCCAATGGTTTTGGAGGGCGTCAACGGATTGCGCTTGCCCTTTTCCTCGCGGTCGCGCTCGACTTGCTCTCGCGAGCGAAACATCTTGTTGAGCGTCAGGACCATGAACGGATTCGCGCGAAGCAGCGGCTCTCGGCCAGCAGAGGCGGCATCCAGCTCTTCCATACCCATGGACCAGCGCACCGCCGCCGTCGCCCATCGGAATGCTTGCTCGTTGGCAGTGGGGTGGACCGACATGCTCTGCTCAAAACGCTGCTGGATCTCTTCGGGCGTTAGGTCCTTGATGCGCTTGGCCATCCACTTCCAGCCGTCGAATTTGCGAGCGGCGCGGTCGGCGACGCGCAGCGTCTCCTTGGTCGCTGGCCTCTGCGTTCGCGTCGCGAGGTGATGCCGGTATTTTTCGAAGGCCTCGCCAAGCGTCAGTTCCGCCGCGGAGCGCTTGCGCGCCGTCTCATTCGGATTTGCTCGGGTCTCGACGATCTCCAAGGCCATTTTGGCAGCCTTGGCGCGGGCATTCGACAGCGCGCTCTTGGTGTCGGCCATGAAGTCCGCGACGTTGCCGACGGTGGGCATGAAGGACTTGCCGTGAACCTTTCGCCGAATGATGAACGTCTTCTTCTTGGCTACCCGAATGCCAAAGCCTGGCGGAGCCTCCTGGCTCGCGTCGTAAACGATGTAATCCTTGCCGGACAGGTTCGGCTCAAACACCAAGTCGCCCTTGGCGTCCACGCCCACCGGCTTGGAGTCCAGCCTTAATCGCTTAATGAGGGCCATCGTCAGCTCTGTTTTCATCCACTCTCCTCGAAGAGAGCAGTCCCCTGCATGGGGGGACTGCGCAAAAAGATTCACGTATAATTCTGTCCTCGTCCCTGCTGGCTAGTGAGGGGACTGAGGAACTTTAATCTTTCCCTTCCCACTCAATGACTTACCGAATGCTTCAGCCAGCGGGGGACTAAGATTTATTATATCTAAGTTGCGTGCACTTTAGTTCCCCTCCCGCACCCTGAAAGCTCGGGGAACACTAGGGCAAATAGAGGCAACTTAGGGCAAACCAAGGAATCGAATTTTGCGCAAGTCGTTGAAATATATGGATATTAGCTACAACAGGAACTGGAAACGATGAGCGCAGTTTTGAAAAGTCAGCTCACGCCGATGATGCAGCAATACATGAGCATCAAGGCAAATTATCCGACCATGCTGGTGTTCTACCGCATGGGCGACTTCTACGAGCTGTTCTTCGACGACGCCGAGAAAGCCTCGCGCGTGCTGGGCATCACCCTCACCGCGCGCGGCAAGTCGGGCGACCAGCCGATCAAGATGGCCGGCGTGCCCTTCCATTCGCTGGACGGCTACCTGGCCAAGCTGGTCAAGCTGGGCGAATCCTGCGCCATCTGCGAGCAGATCGGCGACCCGGCCCTGTCGAAGGGTCCGGTCGAACGCAAGGTGGTGCGCGTGGTCACCCCCGGCACCCTGACCGATTCCGACCTGCTGCCCGAAAAGGCCGAACGCCCGCTGCTGGCGCTGTGCCTGATCAACCAACGCAAGACCGTCACCGCAGGTCTCGCCTGGCTGTCGCTCGCCAGCGGCAACCTGCGCCTGATGGAATTCTCGGGCGACGCGCGCGCCGTCGAACAGCGCCTGGCGCACGAACTCGAACGCATCTCGCCGGCCGAGATACTGCGCGCCGATTGCGCCGACATGTTCGAGACTGATGGTTCCAATGCCCACCTCCAGCGTGTGCCCGAATGGCATTTCGACGTGCTCAAGGGCCACGGCGCCCTGCTCGAGCAACTGGGCGTGGCCACCCTCACCGGCTTCGGCGCCGACGGCATGGGCGCCGCCTTCGGCGCGGCCGGCGCGCTGCTGCGCTATGCGCAATCGACGCAAGGCCGCGGCCTGCAGCACGTGCGCGGCCTCGCCTGCGAAACCGAGAATGAATACATCGGCCTGGACGCCGCCACCCGCCGCAACCTGGAACTCACCGAGACCATCCGCGGCCAGGAGTCGCCGACGCTGTTCTCGCTGCTGGACGGCTGCCGCACCGCGATGGGCTCGCGCCTGCTGCGCCACTGGCTGCACCATGCGCGCCGCGACCAATCCGTGGCGCGCAGCCGCCACCAGTCGATCGCAGCGCTGATCCAGGCCGAGGCCATTGATGCGCTGTCGTCGACCCTGGCCCAGGTGCCGGACATCGAACGCATCACGACGCGCGTGGCGCTGCTCACCGCGCGCCCGCGCGACCTGGCCGCCCTGCGCGATGGACTGAAAGCCCTGCCGGTGGTGCGCGAACAGGTGGCGCGCTGCTTCGTCCCAGGCGACACCTGCCTGCTGCGCGAGATCCACGACGACCTGGCCACGCCGGGCGAATGCGTCGACCTGCTCACGCGGGCCGTGATGGAGGAACCCGCCGCGATGGTGCGCGACGGCGGCGTGTTCGCGCGCGGCTTCGACGCCGAACTCGATGAACTGCGCGCGCTGTCCGAGAACGCCGGCCAGTTCCTGGTCGACCTCGAGACGCGCGAGCGCGCCCGCACCGGCATCGCCAACCTGCGGGTCGAGTACAACAAGGTGCACGGCTTCTACATCGAAGTCACCAACGGCCAGGCCGACAAGGTGCCGGACGACTACCGCCGCCGCCAGACCCTCAAGAACTGCGAACGCTACATCACGCCCGAACTGAAGGCCTTCGAAGACAAGGCCCTGTCGGCGCAAGACCGCGCGCTGGCGCGCGAAAAAATCCTGTACGACCAGCTGCTGGCCGACCTGGCGCCGCACATCGGCGTTCTACAGACCATCGCGCGCGCGCTGGCCCAGGTCGACGTGCTGGTGGCCCTGTCGAGCCACGCGCTGCGCCATAACTGGTGCGCGCCGGTCCTGAGCGACGCGCCGTGCCTCACCATCGTCGAAGGCCGCCATCCGGTGGTGGAAAACCAGATCGAGCGCTTCATCGCCAACGACTGCAAGCTGTCCAACGACAGGCGCCTGCTGTTGATCACCGGCCCGAACATGGGCGGTAAATCGACCTTCATGCGCCAGGTGGCCCTGATCACCCTGCTGGCCTACGTCGGCAGCTACGTGCCGGCCACCAGTGCCACGATCGGCCCGATCGACCGCATCTTCACCCGCATCGGCGCCAGCGACGACCTGGCCAACGGCCGCTCGACCTTCATGGTCGAGATGACCGAATCGGCCGCGATCCTGAACGGCGCCACCGAGCACTCGCTGGTGCTGATGGACGAAGTCGGCCGCGGCACCTCGACCTTCGACGGCCTGGCGCTGGCCTGGGCGATCGCGCGCCACCTGATCGACACCAGCCGCAGCTTCACGCTGTTCGCGACCCACTACTTCGAGCTGACCCAGCTGCCCGAGACCTATCCGAGCGCCGCCAACGTGCACCTGTCGGCGGTCGAGCACAAGGACAGCATCGTGTTCCTGCACGCGGTGCAGGACGGCCCCGCCTCGCAGAGCTACGGCCTGCAGGTGGCGCAGCTGGCGGGCGTGCCGCAACCGGTGATCAAGGCCGCGCGCAAGCACCTGGCGCGCCTCGAAGCGCAGGCGCTGGATGCGACGCCGCAGCTCGACCTTTTCGCGGCGCCAGTTGCCGAGGAAGAGATCGGCGAGGCGCCGGCGCCGGCGCTTGCGGCGGAACCACAAGACGACGGCCTGCGCGACGCGCTCGACGCGATCGATCCGGACGCGCTCACGCCGCGCGAAGCGCTCGAACGTCTCTACGAGCTCAAGCGCCTCGCCGCCTGATGCAAGCACGGCGCCGATCACTGCTGCTGGCAGCCCTCCTGTCCTTCACGTCGCTCGCCGGCGCCAGGGACAAGGTGGACAAGGCAGACAACAGCGCGCACCGGTTCGCGGTGATCGGCAACAGCGCAGGCAGCCAGGGCGACGACGACGGCGAGGCGCGCCTGAAACAGACGCTGGCCGATTCGTCCGAAAAATCGCTGGCCTTCGTCGTCATCAACGGCATCAAGGGCGAGAAGGAAAGCTGCGGCGACCGGCTGTATCAGCAGCGGCGCGACATCATCGAGCGCGCCCGGCGGCCGACCATCGTGTCGCTGGCCGGCAGCGACTGGACCGCCTGCCGCAACTCGGCCAACCGCACCAATGCGATCGAGCGCCTCAATCGCCTGCGCGAACTGTTCCACGGCGAGCCGGAGTCGCTGGGCCGCGTGAAGATCCACCTCACCCAGTTGTCGGCCAGCCCGCGTTTTCGCAGCTACGCCGAGAATGCGCACTGGAAGGTAGGCAAGGTGCTGTACGCCACCATCAATCTCCCGGCCAACAATAACCACTACCTGGAGGCGGCCGGCCGCAACAGCGAGTACGAAGACCGGACGGTCGCCAACCGCTTCTGGCTGAACCGCCTGTTCGCGATCGCGCGCAGCGACAAGGCCGAGGCGCTGGTGCTGTTTTCGGAAGGCGCGGTGCGGCCGTTCTATCTGGACCAGCCGGCGGGACTACGTGGTCTGCTGCGGCGCGATCCGGTGGAGAAGGACGGGTTCGAGGCGGTGCGACGCCAGGTGCAAGCGCGTGCGGTCAAGTTCGAGGGCAAGGTGCTGCTGGTCGACAGCGGCACGCCGCACGGCAAGAAGCCCGGGATCGAGTGGAAGGACAACCTGGGACAGCTGTCGGTGGGGACGAAGGCGGTCGAGGTGAACGTGAAGTTCGGAAAAGAAGCGACGTTCGCGGTCGAAGACGCGAAGCAATGAGCATCCGCGGCCCTGCATGACGCAGGGACCGCGAACGTATCCGTGATTACTGCAGCGGCTGGCTACGGAAGTGGTCGCCTTCTTCGCTGTCATCCATCTCGTGATGATGACCGCCGGCGCCATGCACGTGGCCGTGCTGGATTTCCTCGGCGGTGGCCGCGCGCACGTCGATCACCGACAGCTCGAAGCGCAGCGCCATGCCGGCCAGCGGGTGGTTGCCGTCCAGGACCACCTTGTCTTCGGCGATCTCGGTCACGGTGAAGATCACCGGCTCGTCGTCGCCGCCTTCGGCCACGCCTTCGAACTGCATGCCGACTTCGATCGGCTCCGGCAGGCGCGCGCGGTCTTCGACCTTGACCAGCTCTGGCTCGTAGTCGCCAAACGCATCGTCCGGTTCCACCTGGATCGTCGACGAATAACCGACTTCCTTGCCGTCGAGCTCTTCTTCGATCTTTGGCAGGGTGTTTTCGTAGCCGCCGTGCAGGTAAACCATCGGCTGCACGCCTTCTTCGATCAGGTTGTTCTGGGCATCCGACAGCTTGTAGTTAACCGTCACGACCGTGTCTTTGGCAATCTTCATCGCACATCCTTTCGTTGTAAGGCTCGGATTATACCCCCGATGGGTTCCGTGACTTGTCCGGCTGGTTATAATGACGCATGAAAAAATTACCGCTTCTCGGGAATATCACTCCCGCCGAGTTTCTGCGCGATTATTGGCACAAGAAACCGCTTCTGATCCGTGGCGCCATCCCCGGCTTCAAGCCCCTGCTCAAATTCGAAAAGCTGGCCGAGATGGCGCGCCAGAATCACGTCGAATCGCGCCTGGTCACCCAGAAGGACGGCAACTGGGACATGCAGCACGGTCCCCTGGCCGAGCTCCCTGCGCGCACCGAACCGAACTGGACGATGCTGGTCCAGGGCGTGAACCTCTACGACGAGCGCGCCGACGAGCTGCTGCGCCAGTTCCGCTTCGTGCCCGATGCCCGCCTGGACGACCTGATGGTCAGCTTCGCCACCGACGGCGCCGGCGTCGGTCCCCACTATGACTCGTATGACGTATTCCTTCTGCAGGCCCACGGCAAGCGCCGCTGGAAGATCGGTTCGCAGCAAGACCTGACCCTGGTCGAAGGCTTGCCGCTCAAGATCCTGGCCAATTTCAAGCCCGAAGAAGAATTCGTGCTCGAGCCGGGCGATATGCTGTACCTGCCGCCGCATTATGCCCACGACGGCATTGCCGAAGGCGAATGCATGACGTATTCGATCGGTTTCCGCTCGCCTTCGTTCCAGGAACTGGGCGAAGCCTTCCTGCAATTCATGGCCGATTCCATCGATTTGCCGG
The DNA here is from genome assembly GCF_050434365.1 of Massilia sp. UYP32. NCBI lineage: Bacteria > Pseudomonadati > Pseudomonadota > Betaproteobacteria > Burkholderiales > Oxalobacteraceae > Massilia > Massilia sp. UYP32. Next base: position 88,012 of record NZ_JBNDIK010000012.1, read on the forward strand.
GCCGTTATGGCGATCCGGAATTGAAACCAGCCAAGAATCCGGCCGAGATTCCGCGCGATATGCTCGACACCGTCACCGAAGAATTGAACAAGGTGCGCTGGGACCAGGAAGACGTGACCGTCTTCCTGGGCGAAACCATGTCCGAGCCGAAGCACAATGTGTTCTTCACCGGTCCGGCGAAACCGCTGACCGTGGGCCGCTTCATGGAAAGCGCCGCCAAGCGCGGCATCAAGCTGTCCAGCAAGTCCCTGATGCTGTACCGCGGCAAGCATGTCTTCATCAACGGCGAATCGTTCGCCGTCGGCCGCGCCGACAAGGTGGTGCTGGACGTGCTGGCCAACGAGCGCCGCATTGATGGCGCCGTGCTGGACAAGGCCACCGACGACGTGCTCGAAGCCCTGTACACCTGGTATCAGGACGGCTGGGTCGAGCTGGGCTGAAGGACGAGGTGTCGGTGAGCGAACCACGCACGATTGCCTTCGACACCCGTCTCGACTGCGAGACGCACTTTCTCGCTTGCATCGAAGCGGCACAGGCCACCCTGGTCGTTGTCGATCCGGATGCCGCGGTCTTTCCACTCGGCAGCACCAGGACCGATACCGCGCTGCGGGCCTTTCTTGCCCGCGGCGGCCGGCTGCGCCTGGCGCTGCACGATCCCTCCCACGTCGAGCTCCACTATCCGCGCTTCTTGCGCCTGCTACGCGACTACAGCCACCTGTGCGAGTGCCGGCAAACGCCACGCAGCCTGCGCCAGCTCACCGATTCCTTCTGTATCGGCGATGAGCGGCACATCGTACGCCGCTTCCACAGCGACCACATGCGTGGCGAAGCGGCCTTCGCCCATCCTGCCGCCTGCGAACTGTCTCAACACCGCTTCGAGGCGATCTGGCAAGAGTCACATCTCGTATTGCAAACGTCCACTACTGGCTTATGAGCAGCCTCAATCGCTGACTGAAAAACGCCACATAGTTACATATTGCCGTGTTTCTTAGCCACGTTGCATCTTGTAACAATATGAAGCTTATTCGCCCGCAAATTTCTTTCGCTACGGCATGTGTTCGCTATTGCGAAACAGTAAAATTGTCTATAATATCAATCAGGAAGGTTCCGTTGCGTCTATGGCGTTAACGCTATTTGTGAAGGCACGAGAATTCCACAGAGAAATAATTACCGGTAATTATTAATCGCAACAAGTGTTCGACTCTTGTAAATACTAAGGAAAAATCATGAAAAAAACCCTGCTGATCGCCTCCCTGTTCGCTGTGACCCTGGCTGCTTGCGCTAAGAAAGAAGAAGCGCCAGTCGCACCAGCTGCTACCGAAACCCCAGCAGCTGCTGCACCAGCTGACGCAACCGCAACCCCAGCTGCTGACGCAACCGCACCAGCTGCTGCTGACGCTGCTGCCGCTGACGCTGCTGCTGCTGCAACCACCGCAACCGACGCTGCTGCTGCTGCTCAGACCTCGGCTGACCAGGCTGCTGACGCTGCTGCTACCACCAAGTAATTCGTTACTTCGGTAAGAAGAACCGGTCTGCGGACCGGTTTTTTTTCGCCTGTCGATATCACGACGGGGGCGATATCAGGTCGCCCCATGAAAAAACCGGCCACGCAGGCCGGTTTTTTCATGCACGAGGAGAAGGTTACTTCAGCTCGGTATGCAGCAGGTTCAGGATCTTGCCCGCGGTCGGCGAGGTATCCGCCTGGCCTTCGTTGTTCTGCACCGTGACCTTGCTGACGTTAGCGCCCTGCTCGGTCTTGACCAGCACGCGGTAGCGCTGGGCTTCCTTGAGCTCGTCTTCCGACTTGCCGCCCCACGAGAACAGGCGCTTGAAGAAGCCTTCCTTCTGCTCGGCCGCGTCCGGATCGACGTAGCGCACGAAGTAGATGCCCTGCACGCGATCGCGGTCTTCGACGGTGAAGCCAACGCGGTCGAGCGCCAGGCCGACGCGGCGCCAGGCGCGGTCGAAGCCTTCGTCGACCTCGACCGTGTCGCCCACCAGCTTGGCGTGCTGCGGCGCCACCGGTGCGTTGGCGACCGTCGCTTCGGCCGTCGCCACTTCCTTGCTGCCGGTCAGCATCGCGACCATGCGGCCCAGGAATTGCGATTCCAGGCCCGGATCGTTCGGGCGCGAAGTCCAGGTGGTGGTTTCGTTCTGCGGGCCGGTCAGGACTTCCTCGGCGCCGCGGTGGCTGACCCAGACCTCGGTCGAGCCGTCCGGCAGGCGCTCGAGGCGGGTGCGGAACTTGTCGCGCTCGCCAGTCGAGTAGGCGCGGTCGAACACGCGGCCGATGGCGTTACGGATGAAGTCTTGCGGGATCTTCGAACGGTTCTCGACCCAGGCGGTTTCCATGGTGCCGGTCGTGGACGACTCGGTCTCGATGGCGAAGCCCTGCTCTTCCCAGAACTGGCGCAGCTGCGGCCACAGTTGTTCCGGGGTCTGCTTGACCACCAGCCAGCGCTGGTCGCCGTTGCGCTGCACGCTGACGGCGTCGGTCGAGATCGGGCCGATCTGCTGGTTGCTCGCCACGGCGCCAGGCACGAAGCCGCCGCCCGTGCCGGCGGCAGCGGCCGCCTGGCCGGATGCGGTGGCGACGCCACGGCCGTCAGGGATGGCGTAGCGGTTGTCGCGCTGCAGCTTGGTCAGATCGGGCGGCACGTCCAGCGGCGCGGCTTTCTTGGCGCCCTTGTAGTCGACCTTGTCGCCTTCGAAGATGGTGGTGCAGGCCGCCAGGCTGAAAGCGAGCGCGGTCAGCGTCAGCACGCGCGCGGCAGCAGGAGCGGAAACCAGGGGCGAGAAGTTGGAACGCGCGGAGTTGAATCCCGAGTACTTGCTTTTAGTCATGTCGTTCGATATCAGGTCAGGAACCCGAACCCTTGCGGGCCCGGGATTAGGAATGAACGCCGGCTTCCACCAGGGCGGCGCGCACGGTCTCGTGGTACTGGGCGGACAGCGGCGCGAGCGGCAGGCGCAGGCCGGCCGGCATCTTGCCCATGTCGGCCAGCGCCCACTTTACCGGCACCGGGTTCGGTTCGACGAACAGCTTGCCGTGCAGGCCGAGCACGCGGTTGTTGATCTCGACCGCACGGGCGACGTCGCCGGCCATCGCCGCCACGCACAGCTCATGCATCGCGCGCGGGGCGACGTTGGCCGTCACCGAGATATTGCCGGCGCCGCCGCAGAACATCAGGGTCATCGCGCTCGGATCATCGCCCGAATAGACGGCGAACGATTTGTCGACCATCTTGAGCAGCTCGATGCCGCGGCCGATATTGCCGGTGGCGTCCTTGATGCCGACGATGTTCTCGATCGGCGCCAGGCGCGCGACGGTCTCGTTGGCCATGTCGGCCACGGTACGGCCCGGCACGTTGTACAGGATGATCGGCAGGTCCACGCTTTCCGCGATGGCGCGGAAATGGCGGTACATGCCCTCTTGCGTCGGACGGTTGTAATAGGGAACGACCTGCAGCGAGGCGTCGGCGCCGCATTCCTTCGCATGGCGGGTCAGCGCGATCGCTTCCGCGGTCGAGTTGCCGCCGGTGCCTGCGATGACCGGGATGCGGCCGGCGACGTGATCGACGGCCAGCTTGACGAGTTCGCAATGCTCTTCCGGCGACACGGTGGCGGATTCGCCCGTCGTGCCCACGATGACGATCGCGTCCGTGCCTTCCGCGACGTGCCAGTCGATCAGCTTGCGCAAGGAATCGCGGTCAAGACTGCCGTCTTCGAACATCGGAGTGACGAGTGCTACGATACTGCCCTTAATCATAATCTTGGCCGTGCCATTCAATAAAAAATCTGATTGTAGCGGATAGCCCGCCGCTATGGTTCATTCCTGACCACAATATGGTCGAGCCGGGCCTCGGTTTTGGCAAATGCCGGACCGGCCGCGCACAGGCGCTGCACCTGGGCCGGATGCGGCCGTTCCACATGGCCATCCTCGTAGGCCAGCACCTGCAATCCACCGTCTTGCGCCAGCCCCAGCAACTCGCCGGGCGCCAGCAGGAAGGCGGGATTCGATGGCTTGCCGTAGATCTGGTTGCCTTGCGCAAAGGTTTCGTAGATCAGGATGCCGTCCGGCCGCAGGCTGGCCGCGAGCTGCGCGAACAAGGGCCGGTGCAGGTAATTGGTGACCACGATCGCCGAGAAACGTCCCGCCTCGAAGGGCCAGGGCGAACCCTCGGCCTCGAGGTCATAGGCCATGGTCGTGACGTTGTGGCCGGCGCTGGCGGCCAGCGCTTCGGGCTTGAGGTCCAGCGCCAGCACCTTCTGGCCGCGCGCCGCCAAGAGGCGCGTGTGGCGGCCATTGCCGCACGCCAAGTCGAGCGCCTCGCCCGGCGGCGCCAGGGAAACGAAGCGTTCCACCCACGGCGACGGCGGCAGAGTCTGCATGTTCACGCGTGGCGCGTCGACTGGCATGGCGTCAGAACAGCACGAAAGTGAACGGCAGGACCATGATGTCCACGATCCAGCGGCCCAGTTGCATCACCGGCACCACCCAGTAGCCCACCAGTTGCAGGAACACCAGGCCAAGCACGATGAAGAAGCCGTAGGGCTCGATGCGAGCGAATTTCCAGGCCAGGCTGTTGGGCAGCATGCTGGTCAGCACCCGGCCGCCGTCCAGCGGCGGGATCGGCAGCAGGTTGAAGGCCATGATCAACAGGTTCGTGAGGATGCCGGCTTCGGCCATGCGGCGCGGAAACGCCTCGCTGACGCCGAAGAACACCAGCAGCGCCGCGAACAGCAGCCACAGCGCGGCCATGATGAGGTTGGCGATGGGGCCGGCCAGTGCGACCCAGGCCATGTCGCGCTTCGGATTGCGCAGGCGGCCGAACTCGACCGGCACCGGCTTGGCGTAGCCGAACACGAAGGGCGTGAACAGGTACATCATGATGGGGATCACGATGGTGCCCCAGATGTCGACGTGCACCAGCGGATTCAGGCTCATGCGGCCCTGGGAATAGGCGGTGTTGTCACCGAAATATTTGGCAGCGTAGGCGTGGGCGGCTTCGTGCAGGGTAATCGCAAAAAGGACGGGCAGCGCGTAGACGGCGATGTTGCGTATCGTTTCATCCATAAGGGGGATTCTATCAGAGGGCGGTACGCACTTGTCCTGTGGAATTCTTAAGCCAGCATTACCTTACAGGCCGAAAGCGGCCGGATCGCCCCTGCCTTCGCGCACCAGCTCCGGTTCAGGGCCGGTGAGGTCGATGATGGTGGTCGCCTCCAGCAAGCCGGCGCCGCCGTCGATGATCAGCTCGATCTGCTTTTCCAGGCGTTCGCGCACTTCTTCCGGGTCGGACAGCATGTGGTCGTCGCCCGGCAGCTGCAGGGTGGTGCCGATCAGCGGCTCGCCCAGTTCTTCGAGCAACGCCAGCGTGATGCGGTTCTCGGGCACGCGCAGGCCGATGGTCTTGCGCGACGGGTGCGACAGCCGGCGCGGCAGTTCGCGCGTCGCCTCGAGAATCACCGTGTACGGACCCGGCATCGTGGCCTTGAGCAGGCGATATTGTGAGTTGTCCACGCGCGCATATTGCGCGACCTCGGACAGGTCGCGCACCAGCAGGGTCAGGTGGTGCTTGTCGTCGACGCCGCGGATGCGGCGCAGCTTGTCGACTGCCGCCTTGTCGTCCAGGCGGCATACCAGCGCATAGGCGGAATCGGTCGGCAGGGCGACGATGCCGCCGCTGCTGACGATCTGCGCCGCCTGCTTGATCAGGCGGGCCTGGGGATTCTCGGGGTGGATCTGGAAATATTGGCCCATCTAAACGTCCTTGATTGATTAGCGCAGTTGCTGGAGCGCGGCGATACGCTGCTCCATCGGCGGGTGGGTCGAGAACAGCGCGCCCCAGCCGCCGCCGCTGCCGGAAATGCCCGACGCCGCCATCGTCTTCGGCAGCGCGCCCGGCGCGAAGCCGCCCAGGCGGGCCAGCGCATGCTGCATCGGCACCGGGCTGCCCATCAGTTTGGCGGCGCCGGCGTCGGCGCGGAACTCGCGCTGGCGCGAGAACCAGGCAACGATGATCGAGGCCAGCAGGCCGAACAGGATCTCGAGCACGAACACACTCGCGTAATAACCGATGCCGGGGCCCTCGCCCTCCTTGCGGAACAATACCTTGTCGACGAAGAAACCGACCACACGCGCGAGGAACACGACGAAGGTGTTGACCACGCCCTGGATCAGGGTCAGGGTGACCATGTCGCCGTTGGCGATGTGGGCCACCTCGTGGCCGAGGACGGCTTCGACCTCGTCCTGGTTCATGCTCTGCAGCAAACCAGTGGAGACGGCGACCAGCGCCGAGTTTTTAAACGCGCCGGTGGCGAAAGCGTTCGGCTCGCCGTCATACACGGCGACTTCGGGCATGCCGATGCCGGCGCGCTCGGACAGGCGGCGCACGGTCTGCACCAGCCATTGCTCGGTGGCGTTGGCCGGCTGCTCGATGACGCGCGCGCCGGTCGACCACTTGGCCATCGGTTTGCTCATCAGGAGCGAGATGAAGGCGCCGGTGAAGCCGATCACCACCGACAACACGGCCAGTTCGCCGACATTGATGCCCTGCGCCGAGACACCTCGGCCCAGGCCGAACAGATTGATCACCAGCGTCAGCACCAGCACGACGGCAAGGTTGGTGGCAAGGAACAGAACAACACGCTTCATGGCAGACATCTCCAGTGAGTTCATGACAGGATGCCAAGATTGGGCTGGACCAGCGAAAAATCAAGGGCACAGCCATTAGCGGACCGGGCCGTGGCGCCTGGGCATTATCTTTGCAGGAAGAAGCGCAGCATCTCGCGCGAGGCGCAGGGGCCGAGCGCATCGGTGTGCGAGCCGGCCGCATCGCCGCCCGCCCAGGTGTGGCCGGCGCCATGCACGATCCAGTGTTCCGCCATCGCCCGTCCCTCCTCGTCGCGCCAGATGCGCTGGGTAGCGCGGCGTCCGCCCTGCGTGGATGCCGTTTCGCTCGCATGCAGCGGCGTGGCGCGCAGGCCGGCGTGGGCGCCGACGAACTGCTTCAGCACCGCTTCGCCGTTGCCCGGATCGACCACGTGGTCGGCGTCGCCATGGAAGACGATCACCGGCACCGCCTCGCGCAGGCTGCGCGCGCGGCCCGGTTTCTTCATGGCTTGCAGGCCCGTGATCATGTCGCGCGCGCTGCCCGCCGGCAAGCCCGAATGGACGCCGATCGCGGCGAACAGTTCCGGATACTCGGCGCCGAGCACCGCCGCCATCGCGCCGCCGGCCGACATGCCGGCCACGAACACCTGCGACGGCTCGGCATCGTATTCCCGCACCACCTGGCGCGTCATGCCGGCGAGGATGCCGGGCTCGCCCGCGTCGCGCGCCTGGTGGCCCGGCTCGAACCAGTTCCAGCAGTGGGAACGGTTGGCGCGGCCATCCTGCTCGGGGTACAGCACCAGGAAGCCGAACTCTTCGGCCAGCGCGTTCATGCCGGTGCCCACCGCGAAGTCGTCCGGGTTCTGCGTGCAGCCGTGCAGCATGACGACCAGCGGCCGGCGGCCCTCGGCCGGTTTCGCGGGAATGTACAGCTTGTAGCGGCGGCTGCCCGCTTCGCCGCCGTGGCTGCCGGCGATGAAGCGGCCGGGCGCCGTTTTCCTGGACGCCGGTTGGCGGGCAGCGGGCCGGGGCGGGACGGAGCGCCCGGTCGTATGCCGGCTCCAGTCGGGCGCCGGGTTCAGGTCGACGAATTCCGGCTGGCGCGCAAACGCGCTGGCCGACGGGTGCGCCTCCGGGGTGGCGAGGCCCGCCTGCGCCAGCGCCTGCTGGATCACGGCGGTCGCTCCGGACACATCCTTGGCGCGCGCCAGGCGCGCCGATTCCAGCATCTGGCCGATAAAACGATCGAGGTTTTTCATGTCAACTCCCATAACGGGTGTAAATGCGGTCTGCCAGCGCTTGCCGGACCGCCGGAGCGGCAACGAAGGCGCCAAGCACGTGGATCGAGGCGATCGCCTGGACGGCAAGCTCGACCGGGACGTCGTCTTCGATCACGGCCAAACCCAGCACATTGATTTCAAGCTGCTCCCCCTGAGCCACGACCTGCTCGAGTTCGCGCAGCGAATAACGGTGCAAGCCCATGACGTAGCGCTTGCGCACGACGGCCTGGCGGATCACGTCGGCATGTTGCTGCAACAGGTTGCGAATTGCCGCGCGGACGAGGTCGGTACGATTGGAATAAAAACCTTCATCGACCAGCAGGTCGACCTGGGCCAGGTCGACCAGGCCGACATTCACGGTGACCTTGTCGCTGTCTGGCAGCCTTGCTTGTGAAAGTGCGCGCTTTGCCATCCCCACATACTCCTCTTATACTCCAATTGGAGTATCCTATGCCGATAACCGGTGGCGTACAAGCTTTTTCTGGCGCTGCACCGGTCCCCGCGTGCCAGCGGCGCAACATCGTCCTGCGCGCGGCATCGAGTGCATTACTGGTGTTCCGCTGAGCGAAAGTTCCTGGAGCCGGTTGGCGTTGTGAGAGGAATCAAGGTCGCACTCTCTCCTGCATACGCTGTATTGAAGTGCGTCGAGCGGTCCATTAGGCTCTCCTTATCACGTCACTCCGGGGGCTAATCATGGACTGCAAGTCGACTGATCGCATTGCCTTCAAGCAGCAGCTATTTGCCCGTGAAGAACTTTCCCGACGCTGGCCGGCACTGAACAAATACATCAGTTCCACGACCGCGCTCGAAGCGGCCTATGTCAACACCGAACAGCTGGTGGGCAACCGCCTCGACATCTCTCGCGGCACCGCCCAGGAAGCACTCGACTTCTACAACAAGGTGGTGCAAGACGGCCGCTATATCGATCGCCTGCTCGAAGCGCCGCAAGAAGTGGCCGAGAAACTGAAATTGCCGCTGTCCAAAGAAGCCATCGAACGGCTGGTCACCGTCAACCAATTGCTTCCACCCGGAAGCACGGTGATGAACATCGCCGTCGTGGCCGTCGCCGTGGCCGTGACCGTCGTGATCGTCAAGGGCATCGATCCGCTGGAAGAACTCGTCATCGACCAGCGCGGCCTGGTGAGACTGTAGGGCATAGAGACATCGGCGCCGAAGGTCGTGCTGGCCAGCCTGCCGTGGGCTACCTACGCCGAGCCCTCCCTGGGCCTGGCGACATTGAAAGCGGAGCTGGACAGAGCGGGCATTGCCTGCCGGGTTCGCCACTTGAACCTGCGATTGCTGCGGTATGTCAGTGCGCAATCGTGTTCGATGCTGGCCACGTTCTGGGGCATCAATGAGTTCCTGTTCACGGGATTACTCGACGGCGAACTGGACGACGAGCAAGCCGCATGCCTTGCCGAGCGCTGCGCGGTGCATGCGGCGACGGTCCAGCAAGACCGCTACCGCTCGACCGAAGCGCTGCTGCATCTCTGTCTCCGGCTGCGCGACGACGTCATGCCCCAGTACCTGGCCGAGTGCGCCGACGACATCCTGGCCTTGCACCCCACGCTGGTGGGGTTCACCTGCATGTTCGACCAGACCATCGCCTCGGTTGCCCTGGCACGCTTGCTCAAGATGCGGCGCCCCGACCTGCCCGTGATCCTGGGTGGCTATGCGCTCGAAGGAATACCTGGCGATAACGTGCTTCGCAGCTTCCCATGGATCGATGCCGTGGCGCGCGGGGACGGCGAACCGCAAATCGCGCGCCTGGCCTGGGCTTCGGTGGGGAAGGATGACCTTGCCCGCATTCCCGGCATTCAGGTGCGCGCCGGGCCGGGAATCGTGCCCCCATCCGCCGCCAAAGGGCTGGCGGCTGAACTGAACCGCAATCCGCCGCCCGACTACACCGACTGGTTCGCCGACCTCGATGCCCTTCGGTCCGAAGAATCCATCACCGTCCACAGCAAGGTGTTGCCGGTGGAGGCGTCACGCGGTTGCTGGTGGGGCCAGCACAAGCACTGCGTCTTCTGCGGCATCGACGAGGACAGCCTGCGGTATCGCGCCAAATCGTCCGGGCAGGTGCTGGCCATGCTCGACGCCATGCGCCAACGTTATGGCGATCGCATTTATCGTTTCTCGGATTACATCCTTCCTCGCCAGTACTATCACGACATGCTCGATTGGCTGGCGCAGACCTCCCCCCGGCTGCGCCTGATGGGAGAAATCAAGGCCAACCAGAGCGACGAGCGCCTGGGCCGTTTCGCGGCAGCGGGCTTCGTCGAGCTTCAACCCGGCATCGAATCGTTCTCGTCCGAAGTGCTCAAGCTGATGGACAAGGGGGTGCGCGGCATTCACAACGTCCTGACCCTCAAATCCGGCTACCGGCACGGGATTCAGATCAATTACAACATCCTGTATGGTTTGCCCGGCGAGCAGGCGGCGTGGTATCGCGCCATGTTGCGTCAATTGCCCAAGCTTTATCACCTGACGCCGCCAGTCAGCCGCACCGAAACGATCGTCACCCGCTTCGCGCCCTTGCAAGCCGACCCGGCGCGCTTCGGCCTGTCGAGCAAGCCGCGCCATCATCGCTGCTATGACGTCATGTTTTCCCAAGCCTTCCAGGAAGAACACGACTTTCGGCTGGACGACTATGCCTATTATTTCGCCCGCGGCTTCGAATACCCGCAAGAACTCGGGACGCTCTATCGGATGCTGGTGGAGCAGGTCGACCACTGGAAGGCACAGCATCGCGACCGGGATGTCTATCTTTATTATGTCGATGATGGCGAAGCGCTGACCGTGCACGACAGCCGCTTCGGCGCCGAATGCACGCGGTGTTTCGACGGCCTCGAGCGGCGCCTGCTGCTGGCCTGCGATGACGCGACCCAGACACTGGATGCCATCACACTGGCATTGCCGGAATTCCACCGAGACACCATCGCGCCTGCCGCCCAGTTGCTGGCGGACGAGTATCGCCTGCTCTGGCGTGAAGGCGAACACTATCTGTCCCTGGCGGTGCCCGAAGAAGTCTGGCAGCGCCATATCGCGAGCAACTGGCCAAAGAGCTGGACTGCGAACTACTGTTAGCCGGCGCTACCGGTTCATGCCAGCGCCCGTGCCGCCGCACCAGGCGAAGATGCCTGTTTCATTTCCTGACGGTACGGTGCGTGCGGGGGCTTTCAGAACCAGTCGTGCCACACCGGCGTCACGCCAGACGGCAAAGGCGGCAGCTCGGCAAACTCGACCCGCGCCTCGCCCGGCGCATGGAAGTCCGTCCCGCGCGATGCCAAAAAGCCGTAGCGCCGCGCTACCTCGGCATAGGTCTGGTACTGGTCCGGCGTGTGGCTGCCGGTGACCACTTCGATGGTCTTGCCGCCCAGCTGGCGGAACTCGTCGAACAGCACGCCTTCGGCGGTGGCGCTGAATTTGTAACGCCCCGGATGCGCGATCACGGGAATGCCGCCGGCGCCGCGGATCCAGCCCATCGCCTCGCTCAGGGTGGCCCAGCGGTGCGGCACATAGCCGGGCCGGCCTTCGGTCAGGAAGCGGCGGAATACTTCGGAAGTGGTGTCGCACACGCCGATCTCGCACAGGAAGCGCGCGAAATGGGTGCGCGACATCAGGTCGGGATTGGCGACGTAGCGCAGCGCGCCCTCGTAGGCGCCGGGAATGCCGGCCTGCTCCAGCTGGGCCGCCATCTCGCGCGCGCGCTTTTCGCGGCCGTTGCGGGTCGCGGCCAGGCCGGCGACCAGGGCCGGATTGTCTTCGTCGACCTGCAGGCCGACCACGTGCACGGTCTCGTTGGCCCAGGTGACCGAGATCTCGACCCCGGCCACGAAGCGCATGCCCAGCTCCCCCGCCGCCTTGCGCGCGGCCTTGATGCCGCCGACCTCGTCGTGGTCAGTGAGCGCCCACACGTCGACCCCGCCCTTGCGCGCGTAAGCCGCCACGTCGGAGGGAGCGAGTACGCCGTCGGAGACGGTGGAATGGCAGTGGAGGTCGACTTTCAGCATGGGGAAAATGAGGTATCTGGAACGACACATTGTACGCGCATTTGCCCGCACTTCACCGGCGCCTCACGCCGCGCGCAGCCGCTCGGCGAACGCACGGAATGCCGGCGTCGCGAAGCCGTCGCGCCAGACCAGGCAGGTGTCGAGGCGCCCCAGCGGCAAGGCCTTGAGCGCGGCCGGCGCCCCGCTCAGCGCCAGCACGCTGGCCGGCAGCACCGTCACGCAGGCGCCGGCAGCCACGCAGGCGATCATCGCGTGATACGAGTTCATTTCCTGCACCCGCCAGGCGGTGGCGCCGGCGATGCCCAGCCGCTCTTCGGCGAGGCTGCGGTAGGTGCACCCCTGCGGGAAGGCGGCCAGCGAGCGCGCCCTCACCTGCCGGGCGTCGTCGACGTCCGCCTCGCCGGGCGGAAGCAGCAATGACAATTCCTCGGCCCACACCGGCATCGACCGCAAACCCATCTCGGCAAGGTCTGCGCCATCGTCCGGGAAAGCGGCGAAGGCGCAATCCAGCGCGCCGGCCCTCACCTGCTCGACGATCTGGCGCGAGGGGCCGGTGCGCAAGACCAGCTGCGTCGCCGGATGGTCGACGTGGAAGGCAGCGAGCACAGCCGGGAGGCGGCTGGCCGCCGTGCTTTCCATGCTGCCGATCCGCAGGACGCCGCCCGACGCGCCATCCGACACGACCTGGCGCGCCTCGTCTTCCAGCGCCAGCAGCCTCTCGGCATAGGCAAGAAACTGCTCGCCCGCCGTCGACAAGGAGATACGCTTACCCACGCGAACCAGCAGCTCGGCGCCGAGGTCTGCCTCCAGTTGCTGGATGCGTGTCGTCACGTTCGACGGCGCCCGCCCGAGCCGCGCGGCGGCCTGCGTCACACTGAGTTCCGCGGCCACGGCGCAAAAAATCCGTAAAGATTCAGTTTCCATATATCTTTTCTCAAAACAGAATGATACCATCACTTCATTCTCGATTTGAGAATACAAGTCAAGCGCGAAGGGAGCCAGCCATGCAGTCGTCCCACCCATTCTTCAGCCAGCTGTCCATCCAGTATCCGATCATCCAGGCGCCAATGGCAGGCACGTCGACGCCGCGGCTGGCGGCGGCGGTGTCGAATGCGGGCGCACTGGGTTCACTGGGAATCGGCGCGAGCACGGCTGCCCAGGCGCGCGCGATGATCGAGGAGACGCGGGCGCTGACCGGCAAGCCGATCAATGTCAATCTGTTCTGCCATGCGCCCGCCAGGCGCGATGCCGGCGTCGAAGCCGCCTGGCTGGCCCACCTGGCGCCATTGTTCGATGAAGCCGGCGCGGCCCTGCCAGCGTCGCTCGAGGAAATCTATCGCACTTTCAACGATGACGAAGAGAGTTTCCGGATGTTGCTCGCGCTGCGCCCGGAAGTGGTCAGCTTCCACTTCGGCCTGCCCTCGGGCGAGCGCCTGGCGGCGCTGCGCGCGGCCGGCATCCGCACCATGGCCACCGCGACCAACCTGATTGAGGCGCTGAACATCGAACGGGCGGGAGTGGACGCGATCGTGGCGCAAGGCATCGAAGCCGGCGGCCACCGCGGCATGTTCGATCCGGAGGCGACCGACGAACGGCTGAGCATGGCGGTGCTGGTGCGCCTGCTGGTCAAGCGGACAACGCTGCCGGTGATCGCGGCCGGCGGCATCATGGATGGCGCCGGCATCAGGGCGGCGCTGGACCTCGGCGCGGCCGGCGCGCAGCTCGGCACCGCCTTCATCCTGAGTCCGGAATCGGCGGCGAACGACGCCTACCGCGCCAAGCTGCAGAGCGAAGCCGCCGCCACCACCAGCTTGAGCGCGGCGATCTCGGGACGGCCGGCGCGCGGCATCGTCAATCGCTTGAGCGCCCACGGCGCGTCCGGCGTCCCGGCCGCCTACCCGGTCGCCTATGACGCAGCCAAGCAGCTGCACGCAGCGGCGGCAAAGGCGGGCAACCACGAATATGCGGCGCACTGGGCCGGACAAGGCGCGCCGCTCGCGCGGGCCATGCCGGCGGCGGAACTGGTGGAGACGCTGGTGCGCGAACTGCATGCCGCCGGCAACCCGGCCTGATGCGGACCAGCCTGCCCTCGCCCTGCATCTGATGGGCGAGTTGCAGCGCTATCGCGCGCAAGGCGGGCCGGTCGGCCCGGTGGCGCAGCGCTTCGTGTCCGCGATCGGGAGCACGGGCGCCGTCTACGGGATCGGGGCGGATGTGCTGGAGCGGATGGCTGCGCTGGCGCTGGCGCCAGAGCCGCTGGAAGAAGCCGCGCTGCGCTGGATGCGCAACCAGTTGCCGGAGATCGTACGACGGGTCGTCTTGTTTAGTCCGGCACCAGCATGGAACGGATCGTCCCCTGCTTCGCCAGCACGTAGTCATGTCCCGCCAGCACCAGATTCGTGGTCGGCTGGATCACCTTGACGTTGATGAAGATGGTGTCGCGCGTCTCGGCATACGAACCCACGACCACCGCCTGCGCATTGTGCGTGCCGGCCACTTCGCCCAGCTCGCGGGTGAGCATCAGCTCGCCCTGGTTGCGCTTCAGGTAGACGCTGTTGCGCAGCTTCATTTCCAGCACCGGCAAGCCGCCCTGGGCCAGGCGGGTGGCGATCTGCTCCGACACCACGCGGCCCAGCATCGAGCTGCGCTCGAGCGCGTCGATGTTGACGAGGGTGGCCATGATCAGGGGCTGGTCGCCGGCCAGCTTGCCGGCCAGCTGGGCCTGCAACGCGTCGGCCGCGCGATAGTTGGCGGCGACGAAATCGTTCGCGCTCACCGAGGTGTAGTTGGGCTGCTCGACCAGCGCGCAGCCGCCCAGCAGCAAGGCCAGGCCCAGCGCGGCCGCCGATAGTTTCAATATGCGCATAGTCGGCTCAATGGTCCTTGACCGCGAAGGTCTTCGATGCCGGCGCCGGTGGGGCCAGCTTCGCCGCCAGGGCGGCGTCGTACAGCGACACGTCTTCGTCGTTGGTGTAGTAGACCGAGGTATTGCGCGCGTAATAGCGCTGCTCGTCCGCCACCGAGACGGTCACGATCATTTCGGTCTTCGGCGTGTCGCCTGGCGCGAACTGGGCGGTGAACCAGCGATGCGCGTCGTAGCCGTAGATGCCGGCCGTGACGAGCCACTCGGGGCTGTGCTGGATGCTGGTCAGGACCCAGGCGCCGCTGGCCAGCGCGGTCGGCAGGCCGGCGTAGCGGTACTGCGGACGGTCGGCCGAGAAGGCGACCACTTGCGTGTCGAGTTCGATCTTGAGGGCGCCCGGCGCCGGATGCTTGACGACCACGAAGCCATCGTTGACCAGGGCCGTGATCAGATGCGTCTTCACGCCCTCGCCGAAGGTCGACGCTTGCAGCGGCTGCACGTACAGGGAGCGGCTCGGCGCCGTCTTCAGGGTCGGTCCCAGTTCGGTGGCCATATGGCGCGCGATCACGCCCCAATGGGCCGCGGCCTGTACCTTGAGCTGGTGGGTACTGGGAAAATTGCTGGCCACGGGGGCCGGGCTGTAGGGCATGGCGCAGCCTGCGAGCAGCAAGCCGGCAGCGAGTGCGCAGGCGCCTCGGTAAGCCATCGTGAATCCTGTCGGTCTGTGGTGCGACCGGACTGGCGCACGCTCGGGGGCGACTGTATCACAGCAGTTTCCCACCGGCAATTTATCCCTTGAGGATGAGGTGTGATTACAACGGCAAATAGCGCACAGTCCGTCCCTTCACCGGGAGCGTGCCGATAACAAGCGGCCTTTTGTTGGCTCCACAGTGTGGCATTCGACACGTTAGATATGTGGCATGCATCAATTCACTGTTGAAGAGTTTTTTATTTCTACAATAAAGTAGTATTTATTGCTAACCAAAGGAATTGCCGTGCTAAGCTAATAACACTCTTCAGGACAAGGGGAATCCAAGGTGCACCAGCCGGACAACGCAGCGGGCAGGATATGAACCAGCCGAACCCCGACCCTGTCCGTACCGGCCCGGCAACGGGGGCAGCCATGGATGCCCCCATCACGGCCAGGCGCCTCCCCTGGCGTGGACTCGCCGCCGCCGTGCTGGCCGGTGTCGCCATCGCTGGCTACTTTGCCTGGCCGCGCGGGCTGGAAGTGGCCCGCGCCGACGTGCACATCGCCACCGCCGAGCTCGGCGCGTTTCGCGACGAGCTGGTGGTGCGGGCCCAAGCGGTATCGCTGACCTCGGTGATGCTCGACTCGACCGAATCGGGCCGGGTCGAGGAAGTGATCGCGCGCGACGGCCTCGTCGTGACCAAAGGCGAACTGCTGTTTCGCCTGTCGAACCCGCAGCGCCACCTCGACTTGCTGGCCCGCCAATCCGAGCACGCCCAGCAGATTTCCAACCTCGCAAGCATGCGGGTCGCGCTCGAAACGAGCCGCGCCGACCACCAGCGCCGCATCTCCGAACTCAGTTATGAAACGGCGCAGGCGGGCAAGCACCACCAGCGCGCCGCCGAACTGGCTGCCAAAGGCTTCCTGTCGCCGGCCCAGGCCGAAGAAGCGTCCGACCGCCTGGCCCAGCAGCGCCACCTGCTGGCCGAGGCCAACAGCGCGGCGCGCACCGACCTGGCCATCAAGCAGGATGTGGTGCGCCAGATGCAAAAGGCGATCGCGGGCCTGGAAACCGGTCTGGCCCTGGTCGGCAACACGGTCAATGCGCTCGCCGTGCGTGCCCCGGTGGCCGGCCGCCTGACCGACTTCCGCCTGCAGGTGGGCGAAACCGTGCGGCCCGACCAGCGCATCGGCCGCATCGACGACCCGGCGCGCTTCAAGCTCACGGCCCAGGTCGACGAGTTCTACCTGACGCGCGTGGCCATCGGCCACCGCGGCAGCGTCGAAGTCGACGGGCGCAACTATCTGGTCGAAGTCAGCCGCATATTCCCGCAGATCAAGGATGGCCGCTTCGTCGTGGAGCTGGTCTTTGCCAAGGCGCAGCCCGGTTCGCTGCGCCCAGGCCAGAGCGCCGATACCCGCATCACCCTCGGCGCGGCCAGCAAGGGCCTGCTGTTGCCCAATAGCGCCTTCGTCAACGACAGCGGCGGCGCCTATGCCTATGTGGTGGCGGGCGATGGCCGCAGCGCCGTGCGGCGACCGATCCGGGTCGGCCGACGCAGCAATAGCCAGATCGAACTGCTCGACGGTATCGCTGCCGGCGAGCGGGTCATCGTGTCGAGTGTCGCCGCGTTCGGCAAGGCCGAACGCCTGCGACTGGTCGACTAGTCTTGCCCCACGCGGCCCGTCCGCATCGTCCAACAGGAGAACACATGCTCAAGCTTGTCAACCTCAGCAAGTCATTCATCGGCGGCGAGGTCAGAACGACCGCCCTGGACCATATTTCGCTCGACATCCAGGCCGGCGAATACGTGGCCATCACCGGCCCGTCCGGGTGCGGAAAATCGACCTTGCTGTCGGTGCTGGGCCTGTTCGAAACCTGTGACAGCGGCCAGTACTGGTTCGATGGCCGGGACGTCGCGGGCCACAGCGAGATGGCGCTCAACACCTTGCGACGCGGGCGCATCGGCTTCATCTTCCAGGACTTCAACCTGCTCGAAGAACTGATGGTGGCGGAGAACGTCGAGCTGGCGCTGACTTACACCGAGGTGTCGAAGCAGGAGCGGCGCGAGCGCGTGGCGGCGATCCTGGAAAAACTCGGCGTCAGCCATCGGGCCCGGCACCGCCCATCCCAGCTCTCGGGTGGCCAGCAGCAGCGCGTGGCCATCGCGCGTGCGCTGGTGGCGCGCCCCGCCCTGCTGCTGGCCGACGAACCCACCGGCAACCTCGATACCGGGCACGGCGATGAAGTGATGCGCCTGCTACGCCAGATCAACGAGGAAGGCACTACCGTGGTCATGGTCACCCACTCGCTCGAGCACGCGGCCCAGGCCGGACGCATCGTGCGCCTGCTCGACGGCCGGATCGAAGCCGCCTCCGCTGCCGCTTCCGATGATGCCGTCCTGGCGGAGGTGGCGCCATGAGACTGGATGATTTCCGGATCGGGCTGCGCCACCTGGTGCGCGAGCCGGGCTACAGCGCCATTGCCATCCTGGGCCTTTCCGTCGGCTTCGCGGCCTGCCTGCTGCTGCTCGGCTTTGTCCAGTACTCCTGGCGCTACGACGCCCACGTGCCGCAGGTGGAACAGGTGTACGTCGTCAAGCAGCGCTTCAACGTCGACCCGGTGGCGCCCTGGTTCGACCAGGCCCCGCTGCTGCTGCGCACGATCGCACGCGAGACCCCGGGGGTGGACGACGCTACCGCATTCTTCCGCCCGGACCCGCCGACCGTCAAAGTGGGCGCCACCCTGCACAAGATGCCGAGCCTGCTGGTGCTGCCCCATTTCGCCCAGGTGCTGGGACTGCGCGCGCTCGAGGGCGACCTGGACGCGGCCCTGACCCGGCCCGAAGGCCTGGCGCTGACGGCATCGACCGCCCGGCGCCTGTTCGGCGCCGCGCGTGCGCTCGACCGGACCGTCCAGGTCGGCGACAAGGTGCTGCGCGTGGCGGCGATCGTGCCCGACCCGCCGGCCAATACCACCATTCCCTTCGAGGCCCTGTACGGCGTGGGCTCCGTCTTGAACGACCCGGGCATGCGCACCGAGCTCCAGACCGGCGAGCATGGCGCCTGGGGCCGCCTCCTGCTCCGCATCGAAAACCCGGATGCGGTGCCGCAAGTGGCGGCGGCGCTCCAGCGCGCGCTCGACACCGCGCCCGCGGTCCAGGGCGTGCCGCCGGACGTGCGCGCGCGCCTGGGCGAACGCAAGGTGATGGACCTGGCGCTATCACCGCTGCGCGAAGCGTATTTCGACCGTGACGTGGCGCGCAATCCCGTCTCGCCGCCCGGCGATCGGGGCGACCGCGCCACGGTGACCGGACTGGCCGTGGTGGCGCTGCTGATCCTGGTCATCGGCGCCATCAATTACGTGAACCTCGCCACGGTGCGCGTCCTGCGGCGCCAGCGCGAAATCGGCATGCGCAAGGTGCTGGGCGCGAGCGTGCGCCGGATCGTGCTGCAATTCATGGCCGAGTCGCTGCTGGTGTCGCTGCTGGCGACCTTGCTGGGCCTGCTGCTGGCCTGGTTCGCCCTGCCCCTGTTCGCCGAACTGGTCAACCGCAAGCTGGATGGGCTGTTCGCGCCCGCCAACGTGGCGGCGGCGCTCCTGATCGGCATCATGCTGGGCGTGGTCGCTGGCCTGCAGCCAACCTGGACGGCGCTGCGTGTGCGCCCCGCCCAGGCCCTGGCCGGACGCGCCAATACCGAGTCGCGCGCCGGTACGCACCTGGCAAAGGCGCTGACCGTGCTGCAGATCGCCACCGCCGTCGGCCTGGCCAGCCTGGCCATGGGCATCGCGCTGCAAACCCGCTTCGCGATCAATGCCTCGCCCGGCTTCGACGCGTCACCGCTGCTGATCGTGGACTTGCCCGAGCGCGGCAAGAAGAACGAGGCCGTGCGCGGCTTCATGACGGCGCTCGGCCAGCAGCCCGGCGTGCACGGCATGGTGCTGTCCGAGCACGTGGTCGGACGCTCCGGCAACGGCCTGATCCAGGACATCAAGCGCGACGGCGGCGCCAGCGTCTCGGCAGAAACGAAGATGGTCGACACCAATTTCTTCGAGGTGTATGACCTGAAACCGGTGGCAGGCCGCCTGTTCGATCCGCGCCTGGACCAGGAAAACGCGGTCGGGCCGGTCGTGATCAATGCCATCGCCGCGCGCCAGCTCGGCTTCGCCACTCCCCAGGCCGCAGTGGGCCAGACCTTGCTACACCCGGGGGACGACGGCAAGATGATTCCTTATCGCGTGCTCGGCATCGCCCCCGAACTGCGCTTCCGCTCGCTGCACGACGAGCCGCGCGCCACGCTGTATGTGCTCAATACCGACTGGGCCGCCGTGCTCAGCGTGCGCAGCACCGCGTCGATGCCCGACGCCGAGCGCGCCGTGGCGGCGCTATGGAACCGTTACTTCCCGCATGCCATCATGCACACCGAGCGTGCGGCCGACGTACTGGCCGCCAATTATGCCGACGACCGCCGCCTGGCCCGGCTGCTGGCGCTGGCCACCCTGATCGCGCTGGCGATCACGGCCTTCGGCATGGTCGCGCTGTCGGCCTCGATCGTGCAGCGGCGCGCGCGCGAAATCGTGCTGCGCAAGCTCTACGGCGCCGGCCGCGCCCAGATCGCCATGCTGCTTGGACGCGAACTGGGCAGCCTGGTCGGGGTGGCCGCCGTGCTCGGCCTGCCACTGGCCTTCCTCGCGCTCGGCCATTACCGGGCCGGCTTCGTCGAGCATGCGCCGCGCATGTATTCGATGCCCTGGCTGGCGCTGGCCGGGGTGGCGCTGGTGACCTTGCTGGCCACGCTGCGCCACACCTGGAGTGCGCTGACGATGCGGCCAGGCAAGGTGCTCAGGTGACGGCCAGGAATTCCTCGACCATGCTTGCCAGCAGTTCCGGCTGGTCATGATGCAGCATATGGCCAGCCTGCGGCACCATGCGCGGCGTCACGTCCTTCAGGTAGGCCATCCTGCGGTCGACCTCGGCGCGCGCCTGCTCCTTGGCGCCCATCCAGCGCCACATATCGGTGTCCTCGGCCTCGACCCACAGCACCGGCGCCGTGATCGCGCTCCAGCAAGCCATGATCTCGTCGACGTGGTACAGCAGCGGCGAACTCATTTTATGCGCCGGATCGCCCAGGATCTTCCACAGGCCGTCGCGGTCCTGCTCGGCCCAGTGGGCGGCCAGGAAGGTGGCGCGCTCGGGCGCCAGGCGCGGATTGGTCTTGCGCAGGCGCGCCGCCACTTCCTCCAGGCTGGCATAGCCGCGCATCTCGGGAGGATCGCGCAACTCGTCCAGCCACTTGGCCACGCGGCCCGGATACTGCTTCGGGTGCGTGGTCGGCAGGCCGAAGCCCTCCAGGTTGACCAGCTTCGCGATGCGCTGCGGCCGCACGCCGGCATAGATGCCGGCGATATTGCCGCCCATGCTGTGGCCGAGCAGGTTCACCGCCTCGTCCGGGGCGTAGTGGTCGAGCAGGACGTCGAGGTCGGCCACGTAGTCCGGGAACCAGTAGGTATCGAAGCCCGAACGCGCGCTCTGGCCGAAGCCGCGCCAGTCGGGCGCGATCACGTGCCAGTCGCCTTGCAGGCAGTCGACCATGAACTGGAACGAGGCCGACACGTCCATCCAGCCGTGCAGCATGAACAGCTTGGGCGCGCCGGGCGTGCCCCAGTGGCGTACGTGCATGCGCAGGCCGCGAACGGTCAGGAATTCAGAACGGGAGGGTTTCATGCTGTTCCTAAATTAGTACGGTCGTTCGGATGATTATACGGGCCGGCAGTTGAATTCGCGCGCCGCGGCCCCATCTGCCGGACTTCGGGACAGGACGGTGGCGGTAGAATAGCGGCATTTCCACCTCCGCGAGCACATCCATGGCGATTTACCAGCTGGGCGAGCATGCGCCCGAGATCGATCCGTCGGCCTTTGTCGCCGACACGGCCACCCTGGTGGGCAAGGTCACGCTTGCCGCGAATGCGTCGGTGTGGTTTGGCACCACGCTGCGCGGCGACAACGAGCGCATCACGATCGGCGAGAACAGCAATGTTCAGGAAGGCGCCGTGATGCACACCGATCCGGGCTACCCGCTCGACATCGGCAGGAACGTGACGATCGGCCACCAGGCCATGTTGCACGGCTGCACGGTAGGCGACGGATCGCTGATCGGGATCCAGGCCGTGGTGCTCAACGGCGCGCGGATCGGCAAGGGTTGCCTGGTCGGCGCCGGCGCCCTGGTCACGGAAGGCAAGGAATTTCCCGACCACTCGCTGATCCTGGGTTCGCCCGCGAAGGTGGTGCGGACACTGACACAAGAAGACCTGCTGCGCCTGGAAGGCACCGCCGCGAGCTATGTGGCGCGCGGCCAGCTGTTCAAGGCGCAGCTCAAGAAAATCGGATAAAGAATGACGACTACGGATACTGGCACCACCAACAGGGACACCCTGCAAAAATTCATCTTCGACAATGCGGCCGTGCGCGGCGAGCTGGTCGAGATTTCGGACACCTGGCGCGAGATCCAGGCCCGTCATGCTTACCCGAAGGCGGTGCGTTCGGTGCTGGGCGAGATGGTGGCGGCCGGCGCCCTGCTGTCGGCCAACCTCAAGTTCAACGGCGCGATCGTGATGCAGATCCATGGCGACGGTCCGGTGCGCCTGCTGGTGGTCGAGTGCGACGCCGACCTGCGCATGCGCGCCACGGCCAAGCTGGCGCCCGACGTCGAGATCGCCGACGACGCCACCCTGGGCCAGCTGTTCAATGTGAACGGCAAGGGCCGCTTCGTGATCACGCTCGACCCGGCCGACAAGGTCCCGGGCCAGCAGCCCTACCAGGGCGTGGTGCCGCTCGACGGCGACGACATGGCGACCGTGATCGAGAACTACATGCTGCGTTCGGAACAGATGGACACGCGCCTGTGGCTGGCGGCCGACGACCAGGTCGCGCGCGGCCTGCTGCTGCAAAAGCTGCCGCGCCACAGCGGCAAGGAAGACCAGACCAAGCAGGCCACCGAGGCCGAAGACCTGGAAACCTGGAACCGCGCCGCCATGCTGGGCCAGACCGTCAAGCGCGAAGAGCTGCTGTCGACCGACATCTCGACCCTGCTGCACCGCCTGTTCTGGGAAGAGACCATCCGCGTGTTCGACCCGCTGCACCCGCAATTCCACTGCAGCTGCAACCGTGAAAAGGTCGGCAACATGCTCAAGATGCTGGGCCAGGAAGAAGTCGAATCGGCGCTGGCCGAGCTGGGCGAACTGGGCATCAACTGCGATTTCTGCGGTAAGCACTACGCCTTCGACAAGGTCGATTGCGCCCAGCTGTTCGCCAGCGACAGCCCGGTGCAGACCATGATGCCGCCGAGCGGCAGCACGCACTGAGATCGCTTGCGCCGGGAACGCCGGCGCACCGGTCCGGTCAGCGCACCGCGGCGCCCTCGCTCGACGATGTCGACAGCGATCAGTCCACGCCGTGGTGCCGCCGAACATTACGTCGGTTCAAGGGGGCGCATGGCAAATGCATCGAGCTGCGACGCGCTATCGGCTACATCCTGAAACCGTGGGCGAGCGCACCCTGCTCTCCGTGAAGGTGGGCCGCCATGGCGCCAAGCACCTGGCCGATCGTATTCTTGAGATAGACCGAAAACCTGGCGTCGCCCAGCGTCCGTGCACGTTCGCGATCTCCAGCTTGATACGCTGGCGTGGAAGGTCACGCCGCTCGGGAGACGTCTCGACACTGACCTGCCATTTGTCGACACGAACGTTCTCGTAGTCTGGCAGAGCAGCCATTTCCTTGGGTTCCTTAACCTCGACCAAGAGTCCATATCTTCCGCCCAGATGCTTTTCGATACAGGCTTTGATTGCCTGCATTTTTTGCGACGTGAAGTCGCGGCCTCCCGCGAAGTCGAGATCTTCGCTGAACCGGTTCGATCCGCGGCAGAGCCGCAAGGATGTCCCGCCCTGGAAGACCAGGTCATTGAGCAAACCGGCCCGGTCGAGCGAATAAAAGATATCGTAGTGGAGAATCTCTTTCTCGACGACGGGACGCATGGCCGTGCGGCCTGGCTGCTGCATTGCCAGGTCGACCAGATCATTGAAGTTTTCAGGCATCGGAAAGCTCTCTTGCGTCGATCATATTGGTGTTTCGCCCGGAGCGCATGAGGTCGGCAACAGCCGCCCGCCTCGTAGCGATACGCAGCGGGCGCCCTTTCATCGACGTCGTGCGTTTGACGAGTTCCGCTGGCGGGCGCTTGGTATGCGTGAATTCGATGACGCCGTACGGGGTCTCATATACGCCGTTTGCACCTGTCGTCATGAGGGTGATCCGGCTCACGGGAACTTGAGAGATAACACCGTACTCGGACAGCATCGACTCCCTGCTCACATACGAAAAATGACCGCGCCTCAAGACAGACGCGATGTCCTCGATGACCCGCCCCTTCATGGATCTGGCCATGGGATTGATATAGACGCCCTTCGCGACCCGCTCGAGGATTCCATCGGATACCAGTCGTTGCAAGGACTTTTCAAGGGCCTTTTCTTTTTCGCTCGGAAATGCCTTGGCAAGGTCGCTCTTGGAAAAGACGTACACGCCCCGCTGGTCCAGCACAGAAAGTGTCTTGATGGCGTCAATCTTGTTCATCGCTCGATTTTCCTGCCAACGGATCGTAGTGGAGGCAGCCAGGTTGCCAAATAAGTAGGTAGCCAAGAAGCCAGCCAAGCAAGTAGCGGGCAGCGTTAGGTATCATAATACCCTAATAAATATTAGGGTAGCAGACGACTTATCATGGTCCCTCTCCTTGTATCCGACTAGTGATGGTTTGCTGGAGCAGGCTTACTCCGCCTGATGTCCTACGACTTTTTCGCCGAAGTGGTAAGCTGATGCATCTTTGACACTGTTGCATTTTCGAACAGCGACACCATCTAGACATCACTGACTTACGGAGGAAGCACATGAACATCGATATTGGCATCAGCACCGAAGACCGCGCAAAAATCGTCGACTCGCTGTCGCACGTCCTGGCCGACAGCTACATGCTGTACCTGAAGACCCACAACTTCCACTGGAACGTGACCGGCCCGATGTTCCAGACCCTGCACGTGATGTTCCAGGAACAGTACACCGAGCTGTGGAACGCGCTGGACGACATCGCCGAGCGCATCCGCGCCCTGGGCCACTTCGCACCGGGCACCTACAAGCGCTACGCCGAGCTGTCGACCATCAAGGAAGAAGCGGACGTGCCGGGCGCGCAAGAAATGATCCGCCAGCTGGTCGCGGGCCAGGAAGCGGTGGCGCGCACCGCGCGTGCGGCCTTCCGCATCGCCGATGCCGCCGACGACCAGCCGACCGCCGGCATGCTGGCCAATCGCATGGAAGTGCACGAGAAGAATGCGTGGATGCTGCGCGCCTTCCTGGAGCAGGGCGCGGGCCATACCCAGGGTGAAGCGTCGTCGGATTCGAAGAACTGATGATGTGAGGTTGCGGTCCGCAGGGGCCGCAACCAGCGTTGAACCGGACGTGCAAGCGGCTCAATCGCCGCTGCGCCCACCACTCATATGCAAGTCGACCACCTTCATGATCTCGAGCGTGAGATCGAGGTCGAACTCGCCCGACGCCAAGGCAGCGCCCAGCTGCTCGCGCGGCACGCCGACCGCGGCGGCCAGCGCGCCCAATCCCGGCGCCTGCGACACCGCCTTCAACGCCGCGCCGACGACGGCGCCGTCGCCATCTTCGAAGGCATCTGCCAGGCAATCCGCGATCGCATCGAGCGAATCGAGGCCGGCGGAATCAAACGGGGAATGCTGTTCACTCATGGGGATTGACTAGTTGGTCGGGGTCGCGCCATGCTTGGCGCCATCCTTTGCCGGTGGCGGCGGAGGCGGCACGGTCATCGACTCGACCGGCTGCTCGTTCTTGCGCAGCACCTGCACGAAGATCTCGCCCTGCTTGATCATGCCCAGGTCGTAGCGCGCGCGCTCTTCCACCGCCCCCAGGCCCTCGCGCAGGTCTTCGACCTCCGAGGCCAGCTTGGCGTTGCGCGCGGTGAGCTGTTCGGTCTTGAGCCGCGTGGCATCGACCTGGCCCCGCATGTCGGCCACGGACAGCCAGCCCCCCTTGCCGAGCCAGAGTGGGTACTGGATCAGCACGAGCAGGACAGCGAGGGCGATCGTGATCAGGCGCATGGCGGCAAAAAGGATGCGATCTGGCCGGAGAACAGGAAGCGCAAGCGCCCTCCCCGCCCGCCGGCCAGGTGGATTACTTCAGGTTGTAGAACGCGTCGCGGCCAGGATAGCTGGCGATGTCGCCCAGGTCTTCCTCGATGCGCAGCAGCTGGTTGTACTTGGCCATGCGGTCCGAACGCGACAGCGAGCCGGTCTTGATCTGCAGGGCGTTGGTGCCAACCGCGATGTCGGCGATGGTCGAGTCTTCGGTTTCGCCCGAACGGTGCGAGATCACGGCGGTATAGCCGGCGCGCTTGGCCATCTCGATGGCGGCGAAGGTCTCGGTCAGGGTGCCGATCTGATTGATCTTGATGAGGATCGAGTTGGCGATGCCCTTCTGGATGCCCTCTTTCAGGATCTTGGTGTTGGTAACGAACAGGTCGTCGCCCACCAGCTGCACTTTCTTGCCCAGCGCCGCGGTCAGCGTTGCCCAGCCTTCCCAGTCGCCTTCGGCCATCGCGTCCTCGATCGAGATGATCGGGTACTTGTCGCACCAGGTCGCCAGCATATTGGTGAAGTCGGCTGCCGACAGCGCCAGGCCGCCTTCGCCTTCCAGCACGTACTTGCCGTCCTTGAAGAATTCGCTGGCGGCGCAGTCCAGGCCCAGGGCGATGTCCTGGCCGGCCACGTAGCCGGCCTGCTCGATCGCCTGCATGATCAGCTTGATGGCTTCTTCATGGTTCGCGACCGACGGAGCGAAGCCGCCTTCGTCGCCGACGGCAGTGTTCAGGCCCTTCGAGTGCAGGATCTTTTTCAGGGTGTGGAACACCTCGGCGCCGTAGCGGATCGCTTCCTTGAACGAAGGAGCGCCGACCGGGATGATCATGAATTCCTGGATGTCCAGGTTGTTGTCGGCGTGCGCGCCGCCGTTGATGACGTTCATCATCGGCACCGGCATCTGCATCGCGCCCGAACCGCCGAAGTAGCGGTACAGCGGCAGGCCGGCTTCTTCGGCGGCGGCCTTGGCGACGGCCATCGACACGGCCAGCATGGCGTTGGCGCCCAGGCGGCTCTTGTTTTCGGTGCCGTCGAGATCGATCAGGGTGCGGTCCAGGAAGGCTTGCTCATTGGCGTCCAGGCCCATGATCGCTTCGGAGATCTCGGTGTTGATATTCTCGCAGGCCTGCAGCACGCCCTTGCCGAAGTAACGCTTCGGATCGCCGTCACGCAGTTCGATCGCTTCGCGCGAACCGGTCGAGGCGCCCGACGGCACCGCGGCGCGGCCCATCACGCCCGATTCCAGCAGCACGTCGCATTCGACGGTCGGGTTACCGCGCGAATCAATGACTTCGCGGCCGATAATATCAACGATAGCACTCATGTTTCTCAGTCTCCAGAAAGGGTAGAAATGGGTGACGGGCGCGCGCGTGCAGTCTGCTGGACCTGCGCGGCGCGCCGAAGTTGCGATTACTTGAACTTGGTTTCCATGAAACCGGTCTTCTTGACGATGCGGTCGATCTCGACGAGCGTGGTCAGGAGTTCCTTCATATGCCCCAGCGGCACGGCGTTCGGGCCATCCGACATCGCATTGGCCGGATCAGGGTGCGTCTCCATGAACAGGCCGGCGATGCCCGCCGCCACGGCGGCGCGCGACAGGACCGGGACGTGCTCGCGCTGGCCGCCGGACGAAGTGCCCTGGCCGCCCGGCAGCTGCACCGAATGGGTCGCATCGAACACCACCGGGCAGTTCGATTCGCGCATGATGGCCAGACCGCGCATGTCCGACACCAGATTGTTGTAGCCGAACGAGGCGCCGCGTTCGCAGGCCATGAAGTTATCTTCCGGCAGGCCGGCTTCGCGGGCGGCGGCACGCGCCTTGTCGATCACGTTCTTCATGTCGCCAGGGGCCAGGAACTGGCCCTTCTTGATGTTGACCGGCTTGCCCGAACGCGCGCAGGCGTTGATGAAGTCGGTCTGGCGGCACAGGAAGGCCGGGGTCTGCAGCACGTCGACGACGCTCGCCACTTCGGGGATCATCTCTTCGTCGTGCACGTCGGTCAGGACCGGCACGCCGATTTCGCGGCGCACATCGGCCAGGATCTCCAGGCCCTTTTCGCGGCCAGGGCCGCGGAACGACTTGCCCGACGAGCGATTGGCCTTGTCGAACGACGATTTATAGATGAACGGGATGCCCAGCGCCGAGGTGATCTCTTTCAGCGTGCCGGCGGTGTCCATCGCCATCTGGCGCGATTCGATCACGCAGGTGCCGGCGATCAGGAAGATCGGGTGCTCGAGGCCGACGTCGAATCCAGCGAGTTTCATGCTGCATCTCCTTGCAGTGCGGGCGCCGCATTGGCCGCGCCTGCCGCGGTATTGGTGTTGGAAGCCTGGTGCGCCAGCGCCGCCCGGATGAACGAGGTGAACAGCGGATGGCCATTGCGCGGCGTCGACTTGAACTCGGGGTGGAACTGCACGCCCATGTACCACGGGTGCACGTCACGCGGGAGTTCCATGATCTCGCACAGGTCTTCGTTCGGGGTGCGCGCCGACACGGTCAGGCCGGCCGCTTCGACCTTCGGCAGGTAATAGTTGTTGCCTTCGTAGCGGTGGCGGTGACGCTCGGTCACGACGTTGCCGTAGATCTCGGCCGCCAGCGTGCCCGGATTGACGGCGCAGGTCTGGGCGCCCAGGCGCATGGTGCCGCCCAGGTCCGAACTCACGTCGCGCTTCTCGACCTTGCCGTCGTGGTTCTGCCACTCGGTGATCAGGGCCACGACCGGCTGGTCGGTTTCCGGATCGAACTCGGTCGAGTTCGCGTTCGGCAGGCCGGCCATATTGCGGGCGTACTCGATCAGCGCGACCTGCATGCCCAGGCAGATGCCGAGGTAAGGGATCTTGTTTTCGCGGGCGTAGCGCGCGGCCATGATCTTGCCTTCCACGCCGCGCTTGCCGAAGCCGCCCGGCACCAGGATGGCGTCGTACTTGGCCAGGTGCTCGCAGCCGCGGGTTTCGATCTCTTCCGAATCGAGGTACTCGATATTGACCCGGCTCTCGGTGTGGATGCCGGCGTGGCGCAGCGCCTCGGTCAGCGACTTATAGGATTCGATCAGGTCGACGTACTTGCCGACCATGCCGATGGTGATCTCGTGCTTCGGATTTTCCAGCGTGTGAATCAGCTTGGTCCACATCGACAGGTCGGCCTTCGGCGCTTCGAGGCCCAGGGCTTCGAGGATGATGTCGTCCAGGCCCTGGTCGCACAGCACTTGCGGCACCTTGTAGATGGTGTCCACGTCCCACACCGAGATCACGGCCTGCTCTTCGACGTTGGCGAACAGCGAGATCTTGGCGCGTTCGTCGTCCGGGATGCGGCGGTCGGCGCGGCACAGCAGCGCGTTCGGCGAGATGCCGATCTCGCGCAGCTTCTGCACGCTGTGCTGGGTCGGCTTGGTCTTGAGTTCGCCGGCCGATGCGATGTACGGCACCAGGGTCAGGTGCACGAAAGCGGCGCCCTTGCGGCCCGAGCGCAGCGACAGCTGGCGCGCGGCTTCCAGGAACGGCAGCGATTCGATGTCGCCCACGGTGCCGCCGATCTCGACCAGCGCGACGTCGACGCCTTCGGCGCCGCGGCGGATGTAATCCTGGATCTCGTTGGTGATGTGCGGGATGACCTGCACGGTCTTGCCGAGGTATTCGCCGCGACGCTCCTTGCGGATCACCGATTCATAGATCTGGCCGGTGGTGAAGTTGTTCACCTTCTTCATGCGCGTGCTGATGAAGCGCTCGTAGTGGCCGAGGTCGAGGTCGGTCTCGGCGCCATCATCGGTGACGAACACTTCGCCGTGCTGGGTCGGGCTCATGGTGCCCGGGTCGACGTTGATGTAGGGATCGAGCTTGAGCAGGGTGACTTTGAGGCCGCGGCTCTCGAGGATCGCGGCGAGGGAGGCGGCCGCGATCCCTTTGCCCAGGGAAGACACGACGCCGCCAGTGACGAATACGAATTTGGTCATTGTGCTGATGGTGCCGAATGGCACGCGCGGGAAATAGAAATTATACCTTAATCCTGCAAATACTTCTTCATATCAAGACGGCAAGTTCCCAAAAAACAGTGTCGTGGACCGTTCACAAAACCACTATTCCGAGTGCATTTTCGTTTCAGTTGGGCAATAATTGTAACCGGTCGGACGAGACAATATTTTACCGACAACATTTGTACAGACAGTTCTGGTGTCATAAGACAAACGCCGCACGGATGCCGCCATTCCGGCGGAAAAAACCCTATCTCAATTACACAAAACATGGGCAATTTCATCAAACTCAACATCGGTACGCGCCTGGCCGCCGGCTTCGCCCTGACGCTTCTGATGACCGTCATCATCGCTACCGTCGGCGTCTGGCGCCTGAACCAGGTCGCCCACGAGACAGAGGCGATTCTGGCAGAACCGCTGGCGAAGGAGCGCATGATCGCCGAGTGGTACACCCAGATCTTCGCCGCCGTGCGCCGCACCGCCGCCATCGTCAAGAGCAGCGACCCGTCGCTGACCGAGTTCTTCAAGGAAGACTCGGCCTCCACCGGCAAGCTGTCGGCCGACCTGGTCAAGAAAATCGAACCGTTGATCAGCGGCGACGACGAGACCGCCCTGTTCAAGTCGGTCATGGAACACCGCGCCGCCTACAGCAAGGCGCGCGATGGCGCGGTCAAGGCCAAGGCCGACGGCAACGTCGAACTGGCGGAACAGATCCTGACCCAGCAATTCAATCCCACCGCC
The DNA here is from genome assembly GCF_050434365.1 of Massilia sp. UYP32. NCBI lineage: Bacteria > Pseudomonadati > Pseudomonadota > Betaproteobacteria > Burkholderiales > Oxalobacteraceae > Massilia > Massilia sp. UYP32. The sequence goes on from NZ_JBNDIK010000012.1 coordinate 118,385, forward strand.
AAGGCCTACCAGGAACGCGTGAAGGAACTGGTCGACCTGCAGCACAAGCGCATCGCCGCGAGCGCCGGGCTGATCGCCAGCACCGCGGCCCGCGGCAACGTCGTGATCGGCTCGCTGGCTGCCGGCGCGCTGCTGCTGGGCGGCGTGTTCGCCTGGCTGCTGACCCGCTCGATCACCCGTCCGCTGCGCCAGGCGGTGCACGCGGCCGAACAGGTGGCGGCCGGCGACCTGACGGTCGAGATCGACACCAGGGCGACCGATGAAACCGGCGCCCTGCTGCGCGCGCTGGGCCATATGAATACGTCCCTGTCGAAGATCGTCGACGAAGTGCGCAGCGGCACGCAAACCATCAGCGGCGCCTCGAGCGAAATCGCGGCCGGCAGCTTCGACCTGTCCAGCCGCACCGAACAGCAAGCCGCGGCGCTGGAAGAAACCGCCGCCTCGATGGAAGAACTGACCGGCACCGTGCGCCAGAACGCCGACAACGCGCGCCAGGCCAACCAGCTGGCGATCGCCGCCTCGAGCGTGGCCACCCAGGCCGGCCAGGCGGTCGACCAGGTGGTCGCCACCATGGGCTCGATCAACGATTCGTCGCGCAAGATCGTCGACATCATCGCGGTCATCGACGGCATCGCCTTCCAGACCAATATCCTGGCGCTGAACGCGGCCGTGGAAGCGGCGCGCGCCGGGGAGCAGGGCCGCGGCTTCGCGGTCGTGGCCTCGGAAGTGCGCACGCTGGCGCAGCGCTCGGCCGCCGCCGCCAAGGAAATCAAGCAACTGATCGGCGACTCGGTCGAAAAGGTCGACACCGGCACCAGGCTGGTCGACCACACCGGCGCGACGATGCGCGAAGTGGTCGACTCGATCCAGCGCGTGACCGACATCATGGGAGAAATCTCGTCGGCCAGCCAGGAACAGATCACCGGCATCGATCAGGTCAACCAGGCCATGGGCCAGATGGACAATGCGACCCAGCAGAACGCGGCGCTGGTCGAGGAAGCCACCGCCGCCACCGCGGCGCTGCAGGATCAGGCGCAGCGCCTGGCGCAGGTGGTCGATGTGTTCAAGCTCGATGCGCGGTATGTGACCCCGGCGGCGCCGGTGGTTGCGGTGAAGCGTCCGCCCGCACGGCCGGCGTTGGCCAAGCCGGTGGCGCGTGCGGCGGCCAAGCCAGCACCTGTCGCCAAGCCGGCAGCCGCCAAGGCCACCGGCAAGCCTACTGCACCAGCCAAGGTCAATGAGGCAGAATGGGAAGAGTTCTGACCGTCTCTCGCCGCTAAATGAAGCCGCCGTCCCTTTTCAGGCACGGCGGCTTTTTCATTGGCTCCGGCTTTCCAGCTGTTCCCTCACGTAGGCCAGCCACCTGTCGTCTGGATTGGGCTGGCCGCGCACGGTTTCGATGTACTCGAAGCTGCGCCAGGTGGCGGGCCTGCCGCGGAAAATCAAATACATTTCGCCGATCTCGAAGTTCGGTCGCAGCACGCAGTCGGAATCGTTGTACAGGCGTCCCCCTCCACGTTCCCAGAACTTTTCATCACTGTGGTCAAGGGATGACGGCGGCGATCGCGTCTCTCCCGCCGCGCCAACGATAATGAACCGCTGTGCGGGGAAGCCCCGGATGCGCTCTTGCACTTCGAATTCGTATTCAACGGTCAGGCGTCCTCCACCTCCGCGGATCGATGTGGGCGTCGCTCTGACGACTTTGGCGACGGAGACATCCGTGGCCATGGCGATCTGCGCTTCAGGTGTGACCATCTGCTCGCGTGGAGGCGCGTAACAGGCGAGGCTGGATGGACTTGCCAGGATGCCGAGCAGCAAAGTAGCGTACAGTTGGCTCTTCAAGAAAGTTGTTGATGGCGGTGCGAACACTTTGCCTCTCCTGCTGGCTGGACAGTTCATGCTAGCAGTCGTCTGCCTCATCAAGATGCGCACACTGTCACATCCCGGCTGAAACAGACGCAACGCGTGTGTTGACATTCCATTCACCCCGCCGCATACTTGCCGCTGATGTTAGCGTTATCATTCAAGGCACGGTGGACGTTTCCTCTCCGTCGTCGCACAAAAATATACACGGAGACAAACCATGCTCAAGCGCGCGCCTGAAGCCCTGGTTCCTGAAGAAAAAAGCATCGGTCATGCTCTCGGCTGGCGCGAAAAGCTCAGCTATGGCGTAGCCGATATGGGCTTCAATTTCTATTGGGCCAATATCGCGACCTTCCTGCTGATTTTCTACACCGACACCTTCGGCATCTCGGCGGCCCAGGCTGCCACCCTGCTCGCCTCGATCAAGCTGATCAACGCCTTCACCGACCCGCTGATCGGCGCCGCCGCCGACCGCACCAGCACCCGCTTCGGCAAGTTCCGCCCCTATCTGGTCTGGATGTCGATCCCGCTCGGCGCCGCCGCCGTGCTCACCTACACCACGCCCGACCTCGACGCCGACGGCAAACTCGTCTGGGCCTACGCCAGCTACCTGGCGATGATGGTGTTCTACACCTGCGTCAACATCCCCTATAACGCGCTGTCCGGCGTGATGTCGGCCGACCCGCAGGAGCGCTCGACCATCAACGGCCTGCGCTTCATCTTCGCCTTCGCCGGCTCCACCCTGGTAACGGCCGCCACGCCGGCCATGGTGGGGTGGCTGGGCGGCGGCGACGATGAACGCGGCTGGCAGCTGACCATGGTCGCCTGGAGCATCGCCGCCGCCCTGATGTTCCTGATCACCTTCGCCAACACGCGCGAGCGGATCGCCCCGCCGCCCGGCCAGAAGAGCGACGTGCTGCGCGACATTCGCGACCTGGCCGCCAACCGTCCCTGGGTGGTGCTGTTCGTGCTGGCCCTGGTGATCATGGTGACCATCACCCTGCGCACCACCACCTCGGCCTATTACTTCAAGTATGTGGTCGAACGCCCCGAGCTGATGGCGAGCTTCGTGCCGACCTATATGATCTTCGCCGCCATCGGCGCCGCCTGCACGCCGCTCATGACCCGCTTCGTCGACAAGAAACTGCTCATGATCGTGCTGATGAGCGCGACCGCCGTTTTCTCGGCCGCCTTCTTCCTGATTCCCAGCGACCGCATCGACCTGATGTTCGCGCTGCAGGCGGCCACCGGCTTCGTGCTCGGCCCCAAGTCGCCGCTGGCGTTCTCGATGTATGCCGACACCGCCGACTACAACGAATGGACCACCGGCCGCCGCGCCACCGCCATGACCTTCGCCGCCGCCACTTTCTCGCAAAAGCTCGGCACCGCGGTCGCGGTGAGCGTGATCGGCGCCGTGTTCACCGCGCTGGGCTACGTGCCCAATGCCGCGCAGACGACCGGCTCGCAGGCCGGCATCGTGTGGCTGATGTCCTTCGTGCCGGCCTCGTTCGCCCTGATGGCGGTGCTGGTCATGTGCTTCTATCACCTCGACGGCAAGCTGCTGGCGCGCATCCAGCTCGAGCTGGCGGCGCGCAAGGCGGCGCCATGAAAACATTGGAGACTCCATCCATGCTGCACCCGCAAGACGACCGCTACGTGCTCACCAGCCCCACCGCGATGCCGCAGGCCGGCGGCTTCCTGTGGAACCGCAGGATGATGATCCAGTCGACCTGCCGCGGCTATGCCACCGCCCAGTTCATGCAGCCGGAGCCGAGCAAGTATTCGCATGCGCCGAACATGCAGGCCAAGTCCTTCATGCAGCCGGAGCAGCACTACTACGCCCACCATCCGGGCCGCTTCTTCTACGTGAAGGACGAAGACACGGGCGAGCTGTTCTCGGCGCCCTACGAACCGGTGCGCGGTGGCGTCGACCGCTTCGAATTCTCGGTCGGCCGCCACGACCTGCGCTGGACCGTCGAGAAGTTCGGCATCCGCATCGAACTCGTGCTCGGCCTGCCGGTGGACGACGTCGCCGAGCTGTGGTCGATGGAAGTGACGAACCTGTCGGACCGCCCGCGCCGCATCAGCGTCTATCCCTATTTCACGATCGGCTACATGTCGTGGATGTACCAGTCGGCCGAGTACCGCCACGACCTGGGAGGCATCGTCGCCTCCAGCGTCACGCCCTACCAGAAGCTGGAAGATTATTTCAAGAACCGCCTGTTCAAGGACCGCACGGTGCTGCTGTGCGAACAGGCGCCGGACGCCTGGGAAGTCGGGCAGATCGCCTTCGAGGGCGAAGGCGGCCTGCATGCGCCGTCCGCGCTGGCCGGCGAACGCCTGGGCTGCGGCGACGCGCGCTACGAGACGCCGGCCGCCGTGGTCCAGTACCGGCTGGCGCTGGCGCCAAACGAAGCGGCCACGCGGCGCTTCCTGTTCGGCCCCGCCTTCGACGATGCCGAGATCGCGTCCCTGCGCGACACATACCTGAGCGAACAGGGTTTCGCCGCCGCCGCGCGCGACTACGCGGCTTATATCCTGGAGGGCGAAGGCGTGCTGCGGATCGCGACCCCGGACCGCGAGCTCGACAACTTCGTCAACACCTGGCTCGCGCGCCAGGTCTATTACCACGGCGACGTCAACCGCCTCTCCACCGACCCGCAGACCCGCAACTACCTGCAGGACAATATGGGCATGGCCTTCGTCAAGCCGGCGGCGGCGCGCGCCGCCTTCCTGCATGCGCTGAGCCAGCAGGAAGCCAATGGCGCGATGCCGGACGGGATCCTGCTGTTCGAAGGCGCCGAACTGAAATACATCAACCAGATCCCGCACACCGACCACTGCGTGTGGCTGCCGGTATGCCTGCGCGCCTACCTCGACGAGACCGGCGACGACGCCATCCTCGATGCGCCGGTCGCCACCCACGACGGCGACGTGAAAACCGCGTTCGAACGCATCTCGCTGGCGATGGACTGGCTGTTGCAGCGGCGCGATGCGCGCGGCCTGTCCTATATCGAGCAAGGCGACTGGTGCGACCCGATGAATATGGTCGGCTACAAGGGCCGCGGCGTCTCGGGCTGGCTGACGGTGGCGGCGGCTTATGCGCTGAACCTGTGGGCCGACGTGTGCGCGGCGCGCGGCGACGCCGCTTCGCTGACGCGCTACCGCGCCGGCGCCGAAGCGATGAACGGCGCCGCCGAAGCCCATCTGTGGGACGGCGCCTGGTTCGCACGCGGCATCACCGACGACGACGTCAAGTTCGGCGTCGCCAGCGACACCGAAGGCCGCATCTACCTGAACCCGCAAAGCTGGGCCTTCCTGTCGGGCGCCGCCAGCGCCGATCGACGCGCGCTGATGTTGAATGCGATCGACGAGCAGTTGCGCACGCCCTACGGCGTGCAGATGTTCGCGCCGCCCTACAGCGGCATGCGCGAGGACGTCGGCCGCGTCACGCAGAAGCATCCCGGCTCGGCCGAGAACGGCGCCGTGTACAACCACGCCGCGGTGTTCTACATCTACAGCCTGTACACGATCGGCGCAGCCGACCGCGCCTTCGACGCGCTGCGCAAGATGATCCCCGGCCCCGGCCTGGACGACTACCTGCAGCGCGGCCAGCTGCCGGTGTTCATCCCCAATTACTACCGCGGCGCCTACAAGGAATATCCGCGCACCGCCGGGCGCTCGAGCCAGCTGTTCAACACCGGCACCGTGGCCTGGGTCTACCGCTGCCTGATCGAGGGGCTGTGCGGCCTGAAGGGCGACCTGAAAGGCCTGACGGTGGCGCCGCAACTGCCGTCTGGCTGGGACGCCATGACGGTGACGCGGCGCTTCCGCGGCGCGACCTTCGAGGTCGACATCAGGCGCGGCGCGGTCGACCGGGTCGAGGTGACATGCGATGGTGTGGCCCTGCCTGCGGCCCGCGTCGACAACATCGAAGCGGGCCGCACATACCGGCTCGAGGTAAGCGTGCCCTAAATTACTGCATCGTGTGCGTCTGCTGCTGCGTATCCACCGCGAACCCGCGTTGCGCGTCCCAGTAGGTGAACCAGTACCGCACCACGTCCCCGATCTTCAGCCCGCCCGCCGTGTAGGTGTTGTTGGCGCCGCTGAGCTGCATCCGGACGTTCTGCTGCGGCCCATTGTTGACGGTGTAGTGCACGTCGGCCCAGCCGCCGGTGGTGGTGCGGAACTGCAGCATCGTCGACGAGGTCTGGCTGACCGAGGTCGGGCCGCTCGGCTCCGGCTGCGGCGTGGCGCCGCCGCCGCCCGATTCCCACACGATGTCGTCGATCGCGAACTGGAAGCTCGATGACGGCAGCGCGCCGTCGATGCTCGATATCATGAAGATGTCGTGGATCGACTGCGCCGCGACCAGGGGCCCGAGCAGGGTCGAGACAGGAATCGAGGCCTGCGCCCACTGCCCGTTGCGCGTCAATCCATAGGCCGTGGTATTGGCCGGGAAGTTGACCCAGTTCTGGTTCGTGTAGGTGTCGCCGATGCCGATCCTGAAGCCGACGTTGGCCGGGATCCGGATGCGGAACTTGACGGTGCCGTTGGCGCGGTAGTTGCTCAGGTTGCGCGCCTGGCGCGCCTGGATGCCGCCGCCGAACCACTGGCCCGGCGTGGTGTAGTTCCAGGCGATGACGTTGCTGCCTTCGAACGGCGCGGTGTTGCCGGCGCCGGTGGAGGCGACGTTCCACAGGAAGATGTCGGAACTCGTCCCCGCCACCAGCTTGTTGTTGACCGCCGTGGTGTCGGTGAACACGCCGAACTTGCCGGCTACTTCGGGCACGGTCTGGTCGCCCAGCTTCACCTGGCCCTTGCCGTCCATCTGATACACGCGCACGTAGTCGACGTACATGGTGGCGGGCAGCGGCGCCGTGACCTGGCCCGGGTTGGCGGCGTCGGTGAAGTTGCCGCCCACGGCCATGTTCAGCAGCAGGTAGAACGGCGCCTGCAGCGCGCTCGAATTGACCGGCAGCGGCGCGTTGTACATATTGTGCTCGACGCCGTTGTCGACCGTCGTGAAGCGCATCTGGCTCTCGTCCCAATAGAAGCGGTAGGTGACGAAGCGGTTCGCGAGCGAATTCTGGGGCACGTACCAGTTCTTGGTCTGCCACGCGGTCGAGGCGGCGCAGCTTTCGTTGCCGGGCACGCAGGCGGCCTGCTGCCAGGTGATCACGTTCGAGCCGACGAAGTGGTTCGACGACGGCGCCCCGCCCTCGGCGCGGCCGGACGCCTTGTGGCCCATCTCCATGATGTCGATCTCGCCGTTGCGCGGCCAGGTCTGCGGACTGACGCCCAGCATCCACGCGGCCGGCCACAAGCCGGTGCCGAGGTTCGGCGTGGCCATGCGCACCTCGATCATCCCGTACTGCACCTGCACCTTGTTCTTGGTGTCGAGCCGGGCCGAGGTGAAGACATTGCTGCCGATCGTCTGGCTGCGCGCCTGGATCGCCAGCGCGCGCGTGCCCGATTCGAAAGGCACGTTGACGATGCTGGCGTTGTTGGGGCTGTAGTACTGCAGCTCGGCGTTGCCGTAGCCGCACAGGCCGATCTGGCAGCCGTTACCGTCCTGCAGGTTCCACACGCCAGTGTTCACGCTGCTGCCATTGAATTCCTCGGACCACAGCAGCTGGCCGATGACCGGATTGGTGACGCTGGCCGCGGCCTGCGCTGCACAGGCCAGCAGAGCACCTGTGACAAGCGCTGCGGGAAGCGAATGGAAAGGTTTCCATCTCGAGCGATGTTTCTGGTTCTGGTTGTTCACGTCGACTCCTCTTGTTCTCACTACAAGAAAATGCGGCCGTGCCAGGATGGCCGTGCCGCGCCTCGCCAACTTGCCGTTGGTCTCGAATGCATGCGGATTCGTGCGGAATAAGGAAATTGGAAACCTTTCCAAACAGGAAAGAAAAATATAGTCCGATTCCCGCAAGGCGTCAAACGGATGTGAACGTTTCGTGTGCGATTACCCCGCCGGCATACGCATGCGACGGGGTGGAGGGCGCAGCGTCAGGTCCGGACGCTGGCGAGGATTTGCGCGACCAGTTGTTCCTGGCTGTCGCGGATGTCGAGGGTAATGCCGGCTTCGTCCGGCTGCAGGGGTTCGAGCGTCTCCAGCTGGCTGTCGAGCAGCGATGGCGGCATGTAGTGGCCGGGGCGGTTGCTGACGCGTTCGAGCAGCAGGCCGCGCTCGCCGGCCAGATGGGCGAAGCGCACGTCGCCGCCGGCGCTGCGCAGCAAGTCGCGATAGGCGCGCTTGAGCGAGGAACACGACAGCACCGCCCCGCCCTCGCGTGCGGCGAGCTTGTCGCGCAGGGTCAGGAGCCAGTCGCGGCGGTCATCGTCGGTCAGCGCAATGCCGGCCGTCATCTTGGCGATATTGGCCTGAGAATGAAAGGCGTCGCCCTCGATGAACGGCACGCCAAGCGCGGCGGCCAGCTTTTCGCCGATGCTGGTCTTGCCGCAGCCGCTCACGCCCATGACTACCCAGGCCGTCCCCTTGTTGTCGTCTCGCGCTTGTGTCGTCATTTCCTCATGTTAACGCTAACATCAATACAGCCGATTGTAGCGCCTGGGCACGAAGGATGTAAAGCATCATGCACCACGGTTGGGCGGATGCGCGGCGCCGGTGCCTGTCGGCAGAAATCGCACACCCCGCCCTGCCGGCGCTTGCCAACGCAAAAAGCGGTTTTCGTCTTTGAAATGAATGGCTTAACCCCACACGATTCCAGATGGCACAGGTCTTGCTGTCGACAATGCTCAGGCATGGTCACGCCCGCCTCGCAGTTTCACTTTTTGCGTCATCACCACTACCAGGGGTCTTCGCCAATGAAAGATGAGAATCTGTACCGTCCTTATTCGCCCGAATCTTCCCTGACCGGCTGCGGCTGCGCTTGCGGCAGGCATGGTTCCCAGGACGAGCACGATCGCGAAGCGCAAGCCGCCAGGCTGCGGCGCGCCGGCGATGCCGAAGCGCTGTCCGGTGACTTCGTCGAGGCGGCAGCGGTGCGCGCCCTGTTTCCGCATGAAGCGACGCGCCGCAACCTGATCAAGGCAGTGGGCGCGCCGACGCTGATGGCGGCGATCGGTTCGCTGCTGCCGCTGGCCAGCCTGCAGGCCAATGCGATGGAAAAAACGGGCGCGCTCGAGAAGAAGGACCTCAAGATCGGCTTCATCCCGATCAACTGCGCCACCCCCTTGATCATGGCCGACCCGATGGGCATGTACAAGGCGCAGGGCCTGAACGTCACCCTCAGCAAGACCGCCGGCTGGGCGCTGGTGCGCGACCAGATGATCAACCGCGAGCTCGATGCTTCGCACTTCCTGGCGCCGATGCCGCTGGCGATGTCGATCGGCCAGGGCGGCGCGCCGCAGCCGATGCGCGTCGCCACCATCCAGAACATCAACGGCCAGGCGATCACGCTCGGCCTCAAGCACAAGAACAACCGCGACCCGCGCAACTGGAAGGGTTTCAAGTTCGCGATCCCCTTCGAGTACTCGGTCCACAACTTCCTGCTGCGCTACTACCTGGCCGAGCACGGACTTGACCCGGACCGCGACGTCCAGCTGCGCGTGACGCCGCCGCCCGAGATGGTCGCCAACCTGCGCGCCGGGAACATCGACGGCTTCCTCGGCCCCGATCCGTTCAACCAGCGCGCCGTGTTCGACCAGATCGGCTTCATCCACATTCTCACCAAGGACATCTGGAACGGCCATCCCTGCTGCGCCTTCGGCGCCTCGCAGGCCTTCATCGACCAGAACCCGAACACCTTCGCCGCGCTGTACCGCGCCATCCTGAATGCCACCGCGATGGCGCACAAGGCCGGGAACCGGGCCGAGATCGCCAAGGCGATCAGCAAGCCGGCCTACCTGAACCAGCCCGAGACCGTGGTGCTGCAGGCGCTCTCCGGCCGCTTCGCCGACGGCCTGGGCAAGGTGCGCAACGAGCCGGACCGCGCCGACTTCGACGCCCTGCCCTGGTATTCGATGGCGACCTGGATGCTGACGCAGATGAAGCGCTGGGGCTACCTGAAGGGCGACGTCAACTACAAGGCGCTGGCCGAGCAGGTGTTCCTGCTGACCGATGCGCGCAAGCAGATGGCGGCCCTCGGCATGCCGGCGCCGGCCGCCGCGGCAAGCGGCTACCGACCGTTCACGATCATGGGCAAGACCTACGACCCGGCCAAGCCGCAGGCCTACCTGGACAGCTTCGCGATCAAGCGCGCCTGAGTTGGAACGAAAGAATCCATGCACAAGCAAATGAAGTTCAAGGCGGCGCTGCTGTCGCTGGCGCTGCTGCTGGTCTTGCTCGGCGTCTGGCATATCGCCACCGCGCCGCGCGCCGCGGCGCCGGTGGCGGCGATGAGCGCCGAGGAAGCCGAGTACGCGGCCCTGATGGGACAGGCGCCGGTGGCCGCCGCGGATCCGGCGCCTGCCGCCGGCAGCGGCTTTCCCACGCCGTCGCAGTTCGCGCAGATAGCGGGCGGCCACCTGGCCGACCCGTTCTACGATCGCGGCCCGAACGACCGCGGCGTCGGCATCCAGCTGGCGCATTCTCTGGTGCGCGTCGCCCTGGGCTATCTGCTGGCGATGCTGGTGGCGATCCCGCTGGGCTTCGTGATCGGCATGTCGCCGCTGCTGTACCGCGCGATCGATCCGTTCATCCAGGTGCTCAAGCCGATCTCGCCGCTGGCCTGGATGCCGATCGCGCTCTACACGATCAAGGATTCGTCGATCTCGGACATCTTCGTGATCTTCATCTGCTCGATCTGGCCGATGCTGATCAACACCGCCTTCGGCGTGGCCGGCGTGCGCAAGGACTGGCTCAACGTCGCGCGCACGCTCGAAGTGTCGCCGCTGCGCAAGGCCTTCCTGGTGATCCTGCCGGCGGCGGCGCCGACCATCATCACCGGCATGCGCATCTCGATGGGCATCGCCTGGCTGGTGATCGTCGCCGCCGAAATGCTGATCGGCGGGAACGGCATCGGCTACTTCCTGTGGAACGAATGGAACAACCTGTCGCTGGCGAACGTGCTCTTCGCCGTGCTCATGATCGGCGTCGTGGGCATGGCGCTGGACCTGATGTTCGCCGCCCTGCAAAAGAAGGTGACCTATGCCGAATGATCGCTTCGTCCAGGTCGACGGCCTGGCCAAGACCTACCGCGCCGGCCAGCCGCCGGTGTTCGAACAGGTGTCGTTCGCGATCGAGCGCGGAGAATTCATCTGCATCATCGGCCATTCGGGCTGCGGCAAGAGCACCATCCTGAACGTGCTGGCCGGGCTCGAAGCGGCCAGCGCCGGCACCGTGATCATGGACGGCCGCGAAGTGACCGGCCCCGGCCTGGACCGCGGCGTGGTGTTCCAGAACCACGCCCTGCTGCCGTGGCTGAGCGTGGAAGACAATATCGGCTTCGCCGTGCGTTCGCGCCATCCCGACTGGCCGCGCGACAAGGTGCGCGAGCACGGCGCGCGCTTCATCGAGATGGTGGGCCTGAGCGGCGCGGCGCGCAAGAAGCCGGCCGAGCTCTCGGGCGGCATGAAGCAGCGGGTGGGCATCGCGCGCGCCTTCGCGGTCGAACCCAAGATGCTGCTGCTGGACGAACCGTTCGGCGCGCTCGACGCCCTCACCCGCGGCACGATCCAGGACGAGCTGCTCGGCATCTGCGCGGCCACACGCCAGACCGTCTTCATGATCACCCATGACGTCGACGAGGCGATCCTGCTGGCCGACCGCATTTTCTTGATGAGCAACGGCCCCCGGGCGCGGATCGCCGAGATCGTCGTCAACACGCTGCCGGCCGACCGCAGCCGCGCCACGATCCACCGCGATCCCCAGTTCTACAAGATCCGCAACCACCTGGTCGACTTCCTGGTGCGCCGTTCGAAGATGCTGCAGCAGTCCGGCGCCGAGGGCGCCAAGCCCTCGGCGACGCGCATCGTACGTCCCGGCCTGGAAGACGATGCGCAGCCCCCTGTCCCCGACCATTACCGCGCACAGGCTTCGGCCTGAGCAACCGCCTTTACCACCACCACATCGATGGAGCCCAATATGATTTCATGCCGTGAAGACGTCACCAACATGATCTTGTCCGCCAAGGTCCGCAAGGGCATCAAATGGCGCGACGTGACCGAGGCCACCGGCCTGTCGAAGGAATGGACCACCGCCGCCTGCCTGGGCCAGATGACGCTGGACAAGCAGCAGGCCGAGGCGGTCGGCAAGATCTTCGAGCTGTCCGACGAAGCCATCGCCTGGCTGCAGATCGTGCCTTATAAGGGTTCGCTGCCCACGGCGGTGCCGACCGATCCGCTGATCTACCGCTGGTACGAGCTGGTGAACGTGTACGGCACCACGATCAAGGAACTGATCCATGAGGAGTTCGGCGACGGCATCATGAGCGCCATCGATTTTTCGATGGACATCCAGCGCGCCGAAGACCCGAAGGGTGATCGCGTCAACGTGGTCTTGTCGGGCAAATTCCTGCCCTATAAGACCTACTAGCGCTCGTCGGCTCAGGCGCTCTCGCGCTCGCGCAGGGTAAATCCCAGGTCGATGCGCTTGCGTTCGGGCTCCTGGCCCTTGATCACCTGCAGCAGCAGGCTGGCGGCCTCGAAGCCGACCTGGTAGCGCGGCGTGTCGATGGTGGTCAGCGACGGCATCATCCATGCCGATGCAGGGAGGTCGTTGAAACCGCAGACGGCGATCTCCTGCGGGATCTGGACGCCGTGGCGCTGGCAGTGATAGACGGCGCCGTGGGCCAGGTCGTCGTTGCAGCAGAAGACGGCATCGCAGTCGGGCATGTTCGCCATCATCTGCCCCATCAACTCGGCGCCGAGCGCGATCGTGGAGCGTTCCGGCACCATCAGCTCGAGCCGCGGGTCGGCCAGGCCGGCCTCGACCATCGCGGCCCGATAGCCGTCGGCGCGCCGCAGCGTACGCTCGTCGAGCTGGGCGCCGATGAAGCCGATGCGGCGGTAGCCTTTCTTGAGGAGGTGGCGCGTCATCTCCATGCCGGCCTCGAACTGCGAGAAGCCGACCGACAGGGCGCCGGGTTCGTCCGACAGGTCCATCATCGACACCGACGGCACCTGCGACGCTTCCAGCATCCTGGTCACGGCCGGGCTGTGGGCCTGGCTCGAGAACAGGATGCCGTCCGGGCTCGATTGCAGATAGGTGCGCAGCAGCTTTTCTTCCTCGGCCTGCGAGTAATAGGTATTGCCGATCAGGAGCTGGTACTGGCCCGGCGCGACGGCGTCGTGGATGCCCTCGAGGACGGCGGTGAACACGGCGTTGGAAAACGACGGCACCAGCACCACGATCACGTGCGACTGCGACGAGGCCAGCGCGCGCGCCGCGCGGTTGGGCACGTAGCCGAGTTCCGCCACCGCACGCTCCACCTTGACCCGGGTGACCTCGGAGACCATCTGCGGCTGGCTCAGCGCGCGCGAGGCGGTCATGATCGACACGCCCGCCATGCCCGCCACCTGCTCGAGCGTCGCGCGCCCCGTTCCCCTGCCCCTGCTGCGGCCCGTCTTATCCATTGTCATCCTGTCGTAGCGTTCTTCATCCCTGGTTCCATTCTATCAACAACGGACGGGCCTTTCGTGGCTGCCTTGGCCAGCGCAAAAAAGCGACCGAAAAGTCATCTATTGACTTTACTGATTTTATTGTTGTTTTTTTGCTGAATTATGCTTCGCCGCCGCAGACGACCTCCTCGGCCATGGCTATACTTTTCCTGCTATGTTGCCCTAATGAAAGAATTGCATGCGCCTGAACACCCCGGTCACCAATACCGAATACCAGCTCGCCGACGGCAAGACCATCGTCTCGACCACGGATTTGCAGGGCAATATCCGTTACGCGAACCCTTATTTCGTGCAGGTGAGCGGCTTTACCGAGGAAGAGCTGATCGGCGCGCCGCAGAATATCCTGCGCCATCCGGACATGCCGGTGGAGGCCTTCGCCGACATGTGGCAGGCGATCCGCGCCGGACGGCCGTGGAGCGGCATGGTCAAGAACCGCTGCAAGAACGGCGATTATTACTGGGTGTACGCCAACGTGACGCCGGTGCTCGAGAACGGCCAGGCGACCGGCTATATGTCGGTGCGCACCAAACCGACCCGCGAGCAGATAGCAGAGGCGACGGCGCTGTACGGCGAATTCAAGGCCGGCAACCCGCGCGGCCTGGTCTTGCGCAACGGCCGCGTCGAACACGGCGGCCTGCGCGGCCGCCTGGCGGCGCTGGGCCGGCTGCCGCTGCGCACCCAGGTCAACGGCGGCATGGGCCTGTTGACGTTGCTGCTGGCGGCGATCACGCTCCAGTGCTGGCGCGACGGCCTGCCGGCATGGGTCTTGTTGTCGCTGGCCGCTTCTCTGGCCATGGTGCTGGGCCTGTGGGCCAGCCTGCGCCGCAACGTGCTGGCGCCGCTGGCCGATGCATCCGGCTTCGCGCGCCGCCTGGCCGGCGGCGACCTCACCTGCCGCCTGGCGCCGCGCCGCGACGACGAGATGGGCCAGCTGGTGGCGGCCCTGCGCCAGTCGGCCGTGAACCTGTTCAGCGTGATCGGCGACGTGCGCGCCAACTTCGACGAGATCCGCCACGCCACCGGCGACATCGCGACCGGCAACCTGGACCTGTCGAGCCGCACCGAGACGCAAGCGTCGAGCTTGCAGGAGACGGCGGCCAGCATGGAGCAGCTCACTCACAACGTGGCGCAGAGCGCCGACAGCGTGAACGCGGCCAGCGACCTCGCGCGCCGCGCCGCCGCGACGGCCGGCAACGGCCAGCGCACCGTCACCGAGGTAGTGAGCACGATGGAAGCGATCAGCGCCTCGTCGCACAAGGTGCTCGACATCGTCGGCATGATCGACGGCATCGCCTTCCAGACCAATATCCTGGCCCTGAACGCCGCCGTGGAAGCGGCGCGCGCGGGCGAACAGGGCCGCGGCTTTGCGGTGGTGGCGGGCGAGGTGCGCACGCTGGCCCAGCGCAGCGCGGGGGCGGCCAAGGAGATCAAGGCGCTGATCGACGCGTCGATCCTCGACGTCGACAACGGCAACCGCCTGAGCGTGGCGGCCGGCGCGGCGATCCAGGAAGTGGTGGGCGCGGTCGACCAGGTCACCCGCGTGATGGACGAAATCGCGGGCGCGACGCGCGAACAGTCGGGCGGCATCGGCCAGGTGAACCAGGCGGTGACCCAGCTCGACGCGATCACGCAGCAGAACGCTGCGCTGGTGGAAGAAGCGGCCGCCGCGACGGCGACCTTGGCGCGGCAGACCGACGAGGTGTCGCAGGCCTTGCAGGTGTTTCAGTTGCAGGCAAACGCGCCGGGACGCAGCGCCCGCGCGGCCGCCGGCAAACACGCCATGAAATTGGCCGCGGCCTGATCAACAAAAATCCCTGCTGCGCGCATCCAGCCCGCCCAGCAGGTGCGACATATCGACCAGCCGCTTGGCCACCAGGTGGCGCACCTCTCCCTGGCGCTGCCAGATGCCGTACACCCCGAGCAGCGGCGCATTGAGCACCTCGCGCCGCTGCTGTTCGACCAGGGTCGGCCACACGATCACATTGACGTTGCCGGTCTCGTCTTCCAGCGTCATGAACAGCACGCCCTTGGCCGTGCCGGGACGCTGGCGCACCGTGACCAGGCCGCAGGCGCGCGCCAGCTGGCCGTCCTGGAAGTCCATCAGGCTTGAAGCCGGCATGAAGCGCTGCTTGAGCAGGCGCTCACGCAGCAGCGCCAGCGGATGGCGGCCGAGCGTCAATCCCTGCGCGCGGTAGTCGCCGACGATCTCTTCGCCTTCGCTCGGCGCCTGCAATGCCGGCGTCTCTTCGCGCGGCACGGTCGGGCGCAACAGATCCTTGTCGGGCGCCGCGCCCGAGGCCTGCCACAGGGCTTCGCGCCGGTGCCCGGCCAGCGACCGCAGGGCGTTGGACGCGGCCAGCACCTGCAGGTCGCCCCGGTCGAGATGCGCGCGCCGCGCCAGGTCGGCCACGCTGTCGAACGGCCGTATGGCGCGCGCCTGCTCGATGCGCTCGGCCGCCTCCTGCTTCAATCCGCGTTGCAGCGAGAAGCCCAGCCGCACCGCCGGCTGGCGCGAGCGGTCGACGGGGTCGTACTCTTCCAGCGCCGAATCCCAGCCGCTGACGGCGACGTCGACCGGCCGCACCTCGATGCCGTGGCGGCGCGCATCCTGCACCAGTTGCGAGGGACTATAAAAGCCCATCGGCTGGCTGTTGAGCAGCGCGCAGAGAAAAGCGGCCGGCTCGTGGCACTTGAGCCACGAACTCGCATACGCCAGCAGCGCGAAGCTGGCCGCGTGCGATTCGGGAAAGCCATACTCGCCGAAGCCCTGGATCTGGCTGAAGATTGCCTCGGCGAATTCCTGCTTGTAGCCGCGTTCGAGCATGCCGCCCACGATGCGCTCGTAGTATTTTTCGAGGCCGCCCTTGCGCTTCCAGGCCGCCATCGCGCGCCGCAGTTGATCCGCCTCGCCCGGCGTGAAGCCGGCGCCCAGGATCGCCACCTGCATCACCTGCTCCTGGAAGATCGGCACGCCCAGGGTGCGCCCGAGCGCGACCTTCATCTCAGGGCTCGGATATTCGATCGGCTCCAGCCCCTGGCGCCGGCGCAGGTAGGGATGGACCATGCCGCCCTGGATCGGGCCGGGACGCACCACCGCCACCTCGATCACCAGGTCATAGAAGCGGCGCGGCAGCATGCGCGGCAACATGCTCATCTGCGCGCGCGACTCGATCTGGAACACGCCGATGGTGTCGGCCTGGCAGATCATGTCGTAGGTGGCGCTGTCCTCGAGCGGGATGTCCTGCATCTCGAACACGTCGCCATAGCGCTGGCCGACCAGCTCCAGGCCGCGCCGCATCATCGACAGCATGCCCAGCGCCAGCACGTCGACCTTCATCAGGCCCAGTTCTTCGAGGTCGTTCTTGTCCCACTGGATGACGCTGCGATCGACCATCGTCGCGTTCTCGATCGGCACCAGGCGCGAAAGTTTTCCTTTCGCGATCACGAAGCCGCCCGGGTGTTGAGAAAGGTGGCGCGGGAAGTTCAGCAGCGACTGCGCCAGCGTGGCCCACTGGCGCGACAGCGGCGCCTCGGGATCGAGGCCGCTTTCGGCCAGGCGGCCCAGCAGATCCGCGCGGCTGTCGAACCAGTGGTGGGTCTTGGCCACCTTCTCGACGATGGCGAGATCGATGCCGAGCGCGCGCCCGCTGTCGCGCAGCGCGCTCTTGGGCCGGTAGCTGATCACCACCGCCGCCAGCGCCGCCCGCTGGCGGCCGTACTTGTTGTAGATGTACTGGATGACTTCTTCGCGCCGCTGGTGTTCGAAGTCGACGTCGATGTCGGGCGGCTCGTTGCGCTCGCGCGAAATGAAACGCTCGAACAGCAGGCTGGCGCGGGCCGGGTCGACCTCGGTGATGCCGAGGCAGTAGCACACCGCCGAATTGGCGGCCGAGCCGCGGCCCTGGCACAGGATGTGTTGCGAGCGCGCGTAGCGCACGATGTCATACACCGTCAGGAAGTAGTGTTCGTAGCCCATGTCGGCGATCAGTTCGAGCTCGTACTCGATCTGGGCCTGCACCTTGGCCGGCACGCCGTCGCGGAAGCGCCGGTGCGCGCCGATCCAGGTTTCGCTGCGCAGGTAGCTGCTGGCATCGTGGCCTTCGGGAACCACCTCATCCGGGTATTCGTAGCGCAGCTCGTCGAGCGAGAAGGTGCACAGGCGCGCGATGCGCACTGTCTCCGCCAGCGCCTCGCGCGAATAGATATTGGCCAGGCGCAGGCGCGCGCGCAGGTGCTGCTCGGCGTTCTGCGCCAGGCCGTAGCCGCAGGCGCCCACCGGCTTGCCAATGCGGGTCGCGCTCAGGGTGTCCTGCAAGGGTTTACGCGAGCGCACGTGCATGCAGACGTGGCCCAGCGCGACGATCGGCAGGCCATGCTGCCAGCCCACCTCTTCCACCGTGGCGCGGTGGGCGTCGTCGAAAGCGCGGTGCAGCTGGGTGAGGCCGAGCCAGGCGCGGCCCGGGAAGGTGGTGGCCATCCATGCCGCCTGGGCGTGCAGGCGGTCGACGTCCTGGGCTTCGTGGCCGGGGTATGGCGGCAGCAGGATCGCCAGGCAGTCGGGCATGTGCTGCAGGTGCGCGTATTCCTGGACGGGATTGGCCAGGTCGTCGGGCGTGAGCAGGTAGGTGCCCTTCTCGCTGCGCGTGCGGCCGATCGTGATCAGTTCGGACAGGTTGCCGTAGCCGTTGCGGTTTTGCGCCAGCAGGATCAGGGAGGGTGCCGGCGTCAGAGCGTCGTCGAGGCTCTTGAGGTGGAAGTGGGCGCCGATGATCAGGGGCAGGCCGGCGTTTTTCGCTTCGGCATGGGCGCGCACGACGCCGGCCAGCGAGCATTCATCGGTGAGCGCCAGCGCGAAGTAACCCAGCTGCACCGCGCGCGCGACCAGCTCCTCGGCGTGCGAGGCCCCTTGCAGGAACGAGAAGTTCGAGAGGCAGAACAACTCGGCGTAGGGGGGCAGCGCCTGGGGGGATGGGGGCTGGGCGGGGGTGGGCTTGGTCACGCTGGTGGGCTGTCAAACAGCCAATACTGTATAAAAACACAGTATAACCGAGCCGACCACGTCGGCGAAAAAACCTACGACTCAGGCTACTCAGGCGTGTGTGGGAAAGGGGCGCGGCATGGGTCCGAGGGACGCCCCTGAAGGATCTTGCACTCCCATCCGCGCACGCAGACTGGACACGCCACCACCGTGCGCACGGCGCATGACCTGCTGGTCGGCGCCAATCATGCGCTCATACGCCAGCATCAATGCCGTACCGCCCATTGAATTGATGTAATCGAGCATATCCATCGTGGTCTCGTAAGCCCAGCCAGAAAAGCTCTCGCCCAGTTCGCCCCCCGCCGCCGCACCGGCACTCGTGACGCCGCCCTGCACTTTCGTCAGGATCGTGACGATGGCCCACGAAATCGCCATCCATCCAGTCGTCGCAAGCGTCATGCGCAGCACCGGCATGAGAATGCCCGCTTCGTGGATCGCCTTGAGCACGCCGAGCAAGGCGCCGGCCGGCATTGCGCGGTTGCAGTCGATGGTTGCGATCAGGAACGCGATCTTGTTCATCACGCCAGGATAGCGCCGCAGAAAGCGGTACAAGGCAGGACCGATCTGCTGCTGGTCGCCAAGCAGCCGACCAAGACCGGCCGCTAGAAAGCAGCCGCCAGTGAGCTTCCACACCACTTTCACCAGCTTCATGTCGACCGGACCATCCATCATCGTCGCGCTGGCGAAGGTTTGCAGATGGCTGCCATTGCCGGCATGCGTAGGGCTCAGCAGCAGATTGAAGCAGGTGGAAAAATTGGGGTCGTAGCTGCCGTCCACCGCGATGGCGCCGCTCGCCGTCACCGCGATGAACGGCGCTACCGCTCCACCGACGACGCCGATATTGATGGCGCCATTGGCCTGGAGCGATGCCATCAACTGGAGTGCCTCCTGCGCGCTGCCGCCTGCACGCAGGAGGCCGTCGCTATTCGCGATCACGTAGCTGCCGTCACGGCATTGCAGGGTGATGGCGGCGGCATCCTGGGCCTCGGGCATGCCGATGGTAAACACCTCGGCCGCATCGCTCGAGGTCTCGAGCGCCGTGATCTGGCCGTCGGCGGCGATCGACCAGTAACCGCCTGCCGCGGTCTGGAGCTTGATCTCGTCGCCGGCGGCGAGCAGCCCGGCCAGCGAGACGTAGTTTCTGTCAGTGGTGAACGCGGGCTCGGGCTGCGTGATCGAGACCGGCGTATCTTCGGGCACGTTAACGCTCGAAACGGCCGCCACGCCCCAGCTATAGACCATCGAGAACGACTTGACGGCGGCCGGCCAGGTGTCGCCGAAGGTCAGGCTGTCGGCCGTGAACGACAGGCTTGCGTTTTCCACCAGCGCGGCGACCTTCTCCGTGACGTCGACCGGTCCGTAGGCGGCGGCGATGATGTTCAGGGCGCGGGGGTCGAGCGACGCCTGCCCGGCGGGAGCGGCCGGGTCGTAGTCGATGTGGAGAATCTGGTTCTCGGTGGTCGCGGCCATTTGCGGCTTGCGGTCGGCGTACTGGTAGACCACGTGCAGGGTCTTGCGCATGGCCGGCCAGCCATCGCCGAATACGCTGCTGGATGCGGCGACCGACAGCCTGCGCCGGCTCACGCTGGCGCGGACGATGTCGGTGACGTCCTTCAGGCCGTAGAAGGCGCTCAGGATGTGCAGCGGGGGACGGTAGCTGAGCGCATAGGGATTGCCCTCGACGACGATGTCGACGAACGGCACCTGGCCGCTGTAGCTGGCCACGATGACGAAGGTGTTGCGCTTCTCCTTGCTGGTTTCGCCGAGGGTGGTGCTGTCGGCGACCAGGGACAAGCTTCCGGTCGAATGGTCGGCCAGGTTGCGCACTGTCGCGCTTACGTCGGCGGAGCCGAAGCTGGCGCCCCACACGGTCAGCGCCGGCTGGGCGGTGCTGTCTTCCGAGGTTGAGGCAGGGGTTCGGATGGCTTGCTCGAACTGCTGTGCGCCGATGTTCAGCGTCTGGCCTTCCGAAGCCGTTGCCACGAACGTCGGGCCGCCGTCATAACGATAAACGACCGTCAGCGTCTTTTCGTGGCCAATCCAGGTGTCGCCGAACGCCCGATTGCTCGCCAAAACACACAGGGTTTCTGGAAAAGACTGACGGTTGACTTGCTTGATGACCTGAGCGGTAACCTGCTTGAGTCCGTAAGCCGCGCCAACGATCTGCAGAACGCCTGTGCTTTGGATAGCCATACTTGAATCTTCTTTCCGGAATGAATAATGCTTTGCGACAATTGCGATGGCAGGCGCGACGATCTTCCGTTACGCCCCCATTGTTGATACGCAATAGTTTGCAAACTCCGTGCCACGTTGAAACATGGTGTAGAAGCAACAGAATCGAGGATTTAGTCGACTAGCTATGCCTGTTGGGTGTAAAACAGCGGGTGTTTTTACATGTCAACGAAGAAGTTGACACGCCGGTTGCCTGAATCGCGAAGCTAGGAATGTGTATTCGGCAAGTTTCTTTCCCTGTAGTATTTACGGCGCCTGCGCCGACCAAACGAGCCGCAAATGACCTCCTCGCCTGACCTGCTTGCCAACCCCAGCACCGAGCGATATCGCCTCGGTAAGTTGCTTGGCAATGGCGGCTTCGGTGACGTGCATGAGGCGTGGGACCCGGCGCTGCAGCGCAGCGTTGCCATCAAGCGCCTGAAGCCTGACCTGGTGCGCGACCAGCCGGATAACCTGCTTCAGGAGGCGCGCCTGGCGGCCTCGCTGCGGCATCCTGCTTTCATCCAGATCTATTCGCTCGAAGACGACGGCCATAGCAAGTCGATCGTGATGGAGCTGGTTGGGGGGAAGACGCTGCATCAGCTGCTGGCCACGACCAAGCTGGCGTGGGATCAGATACTCGATATCGTTTGCCAGTTGGCGGATGCGATGGCGCAGGCGCATGCGGCTGGGTTGATTCATGGTGATTTGAAGCCGGCTAATCTGATGATCGAGCCGTCGGGGCAGGTCCGCATCATGGATTTTGGGCTGGCGCGCAAGATCGATCCGCTGGCGACCGAGTCGGGGGATGTGCTGCAGACGCAAGGGACGATTGCTTATCTAGCGCCTGAAATCTTGAATGGCAAGCATCCAAATACGCTCAGCGATATTTATGCTGTCGGTGTGCTGATGTACGAGATGATGCATGGGGAGAGGCCGTTTGCGCATCTGCATGGACTGGCCCTGGCCGCAGCTCAGGTACAGTCATCCTGTTCACAATGGAATTTTGCGGCAGACGCCGATCAAGGTATGGTCGCTTTAGTGCGTGCGATGTGCGCGCCAGACCCAGCTATGCGCATCCCAACAATGGAAGCAGTCAAGCAGGCTGCACAAACATTGCGCCAACCGGGTGCTAAAACGTCAAAATTATCTTCATCACCTACGACGACTAATACACCCGTGTCGCCACATGGTATTTGGCGGAGAGTCGGATTTGGCTTGGTAGCATTTATGCTCGTACTGGGAGGGACATATTTTGCACGCGTGGATAACTCGAGGCCCCAGTGGTTACCTCCAGCATCTAACGCTGCAAAAATGTCGAATGGCATGACAGCATTACGTCACTTCGACCGTGACGGCAGCTTAGATATCGCAATTGCAAATTTTAGTGGTATCTTGGAGAAGCAACCCAATCATGCCGCTGCAGCTGCAGGTATAGCGCTCGCATATGCTTTACGCTATTCGGGTGATCGTGGGGATGCAACTTGGCTAAAACGAGCAGACGCCAGTTCACAAGTAGCTCTCTCACTCGACGATCAGTTGGCACTTGGCTATGCCGCTATGTCTCACGTACGCGGACAGCAAGGTCGTTACGAAGAAAGCCTGCAACTTACTCAGCAAGCACTGCAGCTTGATCCATCCAATTTATTTGCCCTTAACTCCAGAGGTGAGGTGTTGATGCGAATGCAGCGCTACACAGAGGCTGAGCGCAACATTGAAATTGCACATAATGCATATCCAACGGAACGCTTGTTTGTCGATCAGTTAGGGGAGTTGCATGCGCGTAAAGGGGATTACATTAAGGCAGAGCAGGCCTTCCGGGATAGCATTCGATTGGAACCGGACGCAGTTTATGCTTATGCAAATTTGAGCGCAGTGCTGCAGCGACAAGGACGCGAGAAGGAAGCATTACAAGTGCTACAAGAAGGATTACAAGTTCGGCCGAGCGGAGTTCTTTATAACAATCTTGGAAATGCACTGTTCAATCGAGGCGATTACGTCGGCGCAGCAAAAGCATTTGAACATGCTGTCTCCGCCTCGAAAGGCAACAACATCGCATATTTACGATGGGCTAATCTTGCTGACACTTTACGCTGGATTCCAGGACGCGAGCGCGACTCTCAACAGGCCTATCGCAATGCAGCAATTCTAATGAAACCCCTACTCGAACACGCTCCAGACAACGCCACACTAACCTCGCGTATGGGGTTGTATTCCGCCAAGCTAGGTGACAAGGCCGCTGCATTAACTTTGAGTAAACAAGCAGTACTTGCCAAACCTGACAATCCAGATATCCGTTTCCGAGCGGCTGTCGCATACGAAGTAACAGGCAAGCGTGAGGCCGCATTGGCTGAACTAGCCAACGCGCAGCAACTTGGCTATCCGACAACACTGATCAGTACCGAACCTGATTTGTTGGCGCTGCGGAGTGATCCGCGGTTTGATTTACTTCGAATGGAAAGGAAATAATGACACAACCATTAATGACGTTGACCGCACGCTTCGATGTCAACCAAATAGACGACGGGGTCGATTGGGTTTTTGCTGATCTTGACTCGGCCATTGAAGCCCTTCACTCCCCAATTGAGGCACAATGGAATCGCGACATCCAGTTCTCAGCTGGCCAAGAATTCAAGATCGCCATTACAGCAAGCGATAAGGACAAAACTGGATTTGAGTCGTTAGAGGTCGTGGATTGCTGCCTGATTACCCGCCCCCATATCCTGTCCTGCGGACCGAATCAGCGCACCCGTTACGCTCCTCCTTCCCTCTTTGCATCCAGCAGCAGTCAGCAGCTCGGCGCCCTCTATAGAATTGAACCTTCGGCATTCACCGTACACAGTTCGGGGATCGATCCAGCGAAAGGAAAACGGATTACTCTACTATGGGACGGAAACTTGACTATAGGGCCTTATAACGGCCTGTGGGAATTGTCTTTTTATTTGACAGTTCGCATCAAGCGAAGTGGTGATGAGACTGAACAGCTGCGGGTATTTTACTTCGATCCTGAAACCGAGATTGGTAACGGTACATTCCCTCCAAACTAGTATCGAAAGATTTAAACTCTTTCGCTCAGACCTAACAGGCCAACATGACGCCGTAACGCCTCCGCCGGCGTCATAAGCCGCGAAGCACACCGCTGGAGATCCCCCTCACAAGCCTCCCAGGCCGCACGAATCTCTTCCTCCGAAATATTGGCAGGAAAACGAATCCGAGGGTGAGCCTCCAGCAATTTATAAACCGTCGGCCGCGAAATCCCCAGCATCCTGGAAGCAGCCAGAATTTGCCAATGACTCTTTTCCATCGCCTCCACAAGATCGTCATCGCTCAGCTCTGACACCTTGCGCCGCACCGGCCTTAAAGCAGCAGACGAAGAAGTTACAGCAGCATCGGGAGGAGCGACTACCTCCGCCACCACAGGCAGCCCCACCGCCTGTTCCAACACCGGCACATTCCCCGCTTGCAAATCCAGCGTCACCCGCCGCATCGCATGCCCCAGCTGCCGCACATTCCCCGGCCAGTCCCCATTGAACACCTGGCTCAGCAACTCGAACGGCAGATTCCACCCATCCCCTGGCGCCTCGGCCTCCAGAAAATGCCGCACCAACACACCAAGATCCTCACGCCGCTCACGTAACGCCGGCACCCGAATCACGAACGCCTCGAGACGCCGCCGCAAGGCCTGATTGAACCCACCCTCTCCCAGATCCTGGTCGGTCGCCGCAACGATCCGCGCATTCGACCTCGCATCCGCGCCCGCCCCAAGCGGCCGATACTCGCCGCTCTCCAGCACGCGGAGCAGCATGGCCTGCACCGACGCCGGCGTATCCCCGACCTCGTCCAGGAACAACGTGCCATCCTCGGCCTCGGCAAACCACCCGCGCCGAGCACTGGTCGCCCCGGTGTACGCCCCCTTGACCGCGCCAAACAATTCGGCCGCCGCCAGCGACTCATTCAAGGTCGCCATATTGATTGCAACAAACCGCCCGCTCCGACGCCCACTGAGGGCATGAATCGCCTGCGCCGCCACCTCCTTGCCGCTGCCGGTCTCGCCCAGCAACAGCACCGGCATGCTGGTCCCGGCCACCTGCGCAATCGCTTCGCGCATCTTGATCGCCCCGTCGCCAACGCCGATCAGTCCCGGCACGTTCGCCGCGCGCGGCAGGCTGCGCATCAGATGCAGGCACACGAAGATCTGGCTCCCCAGCCCGATCACGATGCCGCGCTCGAGTTCACCCGCCGTGAAGCGGTCGGTCCCGTTCGACGGCCGCCCATTGAGTTCCAGCCCCATCTTGCCGCGCACGTGATCGATCTGGATGCCGCCCTCGGCGACGAAGCGGATATGCACCGGCTCGCGTGTGATCGAACGCTCGCCCAGCGGCGTTCCTTCATGCCCCGCGCCAGGGCGTACGGAAAGCGGCGCGAACAGCGGCGCAAACCGGTTCAGCGCGATCGCGCCGCCCGCGGCTGGCCCCAGCATCTGTTCGCCGATGCGTTCGCGTTGCGGGTGCCACAGGATCGTGATGCCGAGCACCGGCGCCGATGCGAAGTCCTCGGCCATCCCATAGCTGGTCAGTGTCGCGTCGGGATCGCTCACGCTTGTCCACTCACGAAGTAAGCGCCGAGGGCATCGAGATATTCCTGAAACATGGGCTAAATGGGCACAATCCGCCTGATGAAAGATATACACAAATTCTAACCGATCGGAACGCTTCGGCGGCCTCTGGAAACCCAGCAAATTGTCGTGATCCGGCCAGCCCCTGACAGGCCAATCCAGCTATGATCCATCCAGCCTCGAGCGCCATGCCCGACAAGAAGGAGACCCATGCACATCCACACCCTGCGCTGCTTCGGCGTCACCGCCAACACGGGCAACCCCGCCATCGTCATCAAAGGCGATCCGTCACATCTAGATGCACGCCAGGCCTTCGCGCGCGAGCGCAACACCACCTGCGTCTGGATCGATCCGCCGAAGGACAAGGGCATGGCGGCCATCGTCGACTTCTACTATCCGCACATGCGCAGTCCCCTGTGCCTGCACGCCACGCTGGCCGCCGCTGCGCGGCTGTTCGCCCGCCCAGGCGCCAATCCACCATTAACGGTGAAGACCGCCATGCACGGCCTGCCGCTCGCACTGACCCGCGAAGCAGAACACCTGTTCGTGCGCCTGGCGCCGCAGCCCGCCCCGCAACCGGCACTTTCGCCGGAGCTACCGGCACGCCTGCTCGGCATCCCTACGTCAGCCATCGTCGCAGCGCCGCAAGTCGCCTCGGTCGGCAGCCCGAAACTGCTGGTGCGGGTGCGCGACCCGGCCACCCTGCACGCGCTGGCGCCCGACCTGGAAGCGATCGCGCAGTGGGGCAAGGAACACGGCGTCAACGGCCTGTACGCCTACGCAGGCGACGCCGATGCGCAGGCCTTTGAAGGCCGCAACTTCAACCACCTCGACCCACGGCTCGAAGACAGCGCCACCGGCGTCGCGGCCGGCGCCCTCACCGTCCTGCTCGGCCACGCATTGACCGTGCGCCAGGGCCACGCCACCGGCCACGATTGCCTGATCCGCACGCGGATCGAAGATGGCGCGATACTGGTCGGCGGCCGTGTCGAGATGATTTGACAAGCAGAATTGTCATGCTTTGTCATCACTTGGTCGAATAAGTTTTAGCTATAGCAGCACACCGTTGTGTTATTGCTACATTACGATGGTTACCGAAGAAACAATTGAGTAATATCCGAATTTCCTTCGGAGAAAATTGTGATTAAACTCAAAATAATGTCTGGTTCGGTGCTGTTGGCCTTATATGGTAGCGCCGCCCTGCTTTCCCTCGTCCCCGCTACCGCCCACGCGCAGACCGCGCCAGGCGTCGCCAGCGGCGATGTGATCCCCAGCGTCAGCGTGGTCGGCTCGCGCCGCGTCGGCGCCGCATCGAGCACCGATACCCCGGTGGCGATCGACTTCATTCCGATGACCAAGGCCGCCGAGCAAAGCGGCCAGTTCGACCTGGCCCAGGTGCTGACCAATCTGTCGCCCTCGTTCAACTCGACCCGTCAAACGGGCGCCGACGGCGCCGACCTGATCGACTCGGCCGCCCTGCGTGGGCTGGGTTCGGACCAGACCCTGGTGCTGGTCAACGGCAAGCGCCGCCACACGGTGGCGCTTGTGAACCTGTTCGGCGCGCGCAACCGCGGCAATACCGGCACCGACATGAACGCGATCCCCGTGATGGCGATCCGCGAAGTGCAGGTGCTGCGCGATGGCGCCGCCGCCCAATACGGCTCGGACGCGATCGCCGGCGTGATCAACATCGACCTCAAACGCAGCCTGGGCTGCGAATCGGTGCTCGGCTACGGCCAGTACACCGCGGGCGACGGCGAGAACTGGCTGGCGTCGGCCTATTGCGGCGTGGCGGTGGCCGGCGGCGTGCTGGGCATCACCGGCGAATACTACGATCGCGGCCGCTCCAACCGCTCCGAACCGGGCAATCCGCGCATCATCGGCGACACCAAGTCCGAGAACCAGACTGTCTACCTGAACGGCGAATTCCCCACTGGCCCCGGCAAGCTGTATTTCACGGCCGGCGCGCAAAAACGCGACGCCTCCTCGGCCGCCTGGGCGCGCGAAGGCATCGGTTCCGAAGACATCCCGTCGCGTAACTCGGCGGCGATGTACCCGGACGGCTTCGTCCCCTTCATCGACGGCGACGTCGACGACCGCTGGGGCACCGTCGGCTACCGCTGGGCGGTCGGCGAATGGAATGCCGACGTCTCGCAAACCTATGGCTACAACCGCCTGAAGTACGACATCAACAATACCCTCAACGCCTCGATCGCCAACCTCGATTTGATCAACGGCGGCCAGGGCGTCAGCGCCAGCCGCTTCTACGCCGGCGGCTTCTCGTTCCAGCAGTCGACCACCAATCTCGACATCAGCCGCTTCTACGGCGACGTACTGAAGGGCATGAACGTGGCCTTCGGCCTCGAGCACCGCCGCGAGAACTACAAGATCTTCGCCGGCGAGGCCGGCTCGTGGATCGACGCCGACGGCGTGGGCATAGGGGGCAACGCCGGCAGCCAGGGATTCCCGGGCTTCCAGCCGGGCGACGAGACCGACGCCGACCGCCATAGCAACGCCGCCTACCTCGACATCGAAACCGACGTGACCGACCGCTTCAAGGTGCAGACCGCGCTGCGCCACGAACGCTATTCGGACTTCGGCTCGACCACCACCGGCAAGCTGGCCGGCGCCTACCGCGTGGCGCCGAACGTGCTGCTGCGCGGCTCGGCCAGCACGGGCTTCCGTGCGCCGTCGCTGCAGCAGATGTACTTCTCGTCGACCTTCACCGACTTCGTCGGCGGCCAGCCGCTGGACGTGGTGCTGGCGCCGAACGGCGGCCCGGTCGCCAATGCCGCCGGCATCCCGCAGCTCAAGGACGAGGAATCGAAGAGCTACACGCTGGGCCTGACCTGGTCGCCGACCGGCGCCACCTCGGTGACGGCCGACCTGTACCGCATCGACATCGACGACCGCATCGTGCTGTCGGGCCGCTTCGACGCCGACAACTACCCGGCGCTGGGCGCCACCCTGCAGCAGCTCGGCGTGGGCCAGGCGCAGTTCTTCGTCAACTCGGTCGACACCAAGACGCAAGGCCTGGACCTGACCGTGTCCAACCGCCGCAAGGTGGGCATCGGCAACCTGACCACCTTCCTGGCCGTGAACTTCAGCAAGACCGAAGTGCAGCGCGTGAAGGCGCCGGCGGCGCTGGCAGGCTTCGAAGACGTGCTGCTGTCGGAACGCGAGCGCCTGTTCATCGAGGAAGGCGCGCCGCGCCGCAAGGCCACGCTGGGCCTCGACTGGACCCAAGGCCAGCTCGAAACCTCGCTGCGCGTGATCCACTTCGGTCCGCAGACCCTGGGCACCTTCTCGGGTCCGCCGGTGCCGAACCAGCACTATGAGGCGAAGACCTCGGCCGACCTGTCGTTCACCTGGGCCTTCACCGAGAAGACCCGCCTGACCGTGGGCGGCACCAATATCTTCGACGTCAAGCCGACCCGCCAGGATCCGAACGAGACCGACAACGGCTTCAAGTACGAGAGCGTGCAGTTCGGCCTGAACGGCGCATCGATGTTCGCGCGCCTGGCGCACAAGTTCTGATCGCCCCCTGATCGGACAGCAACGGCCCGCGATCATCGCGGGCCGTTTTCATTTGGAACGCCCCACCGCTCGGCCGGCGGGCGAGATATCATGCTTTTCTTTTGATGCTCCAAGAATGACATGCAAAAACTGATCGCCGAACTGATGCGGCTTTACCTTCCCGCCGACGCCCCACCGGCCGACGTGCTGACCCTGCACGTGCTCGGCCAGCAGAACGTGCCGATCAGCCTGACGAGCGGCGACGGCCAGACGCGCGCCATGATGATCCCTTTTCGCAAGACCAAGGGCCTCGAGGGCGACGCCCACTGGCTGCGGCTGTGCGAGGTCGCCAACACGCTGCAGGAAACGCTCGGCCTGCCCGCGCCGGCGGTGAGCATTTCGGGCGGCGACGCCTATTACCTGTGGCTGTCGCTGGCAGAGCCGGTGCCGGCCCACCAGGCCCAGACCTTCCTCGAACGCCTGCGCGACGCGTACTTCCCCGAAATCGAACTGGACACGGACGCGGTGCGCGCACCGATCGCGCTGCCGCCCTGCCTGCATCCGCGCACCGGCAAGTGGGCGGCGTTCATCCATCCGGGCATGGGCGCCTCGTTCGCCGACGAGCCGGGGCTGGACCTGGCGCCGCCGCCGCTGGGCCAGGCCGCCTTTCTCGAAGGGCTGGAAAGCATCGGCAAGGAACAGTTCGAGCAGGTCTTCCAGGCGCTCGAGGCGGCGCCGCAACCCATGCCCGCGCATGTGCCCGTGGTGGTTGCCGCGCCGGCTCCTTCGCTCGCGCCGCACACGCCGATGCCAGGCCTGCTGCTCAAGGATGCGACGCTGGAAGACATCGTGCGTCACCTGCATGCGATGAACATCGAACCGACGTTCCGCCACCTGATTCCACCGCCGCACCGCGACTGACGGCGCTTCCCAAGCGGGACGCCGCCCGATCGGCCGTCATGCGACACTGGCCATCCTGAATCCTGCATGTGAAGGAGAGCCTCATGACGACAGACCAGCAAAAGCCGGAACAGCCGCCGACCGTCCAGCCGGCCGATACCGATGGACTGAAGAACAAGAAACCCGAAGAGTTGACGCCGGAAGAACTGCGCCTGATGGCGGATACGATGCCCGGCGAGGGACCGGGAGACTGAAGCAAACAGGCCCGCAGTGCGACGCTGCGGGCCTGCTACTGTTTACTTCGTGACGGTCAGCAGCGAACGCTTGCCGCCCTTGAAGGTGTACAGCGTGATCGTGCCGTCGCGGATATCGCCGCGCTGGTCGAAGGCGATCGGGCCGGTCACGCCCTTGTACTGGATCTTCGCCAGCACCGGCAGATACCTGGCCGGCGCCGCCGAGCCGGCCTTCACCATCGCCTCGGCCATGGCCATCGTCGCGTCGTAGGCATACGGCGCATTGATCTGCACGTCGATGCCGAAGCGCTTCTTGTAGTCGGCGCGGAACTTGTCCATGCCGGCCTTGGCGTCGCCCTGCACGCCACCCGCTTCCGCGCACACTACCTGGCCATCCGCCATGGTGCCGCCCGACAGCTTGTAGATCTCGTCCGAGCAGATGCCGTCGCCGCCCATCATGCGCACGTTCATGCCCAGCTGTTTCATCTGGCGCAGCATCGGGCCGGCGGTCGCGTTCATGCCGCCGAAGAACACCAGGTCCGGCTTGGTGGCGCGGATGCGGGTGACGATGGCGCTGAAGTCGGTCGCCTTGTCGTTGGTGAATTCGCGCGCGACGACGCTGCCGCCGGCTTTTTGCAGGCTGCGCGAGAACTCGGTCGCCAGGCCCTGGCCGTAGGCGGTGCGGTCGTCCACCACCGCCACCCGCTTCGCCTTCATGGTGCCGGTGGCGTAGCGGCCCAGGGCCTGCCCCAGCTGCACGTCGTTGGCGATCACGCGGAAGGCCGTGTTGAAACCCTGCTGGGTGTATTTCGGGCTGGTGCTCGAGTGCGAGATCTGCGGGATGCCCGCAGTGTTGTAGATCTTGGAGGCCGGGATCGTGGTGCCCGAGGTCTGGTGACCGATCACGCCGTTCACCTTGGCGTCGACCAGCTTCTGGGCCACGCTGGTGGCTTGCTTCGGATCGGCCGCGTCGTCCTCGGCCACCAGCTGGAAGGTGACCTTCTTGCCGCCGATGGTCACGCCGCGCGCGTTGAGCGCCTCGATCGCCATGCGCGCGCCGTTCTCGGTGTCCTTGCCAAAATAGGCGACCGGGCCGGTCAATCCCGCCACGTGGGCGATCCGCACCACTTCCTGGCTCGAGGCCACGCCGGCCAGGGTCGACAGCACGGCTGCCATGATTATCTTCTTGTTCATCGATTCCTCATCCATTGCGATGCGGGCCAAGACCATGGTTGGCCCGCGGAACCGATCATTCTACCGCGAGGACGAACTGAACGTGACGACCGCCTTCAATCCACCCAGACGCGTCGATGCGTCCAGCATCAGCGTCGCCCCGTGGCGCTCGGCGATCGCCTTGATGATGGCCAGGCCCAGGCCGCTGCCGGCGGCATCGCTGCCGGCCACGCGGTAGAAGCGGTCGAACACGCGCTCGCGTTCCTCCGGCGGGATGCCCGGCCCGCTGTCCTCGACCTGCACCACGATCTTTTGCCCATCGTGCTGGACCGAGATGTCGACCGTGCCGTCGCCCGGCGTGTACTTGACCGCATTGTCCACCAGGTTGCGCAGCAGGATCTGCAGCGCGTCGGGCTGGCCAAGGACGGTGGCCGGATCGGCCTGCTGCACGCCCAGGTCGACGCCCTTGGCGGCGGCCACGCCGGCCAGGTCGGCCACGGTGCGGCGCGCCAGGTCGGCCAGGTCGACCGGGCGCGCGACCGCACCCTCGGCCGCCGTCGCCTCTTGCCGCGCCAGCACCAGCAGCTGCTCGACCAGGCGCGTGGCGCGGTCGATGCCGGCGGTCAGGCGCGCCACCGCGACGCGGCGCGCTTCCGGGTTGTCGGCGCGGTCCAGGCTCTGCGCCTGCAGGCGCAGAGCGGCCAGCGGCGTGCGCAGTTCGTGCGCGGCGTCGGCCACGAAATGCTGTTGGGCCTCGAAGGCGGTCTTGACGCGGCCGAACAGCAGGTTCAGCTCCTGCACCAGCGGGCGCACCTCGTCGGGCAAGCCGTTGTCAGACACCGGCGACAGGTCGTCGGCCTGGCGCGCGGCCACCTGCGAGCGCACCCGCGCCACCGGCTGCAGCGAGCCGCTCACGACCCACCACACCACCAGCATCAGGATCGGCATCATCACCGCGATCGGGCCCAGGGTGCGCAGGGCCAGATTGCCGGCCATGTTGCGACGCACGGCCAGGTCTTGCGCGACCTGCACGGTCTGGTTCGAGGTCTGGATCGAGAACACGCGGTAGGTGGTGCCGTTGGCGCGCACATTCGAAAAGCCCAGCACCGCGCGCTGCGGCAGGCGCGCGCGAGAGACGCTGTGGAACATCTGCACGCCGTCGGGAGACCACATCTGCACCACCATGTCGTCGTTGCCGCTGGCGCTGCTCTCGGCTTCCATGCGCGCGCGCGCCTCGTCGTTCGACAGCGGCGTGCCGGAGCGCAGCGACAACGCCATCTGCTGCATGTGGTAGTCGAAGATCTGGTCGGCGTCGTGCAGCGCGGTGCGGTAGGCGATCGTCGCCTGCGCCACCGCCGCCAGGGTAATCGCCGCGAGCAGGAACCAGAGCAGGCGCCCGCGCAGCGAGTGCGTCATTTTCATGCCTTGGGCACCATGTAGCCGACGCCGCGCACGTTCTGGATCAGGTCACTGCCCAGTTTCTTGCGCAGGCCGTGGATATACACTTCGACCGCGTTGCTGGAGACTTCGTCGCGCCAGCTGTACAACTTCTCTTCCAGCTGCGCGCGCGACAGCACCGCGCCGGGCCGGGCCACCAGCGCCTCGAGCACCGCCCATTCGCGCGCCGACAGCGACACCTGCGTGCCATCGACCAGCACTTCTCGGGTGGCCGGATTGATGCTGATGTTGCGGTATTCGAAGATCGGCTCGGCGCGGCCGGCGGCGCGGCGCAGCAGCGCGCGGATGCGCGCCAGCAGCTCGTCGAGGTCGTAGGGCTTGAGGACGTAATCGTCGGCGCCGGCGTCGAGGCCGGCGATGCGCTGCTGGACCGAGTCGCGCGCGGTGGCGACCAGCACCGGGGTGCGGTCCTTGCGCGTGCGCATCGAGCGCAGCACTTCGAGGCCGTCCTTGCGCGGCAGCCCCAGGTCGAGCAGCACCAGGTCGTAGTTCTGGTTCTGCAGCAGGGCCGTGTCGGCCATCTCGCCGTCCTTGACCCAGTCGACGGCGTAGTGCTCGGCCCTGAGCAGGTCGAGCACCACTTCGCCGATCATCGTATCGTCTTCCACCAGCAGTAGCCGCATGTGTTTCCCTAATATGAAGCCCGTGCGGGTCGAGGACGCTTTTTAGCCGATCCGCACCGGAATGAAGATTTTGTCACCACCGCGCTGGATCAGCAAGGCCACCGACTTGCTGGCCTTGGACACCATGTCGCGCACCTGCTCGACCGAATTGACCTGACGGCCGTTGACCGAGATGAGCACGTCGCCCGGCTCGATGCCGGCCATCATGGCGGCGCCGGAGGCGTCCTCGATCACCAGGCCCGACGGGATGCCGCTCTGGCGGCGCTCGACCGGGGCCAACGGCCGCAGGGTCAGGCCCAGCTTGGCGCTGTTGTCGGCCACCTCGGCCAGTTCCTGTTCACGACGCGGCTTGTCGGCGGCATTGCCCAGGGTCGCATCGATACGCACCAGTTTACCTTCGCGCCAGACATCGAGCGCCACCTTGTCGCCTGGCTTGGCCAGGGTCAGCATGGCCGGCAGCTCGATCGACGAGACGATGTTCTTGCCGTTGGCACGGCGGATCACGTCGCCCGACTTCAGGCCAGCGCGTTCGGCCGGGCCGCCGCGTTCGACGCTGAAGACCAGGGCGCCTTCGACCGTCTCGAGCTTGAACGAGTCTGCGAAGGCCTGGCTGACCTCCTGCACGCCCACGCCCAGCTTGGCATGCTGCACCTTGCCGGTGGCGACGATCTGGTCCTTGATGCGCACCGCGAGGTCGATCGGGATCGAGAACGACAGGCCCTGGTAGCCGCCGGTCATGCTGTAGATCTGCGAGTTGATGCCGACGACTTCGCCGCGGGTATTGAACAGCGGGCCGCCCGAGTTGCCGGGGTTGACGGCGACGTCGGTCTGGATGAACGGCACGTTGGAATCCCCCTGGATCGAACGGCCGGTGGCGCTGACCACGCCGGCGGTGACGGTGCTTTCCAGGCCGAACGGCGAACCGATGGCCAGCACCCATTCGCCCACCAGCAGCGACTGCGATTTGCCGATCGGCGCCACGGGCAGGCCCTTGGCGTCGATTTTCAGCACGGCCACGTCGGTGCGCGGGTCGGAGCCCAGGACCTTGGCGCGGAATTCGCGGCGGTCCTGCAGCTTGACGGTCACTTCGTCGGCGCCTTGCACGACGTGGGCGTTGGTGAGGATGACGCCGTCCGGGCTTACGATGAAGCCCGATCCGGCGCCGAAAACGGGAGTCCCACGATCGCCGCCGCGTTCACCGCGTGGATCCTGGAACTGTCGGAAAAATTCATAGAACGGATGGCTCGGGTCGAGGTTCGGCAAGCCGCCGCGGTTGGCGGTCTTGGTGCCGCCGACGACGCGGATGTTGACCACCGCCTTGCCCTGCTGGGCGGCGATGCGGGTAAAGTCTGGCAGGGCCACGGTCGACGCTGGAGCGCCCGCGGCGGCGGCCGGCGCAGGTGATGGGGCCGGCGCGGCAGCTGCAACGGCAGGCGCGCTTTCGGCCGCGGCACTGGCGACGGCATTATTGTGATTGACAGCGATGGCACCGACCGCGCCACCGATGACGCCCGCGGCACCCAGGGCCAGCATGAGGCGTTTGGCAGTGATGGCAGTAACGGCACTTGGGTTCGACATGGTGTGTGCTCCTGGTGAAAATGTGTTGAATCGATGTTGAGCATCGATGGACGTATCTTCGCGCAACCGCCTTAGATCATGCTTAAGTTGACAAGGCGTGGGGCTTAGGCGCGCCTTAAGGATCAGCGAACGCGGGCGGCCCGGACGTACGAAGGGCGCCCCGACTGCGAGCGCCCTTCTTTCAAACGACTACCGGGCCGTTACCGTTGCTGGCATTGCCAAGCCTTAGGCGGCTTCGCGCTGTTCCAGGGTCTTGACGTTGTCGCCGCTGATGACGCCGGCGGCGTCGCCGATGGCGATCTTGCGCGGCTTCAGGGCTTCCGGCACTTCGCGCACCAGTTCGATGGTGAGCATGCCGTTGTCGAACGACGCGGTGGTGACCTTCACGTGGTTGGCCAGCTGGAAGCGCTGCTCGAAATCGCGCGCGGCGATACCGCGGTGCAGGAAGGTGCGCTGGACGTCATCCTTCTGCTTGCGGCCGGTGACGTGCAGGCTGTCACGCTCGGTGACGATCTCGATCTCGTCGCGGCTGAAGCCGGCGAGCGCCATCACGATACGGTATTGGTCTTCGCTCACCAGTTCGATGTTGTACGGCGGGTAGCTCGGCTGCGCTTCGGCGCGTTGCTCGAGCAGGCTGGCCAGGCGATCGAAACCGATGGCGGAACGGTACAGGGGAGTCAGGTCGAAAGTACGCATGATGTCATATCCTTTTGAAAGTTAAGCGATAAGGGACGGAACCTCTGTTGAGCATTCCGTTGAGACCAATCTAATGTCACGCCAAACGATTTTCAAGTCATACGAAATACGGATTTTTAAGCATTTTTGCAAATTTTATTTGCATGATGTATCAACGGAAATTTGTGTTGGAATGCGGTGCTACACTCGCCGGTTCCCCTCAGCTTTCCCGCTCCACGATGACTGCCTTCCCCTTCCTCGCCCGCGCCGCCCGTCAGGCAGGCGCCCTCGCTTTCGCGCTCGCGCTTGCCCTGCCCGCTTCCGCCCAGGTCCCTGCCGTCGGCAACGCCCCGTATCCGGGCACGATCGCGCTGCACGTCGACGCCAGCAACCTGTCGCAGCAGATCTTCAGCATGCGGCTGTCGATGCCGGCGCAAGCGGGTCCGATGACCCTGCTCTATCCCCAGTGGGCGCCGGGCAACCACGGCCCCAATATTCCGCTGACCCAGCTGGCCGGCCTGAAGTTCAGCGCGGGCGGCAAGCCGCTCGAGTGGACGCGCGACCCGGTGCAGGTCCACGCCTTTCATGTGACGGTGCCGGAAGGCGCCACCGAACTGGTGGCCGAATACCAGTTCCTGTCGCCGCTGGACACCAGCCAGGGCCGCATCACGATGACCGACGACATCCTCGGCGTGCAGTGGCAATCGGTGGCGCTGTACCCGGCCGGCTACCACGCGCGCCGCATCACGGTGCAGCCGACGCTCACCCTGCCCGCCGGCTGGCAGTTCGCCAGCTCGCTGGCGGTGGAAAGCCGCACCGGCGACGAGGTGCGCTTCAAGCCGCACGACCTCGACACCCTGGTCGATTCGCCGCTGTTCGCCGGCCGCTATTTCAAGCGCATCGACCTGGCGCCGGGCGCTAGGAATCCGGTGATGCTGAACGTGGTGGCCGACAATCCCGAGAACCTGGAAGCGAAGCCCGAGCAGGTCGCGCTGCACCGCGCGATGGTCGACCAGGCCATCAAGCTGTTCGGCTCGCGCCACTACAAGCAGTACGACTTCCTGTTCGCGATCTCGGACGAATTCGGCGGCATCGGCCGCGAGCACCAGCAGTCGAGCGAGAACGGCGTGCGGCTCGGCTACTTCACCGACTGGGGCCGCAACGAAGCCGGCCGCGAACTGCTGCCGCATGAATTCGTGCACTCGTGGAACGGCAAGTTCCGCCGTCCCGCGGGCCAGGACGTGGCCAACTTCAACACCCCGCTGCAGAACGAGCTGCTGTGGGTGTACGAGGGCCAGACCCAGTTCTGGGGCAAGGTGCTGGCGGCGCGTTCCGGCCTGGTGTCGCAGAACCATGCGCGCGAAGCGCTGGCGATCGACGCGGCGCGCTACGACAACACGCAGGGCCGCGACTGGCGCGCGGTGCAGGACACGGTCAACGATCCGATCATCAACGGGCGCAAGCCGATCGGCTGGGGCAACTGGCAGCGCAGCGAGGACTACTACACCGAGGGCATGCTGATCTGGCTCGACGTCGACACCAGGATCCGCGAACTCTCGGGCGACAAGCGCAGCCTGGAAGACTTCGCGCGCGCCTTCTTCGGCGTCGAGGACGGCAGCATCGAGACGATGTACTACACCTTCGACGACGTGGTGGCCGCATTGACCAAGGTGCAGAAGTTCGACTGGGCGCCGTTCCTGCGCGCGCGCCTGGACGGCCATGGTCCGGGCGCGCCGCTCGACGGCCTGGCCCGCGCCGGCTGGAAGCTGGTGTACGGCGACACCCCGAGCAATGCCGTGCGCGCTGTCGAAGAACGCAGCCGCAGCGCCGACTTCACCTATTCGCTCGGCTTCTCGGTGCGCAGCAATGGCGACGTCACCGGCGTGGTGTGGGACGGCGTGGGCTTCCGCGCCGGCCTGGCGGCCAACACCACCATCGTGGCCGTCAACAACCGCGTGTACAAGGGCGACGTGCTGAAGGCGGCGGTGCGCGCCAACAAGGACGGCAAGGCGCCGATCGCGCTCCTGGTACGCAAGGGAGACAACCTGCGCACCATCACGCTCGACTATCGCGACGGCCTGCGCTATCCGAAGCTGGAGCGCATTCCAGGCACGAAGGATCGCCTGGACGCCTTGTTCAAGGCCGTCAAATAATCTTGACCTGTCTTTGCCGCTGCGGCTAAGATGGACTCATGACTTTCATCGTGACCTCCCCTGCCAGCTATTACGCCTACCGCACCTCGCGGCGGTAGGGGCTGTCACGCAACCCGGTCCGCCTCAGGCGGACCACGCATGGGCAATCGGTCATCCTGGGGCGTTCCACCACCAGGAAACCACATGAC
Source organism: Massilia sp. UYP32 (assembly GCF_050434365.1). NCBI lineage: Bacteria > Pseudomonadati > Pseudomonadota > Betaproteobacteria > Burkholderiales > Oxalobacteraceae > Massilia > Massilia sp. UYP32. Next base: position 156,195 of record NZ_JBNDIK010000012.1, read on the forward strand.
CCACACTTCCGACCTGCCTGATTTGCTGCAGCTGCTGCAAGAACGCGGCTTCATCCACCAGTGCACCGACGCGACCGGACTGCGCCACGCCCTGGCCAGGCCGCTCACCGCCTACCTCGGCTTCGACGCCACCGCCGACAGCCTGCACGTCGGCCACCTGCAGGGCCTGATGCTGATGCGCTGGCTGCAGCGCGCCGGCCATCGTCCGATGCTGCTGATCGGCGGCGCCACCACCCGCATCGGCGACCCGAGCTTTCGCGACACCTCGCGCCCGGTGCTGGACGGCGCCGCCATCGACGCCAATAGCGCCGGCATCAAGGGCGCCTTCACGCGCTACCTGGGTTCGGATGTCAGCGTGGTCGACAACGCCGAGTGGCTGGACGGCCTGGGCTACCTCGACTTTCTCGGACAGGTCGGACGCCACTTCAGCGTCAACCGCATGCTGACCTTCGACGCGATCCGCTCGCGCCTCGAACACTCGCTGTCCTTCCTCGAATTCGGCTACACCCTGCTGCAGGCCTACGATTTCGTCGAACTGGCGCGCCGCCACGGTTGCACGCTGCAGATCGGCGGCGCCGACCAGTGGGCCAATATCATCAACGGCATCGATCTCGGGCGACGCCAGTCCGGGCTCGACCTGTACGGCCTGACGATGCCGCTGCTGGCCACCAGCGATGGCAAGAAGATGGGCAAGTCGCTTGATGGCGCGGTGTGGCTGAACGCCGATCGCCTGTCGCCCTACGGCTTCTGGCAATTCTGGCGCAATGTCGACGATCGCGACGTGGAACGCTTCCTGGCGCTGTTCACCGAGCTGCCGATGGATGAGGTGCGCCGGCTTGGCGCGCTGCAGGGGGCGGATCTGAACGAGGCCAAGATCGTGCTGGCCAACGAGGCAACGCGACTGGCGCACGGGCAGGATGCGCTCGACGCGGCGCAACGCGCGGCGGCGGCGGCCTTCGGCGGCGCGGATCGGGGCGATATGCCGACGCATACGATCGACGCGGCGCGCCGCAGCGCGGGCGTGACGCTGGCGGAGCTGGCGGTGCAAGCCGGGCTGGCGGCATCGCGCGGCGCAGCGCGCCGCCTTGCCGCGGGCGGAGGCCTGCGGCTGGACGGCGTGGCGATGATGGATGCCGATGCGCCGCTGGCGGGCGATCGCGCCGAATGGGTGTTGTCGGCGGGCCGCAAGCAGCACGTGCGCATCGTGGTCGCCGCCGCGGAACAGGAAATCCGCTAGGTGCGCACGCTGTGGCACACTGGCGGCACGCATTCTTCTGTCATCGCTCATGAACAAGTTCGCCGCCAAACCCTACCTGCAGCGCGTCTGGCCCGATTTCGGCGACGACGTCGATTTCGACGCCTTCCCGTTCAACATCCCGGCCGTGCGCGACCTGCAGGCGATCGAGTTCCATGCCGACGTGACGTTCTTCGTCGGCGAGAACGGCAGTGGCAAGTCGACGATCCTGGAAGCGATCGCACTGGCGCTGGGCTTCGGGGTCGAAGGCGGCACCATGGCCGTCCAGCTGCTCAATACCCAAGGAGAGAGGTCGCCGCTGGCCAGGCATGTGCGCATGTCGCGCAGCGTGCGCCGCCCCAGGGACAGCTATTTCATGCGCGCAGAAAGTTTTTATAACGTCGCCACCTATATGGACCAGCAGATCGGTTCAGCCAGTTATGGCGGCAACCTGCATGCACGCTCGCACGGCGAGGCCTTCATGAGCGTCCTGCTCGACAAATTCAAGGGCAACGGCCTGTACCTGCTGGACGAACCCGAGGCGGCGCTGTCGCCCAATCGCCAGCTGGCCGCCCTGCGCGCGATCCACCAGCTGGTGCAGCAGCAGTCGCAGTTCATCATCGTGACCCACTCGCCGATCCTGCTGGCCTATCCGGGCGCGAAGATCCTCGCCTTCGACGCATCCGGCATCACCGAGATGGCGTACGAGGACACCGAGCACTATGCGGTGACGCGCGACTTCCTGAACCACTATCCGCGCCGGATCGATCAGTTGCTGGCGCCGGAGTGAGTTCAGGCCGGGATCACTTCCATTCGCCGCGCTGGCTCACCAGCGTCTTCCTGCCTTCGGTGACCACCAGGCGGCCGTCGGCGAACACGGTATAGGTCGCGCGGCCGGACTTGAACACATAGCCCTGGAAGGCGCCGGGCGCGACGCCATCGGCGGCGGTCGAGTGCATGGTCTTGCCGCGCAGGGTGATCGCCTTGCCCGACTTCTTGCTGGTGCCGACGTAGCGCACGTCGTCGCAGGTGACGTTGCCCTCTTCGCACTGCTGCGTGATCCTGACGGTGAAGCCCGGCGTTCCCAGGGTCTGCTCCGCCTGGGCGTGGGCATGGGTCGACGCGGCCAGCGTCAGGGCAGCCAGGGCTGCCAGGTTCGTGAGTCGCTTCATGGTTCCTCCGGTCGGCTTCGATGGGCGGATTATGCCTTACCAGGACGGCGCGACCGTTCGCCAGGTCTCTCATGGCTCGACGCGGCCCAGCCTGTGCAAGGTGGCGGCCACGTGCCGGCCGAACATGCGGGCGGTCTTGATATCGCCCGGAGGGAAGTCATGCGCCGGTGCGCCGTGTCCGGCCTGGGCCATCATGCCCGTCCACGATCCGAGCCGGTTCGCCGCTTCTGCCTCCGGCACGCCGGCATGCTGCTCGGGCAGGAACGGATTGCCGACCCAGAGCATCCCGTGCTGCATGCAGAAGGTGAGCATCGACAGCAGCGTGGACTGCTTGTCGCCGGCCGGCAGCGAAGACACGGTGAAGCCGGCCGCCAGCCGGCCTGCAAGGCGGCGCGAACGCCACAGTCCTCCGGTCGCATCCATGAACAGCTTGAACGGGCCGGAAACGCCGCCCAGATAGGTGGGCGAGCCGAAGATATAGCCGTCGTACTCGACCAGCATGGCGCTCTCGCGCGCCACGTCGCTGGCTTGCAGGAGCACGGCGCTGGTGCCGGGGACGGACTCGGCGCCGGCGGCCACATGGCTGGCGATGTGCGCGGTGTGGCCATGTCCGCTGTGGTAGACCACGGCGAGCGTGCGGGCCGCTGGGGCGGACGACGGCGCTTGCGGCATCATCGCGCCACCCCGGCCACGAGCCTGGCGCACAGGTAGAGGGCGAAGCCGAACAGGATGTGGTTGGTCATGCTGCGCAGGCAGTTGCGCAGCGGCGTCGGCGTCCTGGAGGCGGCGATGCCGGCGCCCATGGCCGGCTGCATCACGAACAAGGGCGCCACCACCGTGACGAAGCCGAAGGCCAGCGCCGGCGCCAGCTTGGGGTCGTGCAGCCAGTCGATGCCGGCCAGCGCCACCAGGGCGGCGGCGAAGCCGATGCCGATCGCGTAGTGCGCGATCCAGCCGAAGGCCGTTTCATGGCGCACCGGATGCGCCTTGCCGATCGCCGCATGCCGTACGCGGCCGCGCAGCAGATGGCCGATCCAGCGTCCCAGCAGCGCCATGCCGAGCGTCGGCGTGCCGAGCCGGCGCAGCAGCGCCAGCCAGGCGTCGAGCAGCGCGGTGGCGCCGCAGCCGATGAGCACGATCGCGATGATCTCGTTCATGTTGATTCTCCTTCGTGGTTGACGGGGCAAGCGATGCGTCTCACTATAGAAGTTGAAGTCAACTTCAAGTCAAGAGGGATTGCGTGGATATTGCTGAGGTCGCGAAACGAACGGGCGTGCCGGCATCGACGCTGCGTTACTACGACAAGCGGGGCCTGATCGTTTCAAATGGACGGCAGGGATTGCGGCGCACGTTCACGCCCGAGGTGCTCGACCGGCTGGCGCTGATCGCGCTGGGACAGGCTGCGGGTTTGTCGCTGGACGAGATACAGGCGATGTTCGGGGCAGGCGCCCAGCCGGAGATCGACCGGCGCATGCTGGCGGCAAAGGCCGACGAGATCGACGCGCTGGTGCTGCGATTGACGGCGATGAGCAAGGGCTTGCGGCATGCGGCGGCTTGCCCGGCGCCGAGGCATATGGAATGCCCGACGTTCAAGCGGCTGCTGGCGGCGGCGGGATCGGGCGCCCTGGAGCGGCGGCATCGACTCGCGACATCGCTCCCGCGAAAGCTTTCATCACCCGAATAATCCATGCAGGAACCAGCGCGGCGCGGCATCCTCGCCGGTGCCGTTGATGCGCTCGCGATAGATCCAGTACAGCGCGTGGTCTTGCCCCTCGGCGATGAAGTAGTCGCGCGTTTGCGTCTGGCTCCACCATCCGGCCTCGATGCGTTCGGGATTGGACGCCACCCGCAGCGGCGAACCGTAGAACGGCCGGTGGTCGCGCATCAGCAGCGCGATCGGCTTGGCCAGCAGCCAGGTCGGGCGTGGCAGGCTGCGCACATCGGGCGGCATCTGCGCCGCGCGCGCGGCGGCGCTCACCTTCTGCTGCACCGGCACCCAGGCATTGGCGACTTCGGGCCGGTAATCGGCCATCGGCAGCGCCTGCAAGACATTGTCTGCCCCCAGGCGCGCCACCAGCAGCTCGATCATGCGCATCCGGTCTTCCTCGCTGCCGCCGGGATCGGGGAACAGCGAATTGGTCGGCGGCGCCATCGCCTGCAATTGCTGCGCCTCCAGGCCGATGCCGATCACGGGCGCCTCGAGTTCGAGCTTGGCCAGGCGCTCGCGCAGCAGGCGCAGCAGGTGCTCGTCGCGCCAGGTGGGTTCGGCCAGCGCCACCTCGACCAGGGTCGGTGGACGCGCCATGCGGCCGCGCTCGTGATCGAGCGACAGCCGGATGCGCTCGACCGCCAGCTGGCGCGCGCACAGCCAGCCCGTCATCTGCAGCACCAGGCGATGGGCGCCGGCCAGCAGCAGTTCGGCCTGTTCGAGCCGGTCGAACAATTCGAGCCGCGCATGGAAACGCTCGGGCGGCGCGACCCACTGGAACAACTCGGCGTGCATGCCATAGGCGGCGTCGAGCATGTCGAGCAAGGCCCGCCCGCAGCGCCGCTGCAGGCCGGGCCGCGGCAGGCGCCGCAGCTCGTCCAGGCGGCGGCAGCCGATGCCCTCGAACCAGCCGGCGAACGGCCGCGCCGGCGGCAGCAAGCCCACCGGCAGGCGGTCGAGGCGCCGCACCAGCGAGTCCATCGTGAGGGCGCGCCCCGCATTACGGCGCGCCAGCAGCCAGGCCCCGCGCGCGGTGGGCGCGCAGGCGATGCAGGCCGTGAAGCCGAGCGCCGCCATATTGGCGCGCACCCGCTCGCACAGGCGCCGGATGCCGCCGAACAGGCGCAAACTGGCGCCGATATCGAGCAGCAGCGTCGCTTCTTCGGCCAGCGCCACCTGCGGCGTGTACTGCAGCATGGTCATGGCCACCGCCTCCATGGCCTCGGCCTCGCGCTCGTGGCTGCGCAGTTCGATGCGCGCCTCGGGCATCAGCATCAGCACGCCGCCGCGGCGCATGCCGATCTGCACGCCGGCAGCGCGCGCCGCCGGCGACAGCGCCATCACCCGCTCCTGCTCGAGGATGACGCTGCCATGGTCGCGGCCCGGACCGCCATGGCCATCAGCGCCAGGCGCGCTGCCATCCGATCCGCCAGCCGGGCCAACAGCCGGGCCAACCGCCGGATCAACAACCGAGCCAACTACCAGCCCCCCAATCGGGCCACCGACAACGCCGCCGGCCTCGCTCGCCTCACTGAACCAGCGTGGGCTGAAGACCTCGAGCGGTAGCTGGGGCAAATACAGGCCGATCCAGAGGCGCATGGCGTTGCAGTAGTGAAGATCCAAGAGGAAGGAACAGCGGCGCCTCGCGCTGCGGTCCCCGGCGTTTGACGAAGTCGATATTCATGCCGCCGGCCGCCGGCCGCAACGCAAGACGCAAAGGCGCGGGAGATGCATCTTGCGCCGCGGCCAGCGGGCGGAGCATGAAAAACAGCGTTTCGCCACCTTGCGCCGCCAGGTGCAGGCGGCGCAGATTGTCGTTACGCATATGGTTGGCCCAGAACAGCAAGGCGCCGCAACTGCCGCTACGCAACACCTGCTCGGCCGCCCAGAGTGCATCCGCGGTGCGCGTCGTGCGCAGCCACAGCAACTGGGATGGCTCCAGGCCGAGCGCGGCAAGCGCCAGGGCCTGGGGTGGATGGGGCGGTTGCAGCAGCACGATGCGGCGTTCGGCGCAGGCGGCCAGGGCCGGCCGCAGCAGGCGCATCTCGCCGATGCCGGGCTGCTGCAGGTGCAGGTCGACCAGGGTGCCGCCGGGCCAGCCGCCGCCGGGAAGCTGGCTCGAGAGCGTCGCGTGGCCGGTGTCGATGCAGCGCGTGTCGGCATGCGCCAGCTGCGACGCGCGCCACAGCGATGGGTGCACTGCCTCGGGTGCGGCAAGGATGGCTGAATGGGTCATGTCAGGCTTATCAGACAAATACTGTATAAACGTACAGTACTCGCTGAAGTCGCGTTTTGCAAGACCTATTCGTTTTGGCTATACCAATTGGGTCACTGGTATTGACTAAAATTAAACGTCCTGTTGCTTATTCACTCGCCCGAGCCGCAGCGCCCTCGCTGTGCGCCACCATTCCAGCGCCCACACGACGGCCCAGGCATACAGCGCGAGCGCGATGAACAAGCTCACCCGCACGAGCGAGGCGTGGCCGACGTCCTTCCCCACCACGCTGTCCTCGATGGCCGGGCCCAGCAAGATCAGCATGGTCACCAGGGCATTGCTCCAGAACGAGGGCGGCAGCGCCGAGGCCTTCAGGCCGAAGATCCGGGCCCCGCTCCACAGCGCCGCGGCGGCCATCCACAGCACCAGCATCCACAGGGTCGGCAACACCGCCAGGCCGAACCAGGCCAGGGTCGCCATGCCCGCGCCCGCCAGGGTCGAACCGACCAGTATCCGCCCCGCCGAACGGGCGCCGGTGGAGCCGGCCTGCTGGCCCAGCAGCACCGACTTGATGATGGCCGACAGATAGAAGGCCGGGTTGACCAGGGCCAGCACCAGCACCGGCATCACCACCAGCGTGGCCTGCACGGCGCGCCATCTGGCCGTGTGCGCGGCAACGGCGGGGGGCGCCGGCCTGGCGGCGGGGTCCGCTCCATCCGGGAACAAGGCATGCGACAGGCTGCCGACCAGCACGCCGACAAACAGCCCCAGCGCGATGGCGGTGCTGATCGCCGGCACCAGGGCCTGGTCGACCACCCCGGCCACCGGAATCAGGGTGAAAGCAATCGCCACGATATTCGCCAGCGGGCTGCCGCTTTGCAGGCCGATGAAGAATACCGTGTACAGCAGCAGCGCCGTCAACACCAGCGCGACGCTGGCGTAATGCTCCAGCAGCGGCACCATCAGCACGCCGGCCGCCAGCACCGCGGCGACCAGCAGGGCCACCACCATCCCCTTGAGCAAGGGCATCGGCGGCCCCGGCTTGCTCAACATCAGCACGGTCATGACGCACAGCACGAACGGCGACGACAGCGCCAGGCCATAGGCGAGCAGCACGGCCAGCGCCAGGCCGATCGCCAGCCGCAAGACCGCCTTGTCAGCGCGCTCCATCGTCAATAAAGATAAGAAAGGTAGCTCATCAGGCGGATGAAGACGGCGCCCAGCCAGTTCATCACCGTGTAGTCATCCGTATACACCAGCACGTCGGCCTGCCCGCCGATCCTGGCCGCGCGCAGCTGCGCGCGTTCGGAAGGGTCGAACTCCACGGCGACCGGGAAGCGCTGCGCCTGACGCAGCCAGTCGCGGCTGTTGTCGATCTCGGGCAAGGTGCCGGCCTTGGCCTCCCGGCCCGCATTGACCCCGCTGCCCACGCTGCGCACCCGACCCTTCAGCACCTTGCCCGGCACCACGTCGAGCACGATCGCGACCTCGTCGCCCGGCGCGATATTGCCGAGGTTATTCTCGGTCATGTCGGCGCTGATCCAGAGGTCGTGCACGGCGATCAGGGTCATCGCCGCCGAACCGGCCTGCACGACCTGGCCGACATCGGTGCGCAAGTCGGTCACCAGACCGCGCGCGGGTGCGGTCACGGCCGTACGCTCCAGATCGAGCTCGGCCTTCTCGACCGCCGCGCGGGCGCTGAGCAGCTGCGCATTGCGCTCCCCTTCATCGCCGGCCGCCTCCTCGGCGCGGCGCAGCTCCGCCTGGGCGGCGATTTCCTGGCTGCGCGCCGTGGCCAGCGACGCGCGCGCATTCTGCACCCGGCGGATCGACAGCGCGCCGGGGTCTTCGGCAAAGATCTGTTCCAGCCGGCCCGCATCCTGCTTGGCGAACACGTGCATGGCCCTGGCGGCCTGCAGCGCCGCATCGGCCGCCTTGACCGCCAGCGCCGAGGCATTCACCGAACGCCGCACCGATTCATAGTCCGCCAGGCTGCGGCGCAGGGCGATGCGGTAGGTGCTGGGGTCGATATGGAACAGGAGCTGCCCTTCCTCCACCTCGTCGTTGTTCTTGACGTAGACCTCCTGCACCATGCCCGTCACTTCGGACGCCACCGGCACCACGAAGGCTTGCACCCGGGCCTGCGAGGTATATGGCGTCAGGCGATCCGCCACCAGATACCAGCCCAGGCTGGCCACGATCAGGGCCAGCACGACGGTCAAGCCCAGCCGGCTTTTCCTGCCCGGCCGCGCCGGCGCCGGCGCGCCCGATGCGGCCGGGATGGGCGGCGGCGCCGTCTGTTCCAGCTTGACCGGTTCCGGGCTCATGGTTTGCGCTCCCCGCCGGGCGCCGGCAAGGGCGCGCGCAGGACGTCCTTCCAGTCGCTGCGCCGCTCCATGACGGCGCGGGTCGCCTCATCCACCGGCGGCCGGCTCCTGCCCCGTTCCCAGCCGCCGCCCATGGCTTTATAGAGGGCGATCAGGTTCTGCACCAGGCTGCCCCGGGTCGTGGCCAGGAGCTCTTGCTGGCTATACAGGACGCGCTGCGAATCGAGCACGCGCTGGAAATCGGTCAAGCCCTCGCGATACTGGAAGCTGGCGATATCCAGCGACCGCTGGGCGGCCTTGACGCCATCGGCCAGCAGCACGATCTGCGCGCCCGTCCGGGCAAAGCCGGCGGCCGCATCGTCGACCTCGCGCGCCGCATTCAGCACCGCGCCCTGGTACTGCTCATAGAGCTGCTGGAAGCGGGCATCCTGCACCAGGACGCCGTTGCTCAGGCGGCCATGGTCGAACACATTCCACAGCAGGCTTGATCCGAGCGCCCAGTTCAGCACCCGCGGCGCGCCATCGAGCGAGGTGGCCGACAGGCCCACCGATCCCAGCAGCGAGATCGAGGGATAGAGCTCGGCCGCGCTCACGCCGATCAGCGCCGACTGGGCCGCAAGCTGCATCTCCACCGCCCGCACATCCGGGCGGCGCCGCAGCAGATCGGCGGGCAGTTCGGTAATCAGGTCGGCCGCTAGGTCCATAGGCAGCCTGGTCATTGTGTGCCGGCCCGCCTCACTTGCGTTCATCTCGGGCAGCGGGCCGGGCGCGCGCGCCAGCAGCGTGCTCAGGGCGTTCTGCGCCTGGCGCAGGCCGATCTCGAGCGGAGGGATCGTGGCGAGGGTGCCCAGGTACAAGGTCCGGGCCTGCTGCACATCCAGCTCGGCCTCGTTACCGCCGCGAAACAGCAGCTCGGTGATCTGCAGGCTGCGTAGTTGCAAGGCCGCATTGTCGCGCGCGATCGCCAGCCGCGCCTCGGTGGTGAGGATCGTGTAATACAGGCTGGCCACCTGGGCCGCCATCAGGACCTGCACGTCGTCGTAGCGGGCGATGCTGGCCAGGTAGCCGGCGTCGGCCGCCTCGATGCCGCGCTTGAACTTGCCCCAGAAATCAAGCTCCCAACTGATGTCGACACTGGTGTTGAAGTCGGTCAGGCTGCTGTCCCGCCCTCCTGCCCGCCGCTGTCCCACGCGCAGCAACTCGCTCCTGAACTGCTGCCCCTGCGGATAGAGCGTGCTGCCGGCGATCCCGAGCTCGGCGCGTGCTTCCATGATGCGCAGGCCGGCGGCGCGCACCGTGGGGTTCACGCGCTGCGCCTCGGCGATCAGCGCGTCGAGCACGGCATCATCGAAGCTGCGCCACCATTGCTGGACCGATGCGCTCCCCTGCGCGCCGGCGCGCGGGTTCAGGGAAGCCAGCGAGCCGCCGTCCCAGCCGGCCAGCGCGGCCGGCATGCCGGGACGTTCGAAGTCGGGCCCGACCGTCGTGCAGGCGCCCAGCAGCGCCGCGCCCGCCAGCGCCAGCGCGCCCCTGCCCGACCACTTCCCGAGCGCGCCGCACACGGCTACTCCGGCGGCGCCGCCGCAGGCACAGGCACCGGCGCAGGCGCCGGCGGCGCCACGGCATCGGGGCTGTTCGCCACCCACCACATGAAGGCCTGGTAGCTCAGGGCAAAGAAGACCGCGCCGACGAACATGCCCAGCAGGCCGGCGCTGGCCAGGCCGCCCAGCGCGCCGAGCAGGATCACGGGCATCGGCGCATCCACGCCGCGTCCCAGCAGGAGCGGCTTGAGCACATTGTCGAGCGAGCCGGCGACCAGGAGCAGCACGGAATACGTGATCGCCTGCGTGCTGCTGTAATCCCCGCTGGTCCAGATATAGATAATCACCGGCAAGGTTGCCAGGATGGCCGGCACCTGCACGATGCCCAGCACCAGGATGAGCAGGGACAGCAGGCCGGCGAACGGCACGCCGGCGATGATGAACACCAGCCCGATCACGATGGCCTGGATGAAGGCCACGCCCAGCACCCCCAGGGCGACGGCCCGGATGGTCGCCGTGCACAGCACGGCGAACTCTTCGCCGCGCTCGAAGCCCACCATGCGCACGAAGATGGCCCGGATGCCGTTGGCGCTGGCCCGGCCCCAGGCCATGATGATGCCGGCGACGATGAACGAGAACAGGAACAGCAGCATCGCGCCGGCGATGCTGGCCACCACCTGCAGCGCCCTCCTGGTCAGGTCCGCCACTTGCGCATGCCTGCTGCGCAGCAGCGCCGGCAAGTCGGTATAGGCCTCCGACCACACTTCGTGGATGCGCTTGCCGACCAGCGGCCATTCGGCCACATTGGGCGACGGCGCGGGCACCTTCAGGGTGCCGGCGCGGACGCTGGCGACGGCGTTCTGCAGCGATTCGCCGAGCGAGGTCATCAGGATCGCCGTCGGCACCCCGATCACCACGATGGCGACCAGCACCAGCAGCGTGGCCGCCAGCCCCTGCTTGCCGCGCAGGCGCTGCGCCAGCTTCTGGTGCGCCGGATACAGGGTCACCGCCAGGATGATCGACCAGGCCACCAGCGCCAGGAAGGGAGCGAAGATGCGATAGCTCAGCAGCGCCAGCCCGAACACGATGCCGGCCCGGATGAACACATCCAGCAGCTTCCTCGACAGGCGTTCTTCGAGGTTGCTATCGAGCTCGTAGGGTGCGTTCACGGGGCGGTCCTTTTCTATCGTTGCCTACTCCATGAACCACCCATGGCTCACGATCAGCGACTGGCCGGTGAGCGCATTCGAGGGGAAGGCGGCGAAGAACAGCGCAACCCGGGCCACGTCCTGGACCGTCGTGAACTCGCCGTCGACGGTTTCCTTGAGCATGACGTTCTTGATGACCTCGTCCTCGGAGATGCCCAGCTCGCGCGCCTGCTCCGGAATCTGCTTGTCGACCAGCGGCGTGCGCACGAAACCCGGCGCGATCAGATTGGCGCGCACGCCGTGCTTCGCGCCTTCCTTGGCCACGACTTTGGTCAGGCCTTCCAGTCCATGCTTGGCCGTGACATAGGCCGACTTGAGCACCGACGCTTCTTTCGAGTGCACGGAACCGATATAGATGATGCTGCCGCCACGGCCGCCCGCGTACATATGCCGCACGCAGGCGCGCGTGGCGAGGAAGGCGCCGTCGAGGTGGATCGCCAACATCTTGCGCCAGTCGATGAACGGAAACGCCTCGATCGGATGCACGATCTGGATGCCCGCATTGCTCACCAGGATATCGATGCCGCCCCATTGCGCGACCACCGCCTCGATGCCGGCCTCGACCTGGGCTTCATTGGCGACATCCATGCCCACGCCCAGCGCCTGGTGGCCGGCGTCGCGCATCCCGGCTGCGGCAAGCTCGGCCGCCTCCAGGTCGAGGTCGGCGATGGCGATGCGCGCGCCTTCGCGCGCATAGGTGAGCGCGATTTCCTTGCCGATGCCGCTGGCGGCGCCGGTGATGACAGCAACCTTTCCTTCGAGCTTCATGAGGCCTCCGTGGAATGTCTGTCACATGCTCGACCGCTCGCACGGTTCAGACAATTGGACCTTGGTCGCATGATCCGGACAAGACGGGCGCCGCGCCTTGTTGTTTGACGTACTGGCACCATCTGCATGGTTTGCCCCTTGTTGGGCGCACGATGACCACCGAAAACGGAGGCGCCATGGATGACGACATTCTGATCAGCAAGGCCGGCACCATCGAACGCTGCTGCCGGCGTGCCCGCGACGAGTATGAAAAAGACCCAAATACTTTCCCTGATGACATCACGCGCCAGGATGCCGCCACCCTGAACGTGATTCGCGCCTGGGAAGCGGCGATCGAGATGGGCGACTATGTGATCGGCAACGCCCGCCTCGGCCTGCCGCAGGACGAGCGCGAAGTCATCACCTTGCTGGCAGAACATGGCTGGATCACGCCCACCCTGGCCGAAGACCTCAAACGCACCGGCGAGTTCTGCCGCGCCGAATGGGATCATCAGGCGTCGCCGCTGCCGGCGCTGGTGACCATCATCAAACGCGGCCTCGACGATTTCACCGATTATTCGGCCGCCCTGGTGGGCGGTGTACGACTCATCGAATAAACTTATCCCCCAGTTGTCGGCGCGAAAAACAGGCGCCAACTGGTATGATTCGCCTTTTTCCGGGGGTGGCTCTCCCATTGTCCGACATGACAGGCAGCCATCCCGCACCTGATTACCAAGAAAAAAATGAGCACACCTTCCAATCTGCCTGGCTTCTTCAGCCGCCTGTCGATCGCCTTCGGCGCCCTGTTCAAGTCGCTCGGCGACGCCGAGTTCGCCGCGCGCGTGCGCGATGACGGCGTCGGCCCGACCGCCGCGCCAGCCCCGGCGCCTGCCCCCGTCCCGACACCAACTCCAGCACCTACCCCGGCCCCGGCGCCACTGCGCGCCCCGACCCCGGATTCGGCCCTGCAACTGCTGAGCCTCTTCCAGCGCGAAGCGCGCCTGATCGACTTCGCCCACGAAAACCTGTCCGCCTATTCGGATGCCGACATCGGCGCCGCCGCCCGCGTCGTGCACGAAGGCTGCGCGCGCGTGCTGCGCGAGCATTTCGCCATCGAACCGGTGCGCAACGAAGCCGAAGGCAGCCGCGTCACCCTCAACGAAGGCTTCGACGCCGCCAGCGTGCGCCTGACCGGCAACGTGGTCGGCAAGGCGCCGTTCACCGGCACCTTGAGCCATCGCGGCTGGCGCGCTTCCAAAGTCACGCTGCCGCAGCTGGCCGAGAGCCACGATGCGCGCGTGCTGGCCCCGGCGGAGGTGGAACTGTGAGCCAGCTTGACAACGCACGCTATGCCATCGGCATCGACCTGGGCACCACCCACAGCGCCCTCTCCTATGTCGACCTGCAGGCCAGCGACGGCGAGAAGGCCGTCGAGTCGGTGCTGCCGATCCCGCAGCTGACCGCGCCCGGCACGATCGAGGCGCTGCCGCTGCTGCCGTCCTTCCTCTACCTGCCGCACCCGGACGAGATGCCGGCCGGCGAACGCGCCCTGCCCTGGAGCCAGGGCGAAGAAACCGCGGTGGCGGGCGAGATGGCGCGCAGCCGCGGCGCCACCACGCCGATCCGCCTGGTGTCGTCGGCCAAGAGCTGGCTGTGCCACCCTGGCGTGGACCGCCGCGCCGCGATCCTGCCGCAGGACGCGCCGGACGAAGTGCCGCGCGTCTCGCCGCTGGCTGCATCGACCCGCTACCTCGAACACCTGCGCCAGGCCTGGAACGCGGCGCATCCGCAAGCGCCGTTCGACCAGCAATCGGTCACGGTCACCATCCCCGCCTCGTTCGACCCGGCCGCGCGTGAACTGACCGCGGAAGCGGCGCGCCAGGCCGGCTTCGCGCCCACCCTGCTGGAAGAGCCGCAGGCGGCCCTGTACAGCTGGATCCAGGGCAGCGGCGGCCGCTGGCGCAAGCAAGTGCAGCCGGGCGACATCATCCTGGTGGTCGACGTCGGTGGCGGCACCAGCGACTTCTCGCTGATCGCGATCCTGGAACGCGACGGCAAGCTCGAACCGCACCGCGTGGCCGTGGGCGACCACATCCTGCTGGGCGGCGACAATATGGACCTGGCACTGGCCCACTTCGTGGCGCGCAAGCTCGCCACCAACGGCACGCAACTGGATGCCTGGCAGATGCGCGCCCTCACCTATGGCTGCCGCAGCGCCAAGGAAGAACTGCTGGCCAACCCCAACGCCACCACCCATCCGATCGTGGTGCCGAGCCGCGGCTCGAAGCTGATCGGCGGCTCGATCCGCACCGAACTCACGCGTGAAGAAGTCACCTCTTTCATTACCGACGGTTTCTTCCCGCGCGTCGAAGCATCGGCGCGTCCAGCCGTGCGCGCCCGCGCCGGCCTGACCCAGCTCGGCCTGCCGTATGCGCAGGACGCCGCGATCACGCGCCACCTGGCCGCCTTCCTGGCGCGCCAGGCCGGCGCCACCGCCGAACTCGAAGGTTTCCAGGGCCGCGTGAACGCGGAACATACCTTCCTGCATCCGAGCGCGGTGCTGTTCAACGGCGGCGTGTTCAAGTCCGGCATCCTGGCCCAGCGCGTGATGGACACCATCAACGACTGGCTGTACATGGAAGGCGCGGAGCCAGCGCGCATGCTCGAAGGCGCCGACCTGGACCTGGCAGTGGCGCGCGGCGCGGCCTATTTCAGCTACGCGCGGCGCGGCGGCGGCGTGCGCATCCGCGGCGGCACGGCGCGTTCCTACTACGTCGGCGTCGAATCGTCGATGCCGGCCATCCCCGGCATGGAGCCACCGCTGGAAGCCTTGTGCGTGGCGCCGTTCGGCATGGAAGAAGGCAGCGAGCTCGAACTGCCCGGCCAGGAATTCGGCCTGGTGATCGGCGAGCCGGTGACCTTCCGCTTCTTCGGTTCGACCGTGCGCCGCCAGGACCGCATCGGCGAGGTGCTGGAATTCTGGGGCCCGGACGAGCTGCAGGAACTGAACGAGATCCAGGCCACCTTGCCGGCAGAAGGCCGTGTGGCCGGCGAAGTCGTGCAGGTCAAACTGCATGCGCTGGCGACTGACGCGGGCACGCTGGAACTGGCGGCCGTCGCCCGTGACGGCCAGCGCTGGAAGGTCGAGTTCGACGTTCGACCCGCCTCCGACGCACAGTGACGTACCTGGTAGGCATCGACCTTGGCACCACGAATACGGTGCTGGCCTTTGCCCATGACGGCAAGGGCGCGATCGAGCTGTTTTCGGTCGACCAGCTGGTGGCGCCCGGCGAAGTCGCCGGCGCGCCGCTGCTGCCGTCGATGCGCTACCACCCGGGCGCGGACGAACTCGCGCCCGGCGAGCTGCAACTCCCCTGGCATGCCCTCGATGTCGCCGGCGTCGAACGCGTCGCCCTCGGCCGCCTGGCGCGCGCACTCGGCGCGGCCACGCCGGGGCGCCTGGTGGCCAGCGCCAAGAGCTGGCTGTCGCATACTGGCGTGGACCGCATGGCGCCGATCCTGCCCTGGGGCGCCGAAGGTGACGTGGCCAAGGTGTCGCCGGTGGCGGCCAGCGCCAGCTACCTGGCCCACCTGCGCGCCGCATGGAACACGCGCTTCCCCAAGCAGCCGCTGGAACGCCAGCAGATCGTGCTCACGGTTCCCGCCTCGTTCGACGAAGGCGCGCGGGCGCTGACGCTGGAGGCGGCGAAGCAGGCCGGCCTGCCGGACGTGCGTCTGCTGGAAGAACCGCAGGCCGCGCTGTACGACTGGCTGTACCGGCATCGCGCCGACCTGGCGCAGGATCTCGGTGATGCGCGCCTGGTGCTGGTGGCCGACGTCGGCGGCGGCACCACCGACTTCAGCCTGGTCAAGGTCGAGGCCAGGGATGGCGAGCCGCTGCTCACCCGCATCGGCGTGGGCAACCACCTGATCCTGGGCGGCGACAATATGGACCTGGCGCTGGCCCACCTGGTCGAAGCGCGCATGGAGGAACAAGCCGGCGAAGACGCCACGCGCAGCCGCCTGTCGAGCGCGCGCCTGGCCCAGCTCACCGAACGCTGCCGCGCCGCGAAAGAACAGCTGCTGGCCGACGATGCGCCCGACCACGTCACCGTCACCCTGCTCGGCGCCGGCAGCCGCCTGATCGGCGCCAGCCGCAAGGCCGACTTGCGGCGCGCGGACATTGAACGCATCGTGCTCGATGGCTTCTTCCCGCTCAATGCGGCGCAAGAGGACGCCAAACGCGCGCGCGCCGGCATCGTCGAATTCGGCCTGCCGTATGCGAGCGACCCGGCCATCACGCGCCACCTGGCGGGCTTCCTGCGCCAGCACGCGGCCGCCGCGCGCGAGGCGCTTGGCCTGCCCGACGATGGCGCGCTGCCGGTGCCCGACACCGTGCTGCTCAACGGCGGCGTGTTCCGCGGCGCGGCGCTGGCGCAGCGGCTGGTCGATACCCTGGCGGCATGGCGTGGCGCGCCAATGCGCGTGCTGCACAACGACAACCCCGACATCGCCGTCGCCCGCGGCGCCGTGGCCTATACGCTGGCGCGCCAGGGCCTGGCGCCGGCCATCGAAAGCGGCGCCGCGCGCAGCTATTACCTGCTGCTCGATGGCGAGGCGCAAGGAGACAAGCTGCGCACCGTCTGCCTGCTCCCGCGCGGCACGCCGGCCGCGCTCGAGGTGGCGCTGGCGGACCGCAGCTTCGCGCTGCGCGTCGGCCGTCCGGTGCGCTTCCACCTGGTGTCGACCATCGCCGACAGCGGCGCGCCGCCGCAGGCCGGCGACCTGGTCGACCTCGATCCGTCCGAGGTGGTGCGCCTGCCGGCGATCGCCACCGTGCTGCGCGCCGCGCGCGGCGCGCCAAGCGAGACCCCGGTGCGGCTGGTCACGACGCTGAGCGAAGTCGGCACGCTCGACGTGCATTGCGTGGCCGAGGATGGCGGCCAGCGCTGGCAGCTCGCCTTCCAGTTGCGCGGCGAAGATGACAGCGATACGCAGGAAGAGGTGCTGCCTCTGGAGCTGGATGCCGCCGTCGACAAGATCGAGCGTGTGTTCGGCGCCCGCTCGAAACAGGTCGATCCGAAGGAAGTGAAACAGCTGCGCGCCGGCCTGGAGCATCTGCTGGGCGCGCGCGAACGCTGGACCACGCCCCTGCTGCGGCGCCTGTTCGACGCCCTGCTGGCGCGCGCGAAAGGCCGGCGGCGCTCGGTCGAGCACGAGCGCGCCTGGCTGAACCTGGCCGGCTACTGCCTGCGCCCCGGCTTCGGCCATCCGCTCGACGAATGGCGCATGGAGCAGCTGTGGGCGATGTTCGAGGGCGGCGTCCAGCACCACAAGGACAGCCAGGTGCGCGCCGAATGGTGGACGCTGTGGCGCCGGGTGGCGGGCGGCCTGTCGACCGCATCGCAGCTGCGCGTGCTGGACGATTTCGCCTTCAACCTGCAGGCCGACGAATCGGAGCGCGGACGCCGTCCGGTCACCCTGGTCGACGGCAGCGAAGAAGACATGCTGCGCGTGGGCGCCTCGCTCGAACGCATTCCGTCGGCCTACAAGGCGGAGATCGGTGAATGGCTGCTGGGCCAGATCGAGGGCATCCCGTCCGGCGGCAAGCTCGATGCGCGCGCCAGCGCGCGCTATGGCCGCTATCTGTGGGCCCTGGGCCGGGTTGGCGCGCGCCAGTCGTTCCAGTCGAGCGCCCACGAAGTGGCCCCGCCCGAGGTGGCCGAAAGCTGGCTGGTAAAACTGCTGCAACTGGACTGGCGCAAGGTGGAGCCGGCCGGCCTCGCCGCCGCCCACATCGCGCGCATGACGGGCGACCGCTCGCGCGATATTGGCCAAGCGGTGCGCGAAGACGTGCTGCGGCGCCTGGCCGCCAGCGGCGCGCCGCCGATGTGGACGGCGATGGTGCGCGAGGTGGTGGAGCTGGACCAGGCGGTCGAGACGCGCCTGCTGGGCGATGCGCTGCCGCCGGGGCTGAAGCTGCTGCACTAGGAACGCTGTGAGTATTGGTTAGCCTTTTTTCAATCCATGGGTTTATCATAACTAGTTCATCAACGGCTACTTGGCAATCCTGTCGACACCAATTTTCGACAACAGTCAAAATGAAGAAAAAAACAAATGCGTTTTTTTGGATAATTTCTCCGACTTATAAATTTGCAGAGAGAAATAAAATAAATCTATCCCAAAAACCCGATGGGAAGACCAAAATTACAGATGGCATAAAAAAATACAATGTTTATTATTTGAGGGTAAGCATTGCACTAATACTACCGATAGAGGTGTTTTTTCAACTAACCTCTACGAGTGAAAACTGGAAACTCGAAAAATACTTCATTACTGTATTTTTAGGCTGGCTTATATTTTCAAGATCGATTGAGATTTTTAAAGCATTCTTAGACGATGCGGTAGAAAAATTAAACGGACTACCTTCCACCAGCAAGCTGAATTTTGGCGACCGACTACGTTTAGCATTTAACAGCTATATCGAATTAGTCATCAGTTTCGGCATTTTATACTACATACTACCATCAACTTTCTTTAAAGGAAGTGCTTCACCATTTTTCTTTGAGAACATTTTCGAAGCCATATATTTCAGCGGTGTTACGATGACAACTATAGGCTACGGCGATATAAGTCCTGCCAATTGGTTTACTCAAATAATGATTTTATTTCAAGTATTCTGTGGGCTAACTTTGGCATTGGTTTCCTTTACTGTCTACACTAGCTTAGCACTTTCAAATCCAAAAACGACTGATGCAGAGGAATAGATTATGGCAGATGAGATAAGCGCAGTCCTTAACACAGAAAATGGGCCAATCGCAACGAGAGATCTTTCCTATTTCCTCTATCTCTTTCGTGCCGCTTATGTAGCCGCGCACCAAGAAATTAATTCACAACAGCATGTAGAACTAGCAACGGACTACCAAGCACTTGAGTTTTCGAAAACAATAAAAGCTCGCATCGCTAATTTCCACTGGTCCTCCATTCGTGATCTGGCCTTATACGAACTACACCCTAAAGACGAGCTATCTATAATTGATATATCCCGAAGAAACCCTCTTGACATTGTATTTGCCGCAACCCCTCCCGCACTTATAGTTGCAGTAATTATTGCTGGTGGATCCTTCCAGTTTAACTCTGGCAGAATAATTTTACCCTCTCTAAAAAATGCGATAACCAATATGAGAGTAGCATTTGGCCAGCAACCTCAGCAAAAAATTACTCCACCGAGAGAAGATCAGCCATAGGCTGCAGGGTAAAATATCAAGATTGACATAATTGAGCATGGGCTAGCTGTCAAGTCCCGCCTGTTCATAAACCCGCTTAACGAATAATTCCGGCCGTTTTTGCTGCCATTCTTTGAGCGCGAGGATGGGCGTCTTTGCATCG
>NZ_JBNDIK010000013.1:0-167575 GCF_050434365.1 Massilia sp. UYP32
AGCGCATCTGATCTACGGCGTCGTTCGAACCGGCAAGCCATTTGACGCCAATTACCTTCACAAAAACCTTGCAATCCAAGACGGTATCTGACCCTGATTCTTTTTTTGCCAGTTGGATCTGTTTAAGTGGAGGTATGGCAACGAATGCGGAGACTGCCGAACAGCAGAGGAATGCGCTGAAGAGGAACTGCCTGTCTGCCCCAAATTTCGTTGCAAAATAATTAGGGTCAGAGTCGATTTATTGAGCAATTCCCCACGCCAGCGAGCAATCCGGGACAGAGTGCGCTGCCCGAGCAAGTGCGTATGGTAATCAGCCGCCTTGTTCGCGCGCCGAGCAATAGCTGGCGCGAAACGTTGTCAAACAATTCGACACTGACCCTGATTTCCCTGATTTGAGCCGGAGGTCAGTGCTTGCCTTCGCCGATCAGTCCGAGCGAATCGTGTTCGCGCTGGTTGAGGGTATGGCGGCGCTGGATCAGGAGCATGATGCCGGCGACCGACAGGCCGAAGATGACGATGATGATGTTCAGGTCCAGGTTCAGCGTGATCATGATCGCGTAGGCGGCCAGCATCACCAGGATCGACAGGTTTTCGTTGAAGTTCTGCACCGCGATCGAGTGGCCCGCGCTCATCAGGACGTGGCCGCGGTGCTGCAGCAGCGCGTTCATCGGCACCACGAAGAAGCCCGACAGGAAGCCGATCAGGGCCAGCAGCGGATAGGCCACCGTCACCGAGGTCACGAACACCATGCTGGTCACGACCAGGCCCATGATGATGCCCATCGGGATCACGGTCAGCGACTTGCGCAGCGGGATCATGCGCGCCGCCATCGCCGCGCCCAGCGCCACGCCGATCGCGACCACGCCGATCAGGTTGGTGGCCTTGTCCAGTGGCATGCCGAGCGAGCGCTCGGCCCATTTCAGCACGATGAATTGCAGGGTCGCGCCGGCGCCCCAGAACAAGGTCGTCACCGCCAGCGAAATCTGGCCCAGCTTGTCGCGCCACAAGGTGGCCGAGCAGTTGGCGAAATCGGCGATCAGCTTGGCCGGATTGCGCTCCTGGTGCTCGTAGCGGGCGCCGGTGTCCGGAATGCGCAGGTTGAACAGGGCGGCCAGGATATAGATGCCGACCACCACCGCCATCGCCGCTTCGGCGCCGCTCGTGATGCCCAGGCCGGCGAAGGCGTCGAACGACAGCAGGAAGGCCGTGCCGCGCTCGCTCACCAGCGTGCCGCCGAGGACGGTGCCGAGGATGATCGACATTACCGTCAGTCCCTCGATCCAGCCATTGGCGGGCACGAGTTTTTCGGGCGGCAGCAGCTCGGTCAGGATGCCGTACTTGGCGGGCGAATACACGGCCGCGCCGAAGCCGACCACGGCATAGGCGAGCAGGGGATGGACGGTGAAGAACATCAGGGCGCAGCCGACGACCTTGATGATGTTCGCGATGAACATCACGCGCCCCTTGGGCAGCGAATCGGCGAAGGCGCCCACGAAAGCGGCGAGCAGGACGTAGAACAGCACGAATGACAGCTTCAGCAACGGAGTCAGCGATGCCGGGGCGTCCATTGCGACGAGCAGGCTGATCGCGACAAACAGGAGCGCGTTATCCGCCAGCGACGAGAAGAACTGCGCCGCCATGATGGTATAGAAACCACGGTTCATTCGAGAATTCACAAATCTGGTCCGGGTTGCTTTATACCATGAATGCATAGACCGGCGAAACCGGAAACGCGGCCACGGCGGCGGCGCGCGGCCCGCTCCGGTAAAATAGGCACTTGACGTTTTATACCGGATTCCCTCCGTTTTTCTTAAAAGATTGCCATGCCGCGTCCGCTCTTCGCCACCATCCACCTCGATTCCATGCAACACAATCTGGCCCGGGCGCGCAGCTGCGCGCCGCTGGCCAAGATCTGGGCCGTCGTCAAGGCCGATGCCTACGGCCACGGCCTGGAACGCGCGCTGCGCGGCTTCGCCACCGCCGACGGCCTGGCGCTGGTCGAGCTGGAAAGCGCGATCCGCCTGCGCGAACTCGGCTGGATCAAGCCGATTCTTTTATTAGAGGGATTCTTCGAAGCGGCCGACGTGCCCATGCTGGCCGAGCACAATATCGCCACCGCCGTGCACAGCATCGAGCAGGTCAAGCTGCTCGAGTACACCCAGCTGTACCGCCCGATCGACGTCTACCTCAAGATGAACACCGGCATGAACCGGCTGGGCTTTCCGCCCGCCGAGTACGCCGCCGCCTGGCAGCGCCTGCGCGCGATCCGCGACGTGCGCTCGATCACCCACATGACCCATTTCGCCAATGCCGACGAACTGGAACATCCGCGCCTGACGATCGCCGAGCAGGTGCGGCGGTTCCAGCTGGGGGCCGCCGACCTGGCCGGCGAGCGCAGCCTGTCGAACTCGGGCGGCGTGCTGCACCAGGCCGAACTGGCCGACCAGTTGTCGAACGACTGGGTCCGGCCCGGCATCATGCTGTACGGCGGCACGCCGGGCGGCCGCAGCGCCCAGGATTTCGGCCTGCGTCCCACCATGACCCTGCGCTCGGAAGTGATCGGCATCCAGCACATCGGGCCGGGCGACACGGTCGGCTACGGCAGCCGCTTCGAGGCCGATGGGCCGATGACGATCGGCGTGGTGGCCTGCGGCTATGCCGACGGCTATCCGCGCAGCGCGCCGCACGGCACGCCGGTGATCGTCGACGGCGTGCGCACGACCCTGGTCGGCCGGGTCTCGATGGACATGATGACCGTCGATCTCACACCTGTCCCCAACGCCCGCATCGGCAGCAAGGTCACCCTGTGGGGCGACGGGTTGCCGATCGACGACGTGGCCCAGGCCGCCGGCACCATCGGCTACGAGCTGATGTGCGCGCTGGCGCCGCGCGTGCGCGTGACCGAAGGCCGTCTCGGCACCGACGGTTGAACCGCGGCCCGACCAACCCCATATCGATACGATGGCAAAAGCAAAAACCAACTACACCTGCAGCGAGTGCGGCGCGATCGCCAGCCGCTGGACCGGCCAGTGCGCCGACTGCAAGGCCTGGAACACGATGGTCGAGACGGTCGTCGACACGCCCGGCGTCAACCGCATGTCGCAGACTCCGCACCGCAGCCTGGCGCAGACCGCGCCGGTGCTGTCGCTGGCCGACATCGAGGCGATCGACGTGCCGCGCTTCGGCACCGGCATCGAGGAATTCGACCGCGTGCTGGGCGGCGGCCTGGTGGCCGGCGGCGTGGTCCTGATCGGCGGCGACCCCGGCATCGGCAAGTCGACCCTGCTGCTGCAGGCGTTGTCGAGCCTGTCGCTGGTCCGCAGCACGCTCTACGTCAGCGGCGAGGAATCCGGCGCCCAGATCGCGCTGCGCGCGCGCCGCCTGGCGGTGGACGCCAAGGAACTCAAGTTGCAGGCCGAGATCCAGCTCGAGAAAATCCTCGGCACCATCGCCGACCTCAAGCCCGACGTGGTGGTGATCGACTCGATCCAGACCATGTATTCGGATGCGCTCACCTCGGCTCCCGGCTCGGTGGCCCAGGTGCGCGAATGCGCGGCCCAGCTCACGCGGGTGGCCAAGCAGACCGGCGTGACCATGATCCTGGTCGGCCACGTCACCAAGGAAGGCGCGCTGGCCGGCCCGCGCGTGCTGGAACACATCGTCGACACCGTGCTGTACTTCGAAGGCGACACCCAATCGAGCTACCGCCTGGTGCGGGCGATCAAGAACCGCTTCGGCGCGGTGAACGAGCTGGGCGTGTTCGCGATGACCGAAAAGGGCTTGAAGGGCGTCTCGAATCCTTCCGCGCTGTTCCTGTCGCAGCACGACAGCCAGGTGCCGGGCTCCTGCGTGATGGTGACGCAGGAGGGCACGAGACCACTGCTGGTAGAGATTCAGGCGCTGGTCGACACCAGCCACCTGCCCAACGCGCGCCGGCTGTCGGTCGGCCTGGAGCAGAACCGCCTGGCGATGCTGCTGGCGGTCCTGCACCGCCACGCCGGCATCGCCGCCTTCGACCAGGACGTGTTCATCAATGCGGTCGGCGGCGTCAAGATCACCGAACCGGCGGCCGACCTGGCCGTGCTGCTGGCGATCAACTCGTCGATGCGCAACAAGCCGCTGCCGCGCGGGCTGGTGGTGTTCGGCGAGGTCGGCCTGGCCGGCGAGATCCGGCCGGCGCCGCGCGGCCAGGAGCGCTTGCGCGAAGCGGCCAAGCTGGGCTTCTCGCTGGCGCTGATCCCGAAAGCGAATGCGCCGAAGGCCAAGATCGAGGGCATGAACATCATCGCCGTCGAGCGCATCGAGGAGGCGTTCAGCAAGTTGCGCGAGATCGACTGACGGCCAGATCCTGGCGGACTGGGCCGTTGGCTGTCGGATTTCCTGGAAGATTCTATAATTGTGTCTTGTTCACTGTATTCGGGTAAACACGTGTATCAAGACCAAAGGAAATCTCCACGCAAGGTATACCGCACCAAGGCCATGCTTGCCATGGACGGCCAGCCGCCCATCGGCGGCAAGACCACCGACGTCGGCGCCAGCGGCGTGAGCATCAGTGTCGCCGATCCGCTGGCGGTCGGGCAGGCCGGCCAGCTGGCCTTCGACCTGCTGGTCGAGGGTAGCTTCGTCACCATCAATACCCGGGCCAAGGTATCGTACTGCATCTTCAGCAACGGCGAATTCAAGGTCGGTTTCCAGTTCCTGCAGCCCGACCTGGCCGCGGTGACGGCGCTGGCGCGCTTCATGCGGTAACGGTGGCGGCAACGCCAGGCCGATGACAGCGCCTTGTATACGACAAGCGGCGAGCGCCATCGGCCTCGCCGCTTGCTGTATTGGCCCACTGAGCGGGCCATTCGCTATTCGTGATAGCGGTCGTGCAAATCGCTGGAACTGCCGCGGATCTCCTGGTAGATCTCGAACGCCACGAGGGCGGCCAATCCGCTCAGAATCCCCATCACCATCAGATCTAACATTAAAACCAAACGCCTCTCGGCATCCCCTCCATGTCATGACTACCCTTTCAGGATAGCAGGCAATGGTGTATTTACAAGCTCCATGGTGCGGAACATGACATTATTCGGCTGACGCCGATGTCCATCCGCGCGCCGCGCTGTGCCCAGGGATGACATCCTTGCGCGCGTGTCATGTTCATGTCACATTCGCCAAATATGTCATGAACCTGTCATATTCGCCCGTTAGACTGCGCAGCATCGTCAGCGGGATCGTCCCGTGGTGTCACTTCCAAAGGATCCGATATGCGCATGAAGCACTTCTTCGTCTCGATCGCCCTGGCCGCAACGGCATTCTCCGCCAGCGCCCAGAACGCCAACATCACCGGCGCCGGCGCGACCTTCCCATACCCGATCTATGCCAAGTGGGCCGAGCTGTACAAGGCGGCTTCCGGCGTCGGCCTGAACTACCAGTCGGTCGGTTCGGGCGCCGGCATCAAGCAGATCAAGGCCAAGACCGTCGACTTCGGCGCATCCGACATGCCGCTGGCGGCGAACGAGCTGAACGCCGCGGGTCTGTTCCAGTTCCCGGCCGTGATGGGCGGCGTGGTGCCGATCGTGAACCTGGACGGCATCGCCCCGGGCCAGCTGAAGCTGAGCGGCGCCATCATCGCCGACATCTACATGGGCAAGATCACCAAGTGGAACGCGCCGCAGATCGCCGCGCTGAACCCGGGCGTCAAGCTCCCCGCCAGCGACATCACCGTGGTGCGCCGCGCCGACAGCTCGGGCACCTCGTTCCTGTGGACCGACTACCTGAGCAAGGTCAGCCCGGCCTGGAAATCGACCATCGGCGCCGGCACCACCGTCAAGTGGGCGGTCGGCGTGGGCGGCAAGGGCAACGAAGGCGTGGCCGCCAACGTGCAGCGCATCAAGGGCGGCATCGGCTACGTCGAGTGGGCCTACGCCAAGAAGAACAAGATGGCGCACACCCAGCTGCAGGGCGCGGACGGCGCCTGGCTGCAACCGTCGGACGACGCCTTCAAGGCCGCCGCCGCCGGCGCCAACTGGAAAGGCACCCCGGGCTTCGCCGTGATCCTGACCAACCAGGCCGGCAAGGGCGCCTGGCCGGTCACCGGCGCCTCGTACATCCTGGTGCACAAGAACCAGCCGGCCGCCAAGGGCCAGCAAGTGTTGAAGTTCTTCGACTGGGCCTACAAGAACGGCGCCCCGTCGGCCGCCGAACTGGACTACGTGCCGATGCCGGCCGAAGTCACCAAGCTGGTGCAGGACGCCTGGCGCGCCAACCTGAAGGACACCACCGGCAAGGCGCTCTGGTAATCCGCATTGCTTGAAAACCAGGTGGGCTGGCGCGTTCCAGCCCTTCCGTTTGCCAGCAATATTGACAAAAAGCTATTAACGACGATATGAGCGCCCACCCATCCGCGACCATGAACGAGCTGCCCGAGAAAGCAGCGGCCGAAGCCGACGCCCTCCAGCATGCTGCGCTGCGCAGCACCATGCGCAACCAGCGCATGCAGGACTTCTTCTTCCACAAGATCACCTGGCTGTTCGCCGCTTCGGTACTGGCGGTACTGATCGGCATCATCATCTCGCTGGCCATCGGCGCGGCGCCGGCCTTCAAGGAATTCGGCCTCGGCTTCATCACCCGGGTGGAGTGGGATCCGGTCAACGACCAGTACGGCGCCATGATCGCGATCTGGGGCACGCTGGCCACCTCGATCATCGCGCTGGCGGTGGCATTCCCGATCAGCTTCGGCATCGCCCTGTTCCTGACCGAGATCTGCCCGGCCTGGCTGCGCCGCCCGCTGGGCACGGCGGTCGAACTGCTGGCCGGCGTGCCGTCGATCATCTACGGCATGTGGGGCCTGTTCGTGTTCGCGCCGCTGTTCGCCGAGTACGTCCAGCCTGCCCTCAAGGAAACCATCGGCCAGCTGCCGGTGATCGGCGTGATCTTCCAGGGCCCGACGATGGGCATCGGCATCATGACCGCCGGCCTGATCCTGGCGATCATGATCATCCCGTTCATCGCCTCGGTGATGCGCGACGTGTTCGAGATCGTGCCGACCGTGCTGAAGGAATCGGCATACGGCCTGGGCTGCACCAAGTGGGAAGTGGTGCGCAAGGTGGTGCTGCCTTACACCCGCACCGGCGTGGTGGGCGGCGTGATGCTGGGCCTGGGCCGCGCGCTGGGCGAGACGATGGCCGTCACCTTCGTGATCGGCAATGCGCACTCGCTGTCGGCATCGCTGTTCTCGCCCGGTAACTCGATTTCGTCGACCCTGGCGAATGAATTCGCCGAAGCGGCCACGGCGCTGCACTCGTCGTCGCTGTTCGCCCTGGCCCTGATCCTGTTCGGCATCACCTTCGTCGTGCTGTCGGCGGCAAAACTGATGTTGCTCGGTATGTCCCGTAGCGAAGGCACCAAATAATATGAATACCGCGATCAAGAACCCCGTCTACCGCAAGCGCCTGCTGGCGCACCGCATCGGCATCACGCTGTCGGTGTGCGCCATGGGCATCGGCCTGGCCTTCCTGGCCTGGATCCTGTTCACCCTGCTGTACAACGGCTTCGGCGGCCTGAGCGCCACCCTGTTCACGGCCGATACCCCGGCCCCGGGCACCCCCGGCGGCGGCTTGCGCAACGCCATCGTCGGCAGCGTGATGATGGTCGGCCTGTCGGCCCTGGTGAGCACCCCGATCGGCATCCTGGCCGGTATCTACCTGGCAGAGTACGGCGAGAACAACAAGTTCGCGCAGATCACCCGCTTCGTGACCGACATCATGCTGTCGGCCCCGTCGATCGTGATCGGCCTGTTCGTCTACGCCCTGTACGTCGCCAATGTGCAGCACTTCTCGGGCTATGCCGGCTCGATCGCGCTGTCGCTGATCGCGATTCCGGTGGTCGTGCGCACCACCGACAATATGCTGCGCCTGGTGCCGGCCAGCCTGCTGGAAGCCGCCTACGCCCTCGGCGCGCCGCACTGGAAGGTGGCGATCACGGTGCGCCTGCGCGCCGTGAAGGCCGGCGTCGTGACCGGCGTGCTGCTGGCGATTGCCCGCGTCACCGGCGAAACCGCGCCGCTGCTGTTCACCGCCCTGAACAACCAGTTCTTCAGCGCCGACATGAACGCGCCGCTGGCCAACCTGCCGGTCGTGATCTACACCTATGCCATGAGCCCGTATGACGACTGGCGCTCGCTGGCCTGGGCCGGCGCACTGCTGGTGACTGCTACCGTGCTGTTGCTGAACATCCTGTCGCGGACCCTGTTCAGCCAAAAAACTCCGCGTTAATCGACCTGATAGAAGACAAAGTGATGAACCAAGCCATGCTCAATACGACTCCGACCCCGGCCGCTGCAAAAGCCAAGACGATCGAAATCGAAGGCCTGAACTTTTTTTACGGTAAGACGCAGAGCCTCAAGGATGTCTCGCTCGACATCCACGCCAAGCAGGTGACGGCCTTCATCGGCCCGTCGGGCTGCGGCAAGTCGACCCTGCTGCGCACCCTGAACCGCATGTACGACCTGTACCCCGGCCAGCGCGCCGAGGGCTCGATCATGTACCGCGGCCGCAATATCCTGGAGCCGGGTGTCGACGTCAACATGCTGCGTGCCAAGGTCGGCATGGTGTTCCAGAAGCCGACGCCGTTCCCGATGTCGATCTACGACAACATCGCCTTCGGCGTGCGCCTGTACGAAAACCTGTCGAAGGGCGAGATGGACGAGCGCGTGGAGTGGGCGCTGAAAAAGGCGGCGCTGTGGGAAGAAGCCAAGGACAAATTGAACAAGAGCGGCCTGTCGCTGTCGGGCGGCCAGCAGCAGCGCCTGTGCATCGCGCGCGGCGTGGCGGTCAAGCCGGACGTGTTGCTGCTCGACGAACCGACCTCGGCGCTGGACCCGATCTCGACCGCCAAGATCGAGGAACTGATCAGCGAGCTGAAGCAGGATTACACGATCACCATCGTGACCCATAATATGCAACAAGCCGCGCGTTGCTCGGATTACACTGCCTATATGTATCTTGGCGAGCTGGTCGAATTCGGCGAGACCGACCAGATCTTCATGAATCCGGCGCGCAAGGAAACGCAAGACTATATTACCGGCCGCTTCGGCTGATCCTACCCGGTTGTTCATTTTGCCGGCCAGGGCCGGCTTCACAAGAATATTTGACGGAGAAGTTATGACAGGCGAGCATTCATCCAAGCAGTACGACCAGGAACTCGAGGGCATCCGTTCCCAGGTCTTGCTGATGGGCGGCATGGTGGAAACCCAGTTCGAGGACGCGCTCGAGTGCTTCCGCATCGGCGACATCCCGCGCGCCGAGCGCGTGATGGCCGAAGACCAGGCCGTCAACCAGCTCGAAGTCTCGCTCGACGACGCCTGCAGCCACCTGATCGTCAAGCGCCAGCCGACCGCCAACGACCTGCGCACCGTGATGGCCACCATCAAGGTCATCACCGACCTGGAGCGCATCGGCGACGAGGCGACCAAGATCGCGCGCACCGCCAAGAGCCTGCACGAGCGCGGCACGGCCGGCTTCGCCCACTACGACATGATCCGCACCATCGCCAAGGCGACCTCGGAGCTGCTGCACGATTCGCTGGACGCGTTCGCGCGCCTGGACGGCAAGCAGGCCTTGCAGATCATCGCCGGCGACGAGGTGGTCGACCACGAGTTCCGCACCATCCTGCGTACCATGGTCACCTACATGATGGAAGACCCGCGCACGATCTCGTCGGCGCTGGATACGCTGTGGGTGGCGAAGGCGATCGAGCGCATCGGCGACCACGCCAAGAACATCGCGGAATACGTGATCTACGTGGTCGAAGGCCGCGACATCCGCCACAGCAAGGTGATCCTCGACGACCAGTCGGCGGCCTGAGCATGGCGGACAATACCTCCGTCCTGGTGGTCGAAGACGAGCCGGCGATCGTCGAACTGGTGACCTATTCGCTGCGCGAGGCAGGGTGGGACATTCGCACCGCCGACACCACCGCCGGCGCCTGGGAAAGCATCAGCCGGGGCAAGCCCGACCTGCTGCTGCTGGACTGGATGCTGCCCGACCAGAGCGGCCTGCGTTTGCTCTCGCGCCTGCGCGCCGACCGCGACTTCCAGGACCTGCCGGTGATCATGCTGACGGCAAAAAGCATGGAAGAGGACAAGCTGGCGGGCCTGAACAACGGCGCCGACGACTACATCACCAAGCCGTTCTCGCCGCGCGAACTGCTGGCGCGTTCGCGCGCGCTGCTGCGCCGCAAAAGCCCGCACCTGGCCGAGGCGCCGCTGCGCGCCGGCGCGGTGACGCTCGATCCGAACAGCTGCACGGTGACGGTCGAGGGCCAGCAGATCGACATCGGCAACGCGGAGTACAAGCTCCTGAAGTACCTGATGGCGCATCGGGAGCGGGTGTTTTCGCGCGCCCAGCTGCTCGACAAGGTGTGGGGCGACCACGCGGTGATCGAGGAGCGCACGGTCGACGTGCACGTGCTGCGCCTGAGGAAGGCATTGAAAAGCGCCGATGGCTTGATCCGCACCGTGCGCAGCGTCGGCTACATGCTGTCCGAGAAATAACGCGGTGTCGAAGGACGCGATGAATCCCAAGCTGCTGTTCTGGGTGCCGGCGCTGCTGCGCACGGGCCTGTTGTTCGCCGTGGCCGGCCTGGTGTGGTGGTGGTTCGGCCCCATAGCCGGGCTGTCGCTGGCGCTGGCCGGCATGGCGGTCGCCGTGTTCACGCAACTGTCTTACCTGTACAAGCTGGGCGAGTGGCTCGACGAGCCGCACAGCACGCGCCTGCCGGATGGCTGGGGCGCCTGGACCGATGCCTTCGCCCGCCTGTATCGCCTGCGGCGCGACGACGAGCGCCATCAGGCCGAACTGACCGAGTGGCTGGCGCGCTTTCGCCAGGCGATGCACCTGCTGCCGGAAGGCGTGGCCATCATGGACGACGTGCTGTTCCTGGAGTGGTGCAACCCGGCGGTCGAGAAGCACCTGGGCCTGACGATGGAGCGCGACAAGGGGCTGCGCGTGACCAACCTGGTGCGCCATCCGGACTTCATCGACTATATCGTGCTGGGCCGCTATGAGCAGCCGCTGACGCTGTCGTTCCGTGGCCGCAAGCTGGAATGCCGCATCATCCCGTTCGAGAACCGGCGCCAGATCCTGGTGACGCACGACGCCACCGACACCGAGCGCATCGAGGCGATGCGGCGCGACTTCATCGCCAACGCCTCGCACGAGCTGCGCACGCCGCTGACGGTGATCGTGGGCTTCCTCGAGATCGCGCTGTCCGATCCGGGCATCGACGTCGCCACGCGGATGGCGCACCTGAACCTGATGACGGAGCAGGCGCACCGCATGCAGCGCCTGATCCAGGACATGCTGACCTTGTCGCGGCTGGAATCGGACGAGTATCCGATGAAGCGCGAGCGGGTGGACGTGCGCACGATGATCGACTCGATCGCCCTGGAGGCGCGCGCGCTGTCGGGCGGTCGGCACCAGATCGAGGTGTCGGTCGACGGCCCGGACGTGATGGGCAGCATGGAAGAACTGCGCAGCGCCTTCGCCAACCTGGCCTCGAACGCGGTGCGCTACTCGCCAAACGGCGGCACGATCCGCCTGGCCTGGACCCGCGGCGCCGACGCTTTATCGTTTGCGGTAACCGACTGCGGCATCGGCATCGACCCCGAACACATCCCGCGCCTGACCGAGCGTTTCTACCGCGTCGACAAGAGCCGTTCGCGCGAGACGCAGGGCACTGGCCTCGGTCTGGCGATCGTCAAGCACGTCCTGCTGCGCCATGGCGGCAAGCTGACGATCACCTCGCAACCGGGCAAGGGCAGCACCTTCTCCGCCTCGCTCCCCAACACCTCGCTGCCCGCCTGACCCTAATTGCGCAGGAGGAGTGCGGCGGCCAGCAGGGCGGCGGGAATGCCGATCCAGGCGCCCTGCATTACCCGGCGCGGGTGGTATTGCAGGAGCAGGGTGACGGTCCAGGCGGCGAGCGACAGGATGCCGCACCACAGCACCGGGCCGATGTGCCAGCCGCTGGCGCCGATGCAGGCCATGAACGACAGCAGCAGGCCGATCCAGCCCAGGGTGCGCAGGCGCAGGCGGGTGGCGCGAGAGGCTTCCTTGCCGCGGCCGTGGATGTCGGCGTAGTGGCGGTCCATCGTGATGCTGGTCGCGGCGAAGCCGCTGAAGGCGAGGGCGGCGCCGCTCAGGATCAATGCGTTCATGCGATCTCCAGTGGCGTCGGTTGCGCCGGGTTGGCCGGCTGCCGGGCAGCAGCCTGCTTCTTCGTCTTGCGGCCCAGCCACCAGGCGGCCCAGCCGAGCAGCAGGCCAAGCAGCAGCACCACGATGTCGAACCCGGCCACCGCGCGCAGGGCCGGACCGCCGAACAGGGTCACCCCCAGGTGGGTATCGGTCGTGAGCGCATTCAGCACCGGGATCCCGGCCAGCAGCACGGCGCCCAGCGTCAGCTGGAAGCGCCACATGGCGCGCGTCGGACGGATCTGCGCCAGCAGCGCGGCCAGGCCCCAGGCGATGAAGAAGCAGTTGGCCTCGAGGTTCGTGCGCTGCGCGATCTCGACCGGCAGCAGGCGGTTGGCCCAGAAGTAGACGGCGAAGGCGATCGGCAGGCCGGCGATGGCGCCGATGTTCAGGGCGTCGACCAGGCGCACCCCGAAGCCGACCCGGCCGCCCTTGGCCAGCACCTTGGCGTACTTCTGGCGCTCCTTCACGCCCCACAGCAAGGCGCCGGTGGCGACCATCGCGGTGCCGGCCAGCCCGCACACGAAGAACAGCGCGCGCAGCAGCGGGTCGGCGAAGTGGGCCACGTGCAGGCCATAGATCGCGGCGCGCGTGTCCAGCGTGGTGCTCATCGGCGCGGTCTCGGTCAGCAGCGCGCCGCTCACGCCGTCGAAGGTCATGGTCGGTTCGATGTTCGACAACTGCTGGCCCGAAGGGCGATGCAGCGCGACCCGGGCGTTGGCGTCGTTCGGATTGCTCACCACGATCCGCGTCGGCGCCTGGCCCCAGGCGCGCTCGGCCTGCAGCAGCATCGGCGCGATGTCGGCCAGCGGCGCGAACTCCTTCGCCGGCTTCACCCGTTCGGCGTTCGGGAACACGTCCGCGAACATGGCGCTCTGCTCGGCGCCGTACAGCGCCTTGGTGGGCGAGGGCATGTACATGAACATCAGCGTGACCAGGCCGGTGTACGTGATCATCAGGTGGAACGGCAGCGCCAGCACCGCGGTGGCGTTGTGCGCGTCCAGCCACGAGCGCTGGCCTTTCCTGGGACGGAAGGTGAAGAAGTCCTTGAAGATGTGTTTATGGGTGATCACGCCGCTGACGATCGCCACCAGCATGAACATGGCGGCGACGCCGACGATCCAGCGGCCCCAGATGGCGGACATGTAGTACAGGTCGAAGTGCAGGCGGTACAGGAACTCGCCGCCGCGGGTGTCGCGCGGCGCCGCGGTGTTCTCGCCGGTCATCGGATCGAGCGTGAAGTTCTGGGTGCGGAACGCCGCGCGCCGCTCCTCGCGCGTCATGCCTTTTTTGGGCGGGTTGGTCCAGCTGGCATAGATCAGCGGATTGCGCTCGTGCGGCAGGTCGAGGAACCAGGCATTCGCCTTCGGCGCGCGCTGCTGCAGCTCGCGCACCGCGAGCGTGGCCGATTCGGCCGGCGTCACCCGCGAGGGCGCATCGGCCGCCTTGTGCAGCTCGGGCTTCATCCAGAACGTGATCTCGTGCTTGTAATAGGCCGCGGTGCCGCCCATGAACACCAGCAGCAGCAGCCAGCACACCAGGAGGCCCGACCAGGTGTGCACCCAGGCCATCGATTGGCGCAAGCCTTCTTTCATGACGCCCTCCCGGCAATCCACAACACAGCGCCCAATACGCTGCTGGTCGCGACCACCCCGACCCAGGCGCGCAGCGCGCTGCCGGTGGCGAACACCCACAGGATCACGCAGGTATAGACCACGAAGGAGAGCAGGGTGGCGAGGGTGACGGCGTCGGCGCGCGGCAGCGGCAGCGCGATGGCGATCAGGGCGCTGGCGATCGCGGTCAGCACATAGCCGCCGGCGATCGCCGCGACCGCGCGCGCGGCCACGCCGCCGCGGTAGCGCCAGGTGAGGGTAGTCATTTGGCTCAGGCCTTTCTATGCTATTTAAAGCGAACGGCGCGACGGCGATCAGTGTTCCGCGCCCGGCGCCAATGCAGGGCCCGCGGGCAGGGGCGCGATGCCTTGCGGCTGCATGACGGTCAGCGACGAGGTATGGCTGGCGCTGGCGTACTGCACGCCGGCGCGCTCACCGCCACTCTTGTCGGTATGGGCCGTCTCCAGCACATACATGCCTTTCCACGGCAGCGCGAACTTCACCGCGCCGTTGGCGTCGGCCAGCGCTTCCTTCGACCAGCCGCTGGGCACGGTGATCGCCACCTTCGCCTTCGGCAGCGGCTGGCCCTGGTAGAACACCCTGAATTCGCCGGGCGTGCCGGTCGGGACGATGTCCAGCGCCAGCTTCGGCTGCTGCGCGGCGAAGCTGGTCGCCAGGCGCGCGGCCGGGATCCAGATGTGCTGGCTGGTCTTGCTGTCGGTGGTCGTTTCCCAGCCCGGATAGGCATCGTCCTCCGCCACGATGGCGTCTCCCGCCGCCAGCGTGGCGCCTCCGACCACGTAGCCCCTGGCGGTCTTCTCGAGCCTGAGCCCGGTCTCGCCGGAAGCCTTGAGCAGCGTCGCGCGCGGCGCGACGAATTTATCGAGCAGGCCGGGCGTGGTCTCGCGCTGGTTCAGGCCGAACTCGCCGAACTGCAGCTTCACCGTCTGGCCGTCCTGCTCCAGCCAGACGTGGTGCGCCTGGGCGCCAGGTGCGATGGCGGCGAGGGCGAGGAGCGAGGAGAGCAGCAGTTTCTTCATGGTCGTCATTCTCTTTATAGGTTTATTTAATTCGATTGCGCCGTGCACTCTCCGAATAAAGCATGCCTCTTTTGGTAGAGCCGTCGAATATGTGCATTGCGTCAATTATTGAACACGAATTATAATGCGAATCATTCTCATTATGAAAACACTTTCAAGGAGTGATCATGTTGCGCCCAGTGCCATCCGTTGTATCCCATCCAACGCCCGTCGCCCGCCTGGTGCGCCAGGCCACTGCACTGTGCGCAACCGCAGCCCTGCTGTCACCGCTGGCCGCGCTGGCGGCGGCCCTGGAGGCGCCGGACGAGATCGCGGCGGACGCCATCCCCACCGTCAACGTCACCGGCAAGCACGACGCCACCACCGAGAAGAGCAAGTCCTTCACCACCCGTTCCTCGACCCTGTTCAAGGGCGAGCAGGACATCCGCGACACGCCGCAGCCGGTCACCGTCATCACCCGCCAGCTGATGGAAGAGCGCAACCTGCTCGACCTGACCGAGGTGCTGACCAATACCGCGGGCATCACGGTCGACTACACCGACAGCGAGCGCCTCGGCTACAACTCGCGCGGCTTCGGCATCGATGCGATGCAGATCGATGGCCTGAGCTACAAGCAGTCCGGCTCGGCCTTCATCCAGCCCGACACGGCCATCCTGGACCGGGTCGAACTGCTGCGCGGCGCGTCGGGCATGCTGCGCGGTTCGGGCAACCCGTCGGCCACCGTCAATATGGTGCGCAAGCTGCCGACGTCCGGGTTCCAGGCCACGGCCGGACTGACGGTCGGCTCGTGGGATCGCCGCCGCGTCGAAGTGGACGTGTCGACCCCGCTCAACGACAGCGGCACGGTGCGCGGCCGGGTGGTGACGGTCAAGGACAAGAAGGACTTCTTCCAGAAGGCGCGCGAAGAAGACCGTGAAGTGCTGTATGGCGTGGTCCAGGCTGACCTGACGCCGCGCACCACGGTCACCGCCTGGCTGCAGCACACCGACCTCGACGCCACCGGCGCCTGGGGCGGCATCCCGGCCAACTTCGACGGATCGTCGTTGAACATGCCGGACGACACCTTCCTGAGCGCCGGCTGGAGCCGCTGGAACCGCTACAACGACCAGGCCCAGGTCGGCATCGAGCACCGCTTCGACAATGGCTGGAGCGTGCGTGCGAGTGCCGGCTATCTCGGCCTGCGCATCAAGCCCAACGGCTTCAAGCAGTCGTACATCGCGCGCACCAGCACCACCAATCCGTATTTGATGGACATCACGACGTCGCAGTACACCGGCGACGACAGCCGCCAGCAGGCGCTGAGCATCGTCGCCGACGGCCCGTTCACGCTGTTCGGCCGCAAGCATGCGCTGGTGCTGGGCGCCGAGCGTGTGTACGACCGGACGATCGCGACCTATGGCGTGGGCAGCCTGTTCAAGCAGACGGTCGACATTCGCACCTTCGATCCGTACTCGAGCTATCCGGAGCGCGAGGTGACGACGATGCCGGCCGGCGGCAATCCGCCGACGGTGACGACCAATAACGGCGCCTTCGCCACCGCGCGTTTCTCGCTGGCCGACCCGCTGACCCTTTCGCTGGGCGCGCGCCTGAGCTGGTGGGAAACCGAGAACCGCGCCAACGGCAGCGGCTACAAGGTGACGCGCGAAGCCACGCCGTATGTCGGCCTGGTCTATGACCTGTCGAACGAGATCAGCGCCTACACCAGCTATACCGAGATCTTCACGCCGCAGAACGTGCGCGGCGCCGACGGCAACCTGCTCGAGCCGATCACCGGCGAGGACATCGAGGTCGGCCTGAAAGGCGCGTTCTTCGGCGGTCGCCTGAACGCTTCGCTGGGCCTGTTCCAGATCGAGAACGTCGGCCGCGCGATCGAAGACACCTCGTCGATCGATCCCTGCCTGCCGTACTTCACCACTGGCTATTGCCGCATCGCCGGCGGCAAGCAACGCAGCGAAGGCCTGGAGGCCGAAGTGTCGGGCGAGCTCTTGCCTGGCTGGCAGCTGATGGCGGGCTATACCAATACCCGCACCAAATACCTGCGGGATGCCGCCGCCAACACCGGCCAGCCGCTGCGCAGCATCGATCCGAAACACCAGCTGCGCCTGTTCACCAGCTATAGCCCGAACCGCTCCGGCCCGGGCTGGACCGTCGGCGGCGGCGTGAACATGCAGAGCGATTCGTATGTGCGCGGCAGCGGCCTGACCGCGACCCAGGGCGGCTATGCCATCGCCAATG
Source organism: Massilia sp. UYP32 (assembly GCF_050434365.1). Taxonomy (NCBI): domain Bacteria; kingdom Pseudomonadati; phylum Pseudomonadota; class Betaproteobacteria; order Burkholderiales; family Oxalobacteraceae; genus Massilia; species Massilia sp. UYP32. Next base: position 17,130 of record NZ_JBNDIK010000013.1, read on the forward strand.
CGATGCTCGCCTGGCGCTTCACCGACACGCTGTCGGTACAGGCCAACGTGAACAATCTGTTCGACAAGGTCTACTACAAGCGCTTCGGTCCGACCGGGCTGGCCTGGTACTACGGCGATCCACGCAATGTGTCGGTGAGCCTGCGCGGCAGCCTGTAAGACGCGTCGCCTACCCGCGCCGGGTGGGTTGGCTGTGCTGGGGAGAACGAGCCGAGGTACAATCGTCGCCTCGTTCTTTCTCCCACATTCCATGGTTTCTCGTCGTTCTTCCCTCGTGGCCTGCGCCGCGCTGCTGCTGGCGGCCTGCGGCAGCACCCCGACCCCGGCTCCCGTCGCCACGCCCGCGGTCGCGCCCCAGGCGGCGCCGCTTCCTCCCAAGAAAATCCGCATCGGCCTGGCCCTTGGCGGCGGCGCCGCGCGCGGCTTCGCCCATATCGGCGTGATCAAGGCCCTCGAGGCCCAGGGCATCTATCCGGAGATCGTGGTCGGCACCAGCGCCGGTTCGGTGGTCGGCTCGCTGTATGCATCGGGCCTGAACGGCTTCGCCCTGCAAAAGACGGCGCTGACGATGGACGAGGCGACCATCTCGGACTGGGCAATGCCGTGGCTGAGTAAATCCAGCGGCCTGCTCAAGGGCGAGGCGCTGCAGAATTATGTGAACAAGGCGATCGGCAATGTGCCGATGGAAAAGCTGAAATTGCGCTTCGGCGCCGTCGCCACGGATTTGAAAACCGGCCAGCCGATCCTGTTCAACCGCGGCAATACCGGCATGGCGGTGCGCGCGTCGTCCGCCGTGCCGAGCGTGTTCCAGCCGGTGAAGATCGGCAACAAGGAATACGTCGACGGCGGCCTGGTGGCGCCGGTGCCGGTGCGCTTCGTGCGTGAGATGGGCGCCGATTTCATTATCGCCGTCAATATTTCGAGCGCGACCGAAGGCGCGGCCACGGCCAGCTCGCTCGACGTCCTGATGCAGACCTTCAGCATCATGGGCCAGCGCCTGAACCATTTCGAACTGAAGGACGCCGACATCGTGATCACGCCGGCGCTCGGCAATATGGGATCGAGCGATTTCGGCGGACGCAACCTGGCCATCCTGGCCGGCGAGCAGGCCGCCGCCGCGGTCATGCCGCAGATCAAGGCCAAGCTGAAGCTTAAACAACAAGTACCGCACCCTGCACCACAAGGAAAACCATGAACACCAAACCCTACCTGACCCTGGCCGACGTGAAGAAGATCGGCGCCGCCGCCGAAGCCGAAGCCGTGCAAAACGGCTGGGCCGTGTCGATCGCGATCGTCGACGACGGCGGCCACCTGCTGTGGCAGCAGCGCCTGGACGGCGCGCCGCCCGTGTCCTCGTATATCGCCCCGGCCAAGGCCAATACCGCCGCCCTCGGCCGGCGTGAGTCGAAGATCTATGAAGACGTGGTCAACAACGGCCGCGTGTCCTTCCTGAGCGCGCCGAAGCTGGAAGGCATGCTCGAAGGCGGCGTGCCGGTGATCGTCGACGGCCATGTGATCGGCGCGGTTGGCGTCTCGGGCGTCAAGTCGGAGCAGGACGTGCAGATCGCCCGGGCCGGTATTGCTGCGCTGAACGCCGCCTGATGGCTACTTAAGCCCGAGTTGCGGGCGCGATATTGGACCCGCAACATAAGTTTCAGCAGGGCAGGGAAGATGGCGCTACGTGTCATCTTCCGATAATTTGGTGGCAGTTATGTGGCAGCGCCGCATTGCCGAACATCAGAGTTCGCGCTATAATTCGGAAGTTTATCTAATTCAAACTTAGCCGTAGCGCATACCCACCATCCCTCATTCAACATGACCTCCAACACCGGGCGGCCTCACCGCGCCCAGGACAGTTGGATGTCGGTCTGACGTGGCGAAGCTACGGCAACTTTTTCGGGAGTTGCCCTTGCCGCCATTTTTTTCTGGCCCCTCCGTTCCAGCCATCCTGGCACTTGCTGACGGGACCATCTTCAAAGGATATTCCATTGGTGCCGTCGGTCATACGACCGGCGAAGTGGTGTTCAACACCGCGATCACCGGCTACCAGGAAATCCTGACCGACCCGAGCTATTCGCGCCAGATCGTCACCCTGACCTATCCGCACATCGGCAACTACGGCGTGAACAGCGCCGACGTCGAAGCGGGCAAGGTGCACGCCGCCGGCCTGATCATCCGCGACCTGCCGCTGCTGGCCTCGAACTTCCGTTCGACCCAGTCGCTGGGCGACTACCTCAAGCAAGAGAACGTGGTTGCCATCGCCGGCATCGATACCCGCAAGCTCACCCGCATCCTGCGCGAAAAAGGCGCCCAGGCCGGCGCGATCCTGACCGCCGCGCAAGGCGTCGAGCCGTCGCCAGCCCAGGCGCTGGAACTGGCGCGCTCGTTCCCGGGCCTGGCCGGCATGGACCTGGCCAAGGTGGTTTCCGTGACCGAACCCTACGAGTTCACCGAGACCGAATGGAAGCTGGGTGAAGGCTTCGGCAAGCAAACCGATCCGCAATACCACGTGGTCGCCTTCGACTACGGCGTCAAGCGCAACATCCTGCGCATGCTGGCCGAACGCGGCTGCAAGGTCACCGTGCTGCCGGCGCAATCGACCGCCGCCGACGCCCTCGCCCTGAATCCGGACGGCATCTTCCTGGCCAACGGCCCGGGCGACCCGGAACCGTGCGACTACGCGATCAACGCATCGCGCGAGCTGATCGAGAAGGGCATCCCGACCTTCGGTATCTGCCTCGGCCACCAGATCATGGCGCTGGCGTCCGGCGCCAAGACCATGAAGATGAAGTTCGGCCACCATGGCGCCAACCACCCGGTGCAGGACCTGGACAGCAAGAAGGTCTTGATCACCTCGCAGAACCATGGCTTCGCGGTCGACCCGGAAACCTTGCCGGATAACTGCCGCGTGACCCACGTCTCGCTGTTCGACGGCTCGCTGCAGGGCTTCGCCCGCACGGACAAGCCGGCCTTCTGCTTCCAGGGCCACCCGGAAGCCTCGCCCGGCCCGACCGACGTCGCCTACCTGTTTGACCGCTTCATCGGCCTGATGCAAGCAGCGGAGAAAAAATAATATGCCAAAACGTAGTGATATCAAAAGCATCCTGATCATCGGCGCCGGCCCGATCGTCATCGGCCAGGCAGTCGAATTCGACTACTCCGGCGCCCAGGCCTGCAAGGCCTTGCGCGAAGAAGGCTACAAGGTCATCCTGGTCAACTCGAACCCGGCGACCATCATGACCGACCCGGAAACGGCGGACGTGACCTATATCGAGCCGATCACCTGGAAGGTCGTCGAGCGCATCATCGAGAAAGAGCGTCCTGACGCGATCCTGCCGACCATGGGCGGCCAGACCGCGCTGAACTGCGCGCTCGACCTGCACCGCCACGGCGTGCTCGACAAATACAAGGTCGAGCTGATCGGCGCGACCCCGGAAGCCATCGACAAGGCCGAAGACCGTTCGAAGTTCAAGGACGCGATGACCAAGATCGGCCTGGGCTCGGCGCGTTCGGGCGTGGCCCACTCGATGGAAGAAGCGTGGAGCGTGCAGCGCGAGCTGGGCTTCCCGACCATCATCCGTCCGTCGTTCACCATGGGCGGCAGCGGCGGCGGCATCGCCTACAACGAAGAAGAATTCGAACAGATCTGCAAGCGCGGCCTCGAGGCCTCGCCGACCAACGAGCTGCTGATCGAAGAGTCGCTGCTGGGCTGGAAAGAGTACGAGATGGAAGTTGTTCGCGACAAGAACGACAACTGCATCATCATCTGCTCGATCGAGAACCTGGATCCGATGGGCGTGCACACCGGCGACTCGATCACCGTGGCGCCGGCGCAGACCCTGACCGACAAGGAATACCAGATCATGCGCAACGCGTCGATCGACGTGCTGCGCGAGATCGGCGTCGACACCGGCGGGTCGAACGTGCAGTTCTCGATCAACCCGAAAGACGGCCGCATGATCGTCATCGAGATGAACCCGCGCGTGTCGCGTTCGTCGGCGCTGGCTTCGAAAGCCACCGGCTTCCCGATCGCCAAGGTGGCCGCGAAGCTCGCGGTCGGCTTCACGCTGGATGAACTGCGCAACGAGATCACCGGCGGCGCGACCCCGGCCAGTTTCGAGCCGTCGATCGACTACGTCGTCACCAAGATCCCGCGCTTCACGTTCGAGAAATTCCCGACCGCCGACAAGCACCTGACCACCCAGATGAAATCGGTCGGCGAAGTCATGGCGATGGGCCGCACCTTCCAGGAATCGTTCCAGAAAGCCCTGCGCGGCCTGGAAGTCGGCGTCGACGGCCTGAACGAAAAGACCCGCGACCGCGAAAAGATCGAGGAAGAGCTGGGCGAGCCGGGTCCGGAGCGCATCTGGTACGTGGGCGACGCCTTCGCCCAGGGCTTCACCCTGGAAGAAGTGCACAATCTCACCAAGATCGATCCGTGGTTCCTGGTGCAGATCAAGGAGATCGTGGACATCGAGCTGTGGCTCGAGACCCAGACCCTGGAATCGCTCGACAAGAACGTCCTGTACAAACTGAAGCAGAAGGGCTTCTCGGACCGCCGCATGGCCTTCCTGCTGAAGGTCGAGCCGAGCGCCGTACGCGCCCGCCGCCATGCGCTGAACATCCGTCCGGTGTACAAGCGCGTCGACACCTGCGCCGCCGAGTTCGCGACCAACACCGCCTATATGTACTCGACGTACGACGAAGAGTGCGAATCGAACCCGACCGACAAGAAGAAGATCATGGTGCTGGGCGGTGGCCCGAACCGCATCGGCCAGGGCATCGAGTTCGACTACTGCTGCGTGCACGCGGCCCTCGCCATGCGCGAAGACGGCTACGAGACCATCATGGTCAACTGCAATCCCGAGACCGTGTCGACCGACTACGATACCTCGGACCGCCTGTACTTCGAATCGCTGACGCTGGAAGACGTGCTCGAGATCGTCGAACTGGAAAAGCCGGTCGGCGTGATCGTCCAGTACGGCGGCCAGACCCCGCTGAAGCTGGCGCTGGACCTGGAAGCCAATGGCGTGCCGATCATCGGCACCTCGCCGGACATGATCGACGCCGCCGAAGACCGCGAGCGTTTCCAGCAACTGCTGCAAAAGCTGGACCTGCGCCAGCCGCCGAACCGCACCGCGCGCACCGAAGCCGACGCCCTGGCGCTGGCCGAAGAGATCGGCTACCCGCTGGTCGTGCGTCCATCGTACGTGCTGGGCGGCCGCGCGATGGAGATCGTGCACGAGCAGCGCGACCTGGAGCGCTATATGCGCGAAGCGGTCAAGGTCTCGCACGATTCGCCGGTGCTGCTCGACCGCTTCCTGAACGACGCGATCGAAGTCGACGTCGACTGCATCTCGGACGGCGAAGCCACCTTCATCGGCGGCGTGATGGAACACATCGAACAGGCCGGCGTGCACTCGGGCGACTCGGCCTGCTCGCTGCCGCCGTACTCGCTGTCGCAAGCGACCATCGATGAACTCAAGCGCCAGACCTCGCTGATGGCCAAGGCCCTGAACGTGGTCGGCCTGATGAACGTGCAGTTCGCGATCCAGCAGTCGGAGCAGGACGGTCAGACCGTCGACACCGTCTATGTGCTGGAAGTGAACCCGCGCGCTTCGCGTACCGTGCCGTTCGTCTCGAAGGCGACCGGCCTGCAGCTGGCCAAGATCGCGGCGCGCTGCATGGTCGGCCAGACCCTCGAGCAGCAGGGCATCACGAAAGAGGTCGTGCCGCCGTTCTACAGCGTCAAGGAAGTCGTGTTCCCGTTCGTGAAGTTCCCTGGTGTCGACACCATCCTCGGACCAGAGATGAAGTCGACCGGCGAAGTGATGGGCGTTGGCACCACCTTCGGCGAAGCCTTCGTGAAATCGCAGCTCGCGGCCGGCATCAAGCTGCCGAAGTCGGGCACCGTGTTCCTGTCGGTGAAGTCGTCGGACAAGCCGCGCGCGGTCGGCGTGGCGCGCGAGCTGGTCAAGCTGGGCTTCGACCTGGTGGCGACCAAGGGCACCGCCGCCGTGATCTCGGCGGCCGGCATCCCGGTGCGTTCGGTGAACAAGGTGCTGGAAGGCCGTCCGCACGTGGTCGACATGATCAAGAATCATGAGATCGTCATGGTCGTGAACACGGTCGAGGAAAAGCGCAGCGCGATCACCGACTCGCGCACGATCCGTACCTCGGCACTGGCGGCGCACGTGGTGACCTACACCACGATCGCCGGCGCCGAAGCGGCGATCGAGGGCATGCCCCACATCGACGAACTGCGCGTGTACGATTTACAAGGCCTGCATAAAACCTTACACTAAGCACACGCAGTACCCGTAGGACAGCTTAGTACACAAGTGAACCACAGAGCTCGCGCGGCCTTGGCGCCGCGTGCCTCTGTGGTTTTCGCTTTGAGACGCTACGGGTGTCCCGTACAACACCAACAGCAGAGAACCATGAACACACCACTGACCAAATTCGGCGCAGAACTCCTGAAAGAAGAGCTGCACCAGCTCAAGACCAAGGAGCGCCGCATCGTGATCGACGCGATCGCCGAGGCGCGTTCGCATGGCGACCTGTCCGAAAACGCCGAGTACGACGCCGCCAAGGAGCGCCAGGCCTTCGTCGAGGGCCGCATCGCCGAGCTGGAGGGCAAGCTCTCGACCGCCCAGATCATCGATCCGTCGACGCTCGACGCCGACGGGCGCGTGGTGTTCGGCGCCACCGTCGACCTCGAAGACCTGGAATCGGGCCAGAAGGTCACCTACCAGATCGTCGGCATCGACGAAGCCGACCTGAAGCTGAACAAGGTCTCGGTGACCTCGCCGATCGCGCGCGCGCTGATCGGCAAGTTTGCCGAAGACGTGGTCGAAGTGCAGGCCCCGTCGGGCCCGCGCGAATACGAAATCCTCGAAGTCCGCTACGTCTGATGGAAGGGGCGGCCAGTGGCATGAAGGCAGGGCGCTTGCCGGCGGCGCGCCTGCTGGTGGCCGCGCTGTGGGCCGGCACGCTGTGGGCGCTCGGCTATGTGGCGGCGCCGGCGGCGTTCGCCGTCCTGGACAGCGGCCAGGCCGGCGACCTGGTCGCGCTGCTGCTCACGCGCCAGGCCTGGCTGTCGATCGTCTGCGCGGTCGTGCTGCTGGTCTTGCTGCGGCTGTCGCTTGATCTGGCGCCGCCGCGCCGGCGTTTTCTCAACCTGCTGGTGCTGGCGATGCTGGCGTGTGCGCTGGTAATCTTCGTCGGCCTGCAGCCGGCCATGGCGAACCTGCGCGAGCTGGCCGGGCCGGGTGGGGTGCGGGCGTCGCCGTACTGGACCCAGTTCGCGGTGATGCATGGGGTGTCGCAGCTGTTCCACATCGTCCAGAGCTTGCTGGGAGCGTGGTTGATCGTTCGGCTGCGTTGAGCGTGCTCCGGGTGATCGGGACGTAAAAAAACCGGGTTGCCCCGGTTTTTTTGTTCACTTGTTCAGCGAATTTTTCTTGGAACTGGTCTGGCGCGGCTTGGCGCGCTTGATGTTGCCGCCGGCGGTGACGCGTTCGTTCCCCTTCAGCATGACCTTGGTGACGCTCGGCTTCTTGGTGCCGCTGGCGCTGGCCTTGACGATGGTGACTTCGCGCATGCCCGGGCCCGATTTGCCGCTGCGTTCCTTGACCGCCTCTTTCTTGGGGCGGTAGAGGACGAGCAGCTTGCCGATGTGCTGGACCGGCGCCGCGTCGAGGTCGGCGCAGATCTGCTCGTACATGGCGACGCGCGCTTCGCGGTCGTCGCCGAACACGCGCACCTTGATCAGGCCGTGTGCATCGAGGCTGGCCGAGATTTCCTTGACGACGGATTCGGTAAGGCCGGCTTCGCCGATCATGACGACTGGATTGAGCCCGTGTGCTTCTGCGCGCAGGGCGCTGCGCTCGGCCGGTGTAAGTTTGATCATAACAATTCTTTTTTGATGTACCTATAAAAGCAGTATTCTACGCGAATGGCCAAGAACAAATTAAACAAAAACTGGTTGCACGACCATATTAACGACCCGTACGTCAAACTGGCCCAGAAAGAAGGCTTCCGCGCCCGCGCCGCCTACAAGCTCAAGGAAATCGACGAGCAGGAAAAGCTGATCAAGCCGGGCCAGGTGGTCGTCGACCTCGGTTGCACTCCGGGCAGCTGGGCGCAGTACACGCGGCGCAAGCTGGCCGGCGCCGACGGCGGCGGCATCAATGGCACCATCATCGGCCTCGACATCCTGCCGATGGAGCCGATCGCGGACGTGCAATATATTCAAGGCGACTTCCGTGAGGAAGAAGTGCTGACGCAGCTCGATGAAGTCCTGTCCGGCCGCAAGGCCGACCTTGTGCTATCCGATATGGCGCCCAATTTGTCGGGTATTAGCCACGCCGATGCGGCGCGCATGGAACATTTGATCGACCTCGCGATCGAATTTTCGCAGCTGCATTTGAAGCCGGGCGGCGGGCTGGTTGTTAAATGTTTTAAAGACATGGGTTTTACACAAATCCTGGAGAAATTCCGGACTGAGTTCAAGACCGTGAAACAGATCAAGCCGAAGGCCAGCCGTGATAAATCGTCCGAGATCTTCCTGCTCGGCCGTGGCCTCAAGAACCCGGCGGCCTGAGGGCAGTGATCCATTGATTAGAGGGTAGAATTTCCCCTTGAAATCTCCACGCGTGCCCATACATCAGCCGCGTGATCCCTCCGGCCCGGCGCCGAGATTTGTATGCAATGTGCTGGCGGGATGTAAAAAGATAGTATTTCGGCACTATTGCCGGCGCCGCGTGGCGGTGTCGGCTTATTGCGAGTAAAATCGGAATACTGAAATCGGTAGAGATGCAATTGCATCGGAGGAGTGCTCGTGAATAATATGTTTTCCAAATCCGCCATCTGGGTGGTCGTCGCGCTGCTGTTGTTCATGCTGTTCAAGCAGTTCGACACCCATAGCGTCGCCGGCGGCAGCAAGACCATCGCTTATTCCGAGCTGCTCGATGAGATCAAACAACGTCGCATCAAGGATGTGACGATCGAAGGCTCGAATATCACCGCCACGCGCAGCGACGATTCCAAGGTGCGCGCGACCGCGACCATCCTGGACCGCGGCCTGATCGGCGACCTGCGCGAAAACGGCGTGCGCTTCGACGTGAAGCCGCCCGAGGAACCATCGTTCCTGCAGCAGGTATTCATTTCGTGGTTCCCGATGCTGCTCCTGATCGGCGTATGGGTGTTCTTCATGCGCCAGATGCAGGGCGGCGGCAAGGGCGGCGCTTTCTCCTTCGGTAAATCGAAGGCGCGCATGCTCGATGAAACCAATAACACCGTCACTTTCGCCGACGTCGCCGGTTGCGACGAAGCGAAAGAAGAAGTCTCGGAAATCGTCGACTTCCTCAAGGATCCGACCAAGTTCCAGAAACTGGGCGGCCGCATTCCTCGCGGCGTGCTGATGGTCGGTCCTCCGGGTACCGGTAAAACCCTGCTGGCGCGCGCCATCGCCGGCGAAGCCAAGGTGCCGTTCTTCTCGATCTCGGGTTCCGACTTCGTCGAGATGTTCGTCGGCGTCGGTGCGTCGCGTGTTCGCGACATGTTCGAGAACGCCAAGAAGCATTCGCCTTGCATCATCTTCATCGACGAGATCGACGCGGTCGGTCGTCACCGTGGCGCCGGCATGGGCGGCGGCAACGACGAGCGCGAACAGACGCTGAACCAGCTGCTGGTCGAGATGGACGGCTTCGAAGCCCAGTCGGGCGTGATCGTGATCGCCGCCACCAACCGCGCCGACGTGCTCGATAAGGCGCTGCTGCGTCCGGGCCGTTTCGACCGCCAGGTGATGGTGGGCCTGCCGGACATCCGCGGCCGCGAACAAATCCTCAACGTGCACATGCGTAAAGTGCCGATCGGCACCGACGTCAAGGCCGACATCCTGGCGCGCGGCACCCCGGGCTTCTCGGGCGCCGACCTGGCCAACCTGGTCAACGAAGCCGCGCTGTTCGCCGCACGCCGCAGCAAGCGCCTGGTCGAGATGATCGACTTCGAAGACGCCAAGGACAAGATCTATATGGGTCCGGAGCGCAAGTCGATGGTCATGCGCGAAGAAGAGCGCCGCAACACGGCTTACCACGAGTCGGGCCACGCGGTGGTCGCCAAGCTGCTGCCGAAGGCCGATCCGGTGCACAAGGTCACGATCATGCCGCGCGGCTATGCGCTGGGCCTGACCTGGCAGCTGCCGGAACACGACAGCCTGTCCGGTTACAAGGACAAGATGCTCGAGGAAATCTCGATCCTGTTCGGCGGCCGTATTGCTGAAGAGATCTTTGTCGGCCAAATGTCGACCGGCGCCTCGAACGACTTCGCCCGCGCGACCAAGCTGGCACGCTCGATGGTGACCCGCTTCGGCATGTCCGACAGCATGGGCGTGATGGTCTACGAAGACAGCGAGAACGACGGCTTCTTCGGCGGCGCCACCAAGACCATTTCGGAAGCAACGCAGCAAAAGGTCGACGCCGAGATCCGCGCCATCCTCGACACGCAGTACGCGCTGGCACGGCGTCTGCTGGAAGAGAACCGCGAAAAGGTCGAGATGATGACCAAGGCGCTGCTCGACTGGGAAACCATCGATTCCGAGCAGATCAACGACATCATGGCCGGCCGCGAGCCGCGCCAGCCGAAGACCGTGCTGACCAAGCGCACGCCGCCGGGCGACAGCGGCTCGGGCGGTGTGGCGCCGAATGCCACCGCACCGGCCTGACGCTGTCTCTCCCATCAAAGGCACCCGTCAGGGTGCCTTTTTTGTTTTGCAAAAAGCTGGGGTCAGGTCTGACATTCGGACACGAGCTCAACCTTTAAATACATTTATTGTCGAGGCCGTGTCTGATTGTCAGACCTGACCCCGATGTGCTTTCATGACCAAGAAACTGCAATGTGGCCACTTCAGCTTCGCGCTGGAGGGGGCTGAATCTGCCTATCCAGTGGTGATGGGCATCCTGAACATTACCCCCGATTCCTTTTCCGACGGCGGCCGCTACCAGGGCCTCGAATTCGCGCTGACCCATGCCGAGACCATGATCCGGGACGGCGCCGCGATGATCGACATCGGCGGCGAATCGACCCGCCCCGGCTCGCCCAGCGTACCGCTCGACGAAGAACTGCGGCGCGTGATGCCGACCCTGTACGCGCTGCGCACGCTCGACGTCGCGCTGTCGGTCGACACCTGCAAGCCCGACGTCATGCGCGAGGCGCTGATCGCCGGCGCCGACATGATCAACGACATCAACGCGTTCCGTGCGCCGGGCGCCATCGAGGCGGTGCAGGACAGCGATTGCGGCCTGTGCATCATGCACATGCAGGCCACGCCAGAAACCATGCAGCAGGCGCCGCAGTACGACGACGTGGTGGGGGAGGTGATCGCTTTTCTGCGCGAGCGCGTCGATGCATTGAGCGCGGCCGGTATCGAGCGCGAGCGCATCTGCGTCGACCCCGGCTTCGGCTTCGGCAAGACGGTCGAACACAACTACGCCTTGCTGCACGGATTGCAGCGCATGCGCGACGAGCTCGGCCTGCCGGTGCTGGCCGGCATGTCGCGCAAGTCCATGATCGGCGCCGTCACCGGACGTCCGGTCGAGCAGCGGGTGGCCGGCAGCATCGGCGCGGCATTGGCTGCGGTAGCGCATGGCGCTAGAATCGTGCGTGTGCATGATGTGGCAGAGACTGTCGATGCCCTGAAGGTGTGGCATGCGGCGATGCATCCACCCTCGGTCCTGTAAAAACGTTTCAATAAGAGAAAAGAGAACTAGATGGCACGGAAATATTTCGGCACCGATGGCGTGCGCGGCACGGTGGGCGTGGCGCCAATTACTCCTGAATTCGTGATGCGTCTCGGCTACGCCGCCGGCACCGTCCTGGCCAAGGGCCGCAAGTCGAGCAGCGGCCGTCCGGTCGTCCTGATCGGCAAGGACACCCGCATCTCGGGCTATATGCTCGAAGCGGCGCTGGAAGCCGGCCTGTCCGCCGCCGGCGTCGATTCGATGCTGGCTGGCCCGATGCCGACCCCGGCCATCGCCTACCTGACCCGCGCGCTGCGCCTGCAGGCCGGCGTCGTGATCTCGGCCTCGCACAATCCCTTCCAGGACAACGGCATCAAGTTCTTCTCGGAACACGGCACCAAGCTGCCGGACGCCGTCGAGCTCGAGATCGAAGAAGCGATCGACCAGCCGATGGGCTGCGTCGCTTCCGACAAGCTCGGCCGCGCGACCCGCCTGCGCGACGCCCAGGGCCGCTACATCGAATTCTGCAAGAGCACCTTCCCGAACGAACTCGACCTGCGCGGCCTGAAGATCGTGGTCGACAGCGCCCACGGCGCCGCCTACAACATCGCGCCGCACGTGTTCCACGAACTCGGCGCCGAAGTCATCTCGATCGGCGCCCAGCCGGACGGCTTCAATATCAATGCCGGCTTCGGCGCCACCGCGCCGAAGGCGCTGTCCGAAGCCGTGGTGGCCAACAAGGCCGACCTCGGCATCGCGCTGGACGGCGACGCCGACCGCCTGATCATGGTCGACGCCAATGGACGCGTCTACAACGGCGACGAGCTGCTGTACGTGATGGTGCGCGACCGCATGAGCACCGGTCCGGTGGCGGGCGCGGTCGGCACCCTGATGACGAATATGGCGCTCGAAGTCGCCTTCAAGCAGATGGGCATCGGCTTCGCGCGCGCCAAGGTCGGCGACCGCTACGTGCTCGAGGTCATGAAAGAGCGCGGCTGGCTGTTCGGCGGCGAAGGCTCGGGCCACCTGCTGGCGCTTGACAAGCACAGCACCGGCGACGGCATCGTGTCGGCGCTACAAGTGCTGTCGGCCCTGGTGCGCGGCAATAAATCGCTGGCGGAATGCTGCAGCGAGCTGCAACTGTTCCCGCAAACGCTGATCAACAAGAAGGTCACGCCGGGCTTCGACTGGACCAGCGACCAGGCCCTGGTGGCCGAGAAGGAGGCGGTCGAGCGCGAACTGGGCGACAACGGCCGCGTGCTGATCCGGGCGTCCGGCACCGAACCGCTGATCCGCGTGATGGTGGAAGCGAAAGAGGCGGCCGTGGCCGAAAGCATGGCGCGCCGCATCGCGGACAAGCTGGTGGCCTGATCGAAGCGCCAGTCCGGCAAGATGCAGGCCGGACTGGCGCTCGGCACCGTCATCGCGTATAATGTTTCTCACGGCGGAGTGTAGCGCAGCCCGGTAGCGCACCTGGTTTGGGACCAGGGGGTCCAAGGTTCGAATCCTTGTACTCCGACCAAAAGATTCATCAAGACAGGCTGTCCTAGGACGGCCTGTTTTGTTTTTAGCGCTGCTATGGTTTGCTACGGCAACGAGCCTGGCCTTATTGCAAGCAGGATGCTTGCGGTTTATAGTAGCGCTCTTCCAAGATCCGCCCTTAGCTCAGTTGGATAGAGCAACGGCCTTCTAAGCCGTGGGTCGGGGGTTCGATTCCCTCAGGGCGGGCCAATCACATCGCGCATACGAACGCCGTCAATCGGCGTAGGCCCCCGCCTTCTTGTAGATCGGCCCCCACTTGTCGATCTCCGCTTTCAGATGCGTGCGCAAGCCTTCCGGCGTGGCCTTCTCGGCCGGGACCGGTTCCGTTCCGAGCTCGGCGAACCGGGCCTTCACGTTGGGATCCTTCAGCGCCTCGCGCAGGGCCGTCCCGAGCCGGTCGACCACGGCCTTCGGCGTTCCCTTGGGCGCATACATGCCGTGCCACACATACATTTCGAAGCCGGCGATGCCTTGCTCGGCCAGGGTCGGCAGCTGCGGCAGCGAGGCGATGCGCGCCTTGGTGGTCGCGCCATACACCTTGACCTTGCCGGTCTTGATGTAGGACGTGGTCGAGGTGGTCTGGTCGCACAGCAGGTCGATCTGGCCGCCCAGCAGGTCGTTCATCGCCGGGGCCGTGCCCTTGTAGGGCACCGTGGTGAGCGGCGTGCCGATGGCGCTCAGGAACAGCATGCCGCACTGGTGCGAGACGGCGCCGAGCCCGGCATTGCCCATGGTCAGCTTGTCCTTGTTGGCCTTGATATAGGTGAGCAGTTCGGGCAGGGTGTTCGGCGCCAGGTTCTTGCGCGCCAGCAGCACCATCGGCACGTCGGCCACCTGGCCCACGTATTCGAAATCCGTCATCGGATTGAAGGCCAGCTTGCGGTACAGCGCCGGACTGGTGCTCATGCCATTGTGGTGCAGCAAGATGGTATAGCCATCGGGCGCGGCCCGCGCCACCTTGCCCGCGGCGATCGTGCCGCCGGCGCCGGTGGCGTTCTCGACCACGACCGACTGGCCGAGCGACTTCGCCATGGTCTGGCCGAGGATGCGGCCGATGACGTCGGTCGGCCCGCCGGCCGAGAAGGGAATGATCATCGTGATTGCCCGGGCCGGGTAATCGGCCGCGTGGGCGCCGGCGGCGGCCAGCGTCAGGCCGGCAAACATCAGTTTTTTCAGCATCGTCGTCTCCTGTGCTCGTTGTGACGGGTGGTCCCGTTGTTTTGAACCATCCTAAGAGCTTATGGGAGGGCGCACGAAATACCTTTTTGTGATGCCAGCATCAGGGAACGGCATAGCTCGTTTCAGCGTCCGATCCAGGCCGCGCCCGGCCAGGCCTGCTGGTCGACCATCTCCTTCATCAGCGCGGTCAGGATGGGGGCCGCGGCGGCGCTGGCCGGGGAGGGCCGGCGCGCGGCGGCGCGCGCCAGCACGATGCGGCGCGACAGGTCCGGCGTGCCGACCGGGGCGCCGGAGAGCGTTCCTGCCTGCAGTTCTTCCAGCACGGCCGAGGTGGGCAGGATCGTGTAGCCGAAGCCCTTGGCCACGAGCGACTTCTGCAGGTCCAGCGCATTGGTCTCGGCGACGACGTCGACGCTGATGCCGGCCACCGCCAGCGCGTGCTCGATGATGCTGCGCAGCCCGTGCGACGCGTTCGGCATCACCATCGGCCGGTCCTTGAGCCCTTTCAAGGGAAACGGTTCGTTTCCCGTGAATTCACCCGGCGGGCCGAGCACGTACAGGCGCTCGTCGACCAGCGCCTCGGCCTGCAGGCCGTTGGACGAGCGCGTGTCGTACAGCAGGGCCAGTTCGATGTCGCCCGCTTCCAGCCACTGGAGCACATTGCCGGCATAGCCGACGGTGATGCTGACCGTCACCGCCGGGTAGCGGGCGCGCACCCGCGCCACCAGCTCGCCGGCCAGCAGCCGGCTGGTGCTGGCCAGCAGGCCGATCGTCAAGCGCCCGGAGACGCTCGTGGTCGCCGGCCCGATCTCGGCGCGCGCCTTGTCCAGCTCGCGCAGCGCGCGGCGCCCATACTCGACCAGGGTGCGGCCGGCGTCGGTCAGCACCATGCCGTGACGCTCGCGCTCGAACAGCGGCACGCCGCATTCTTCTTCCAGCAGCCGGATGTGGCGCGAGACGGCCGGCTGGACCAGGTGGAGCAGTTCGCCTGCGCGGGTGGCGCTGCCGGTCTCGGCGATCGCGATCAGGGTGCGGATCTGCTTGATGTCCATGAACGTTCCGGTAATGGATGAGCCATCAACATATGCTCTTTCACGCGGCTTGGCAATCGCGATTCATGATGGCCACAGCTATCGCGGCGCGTGATGGAGGAATCACGTTTTTCTATTTCTACGGGCAATCCATTCAAATCTATGATGAGTCATCCGATTCCTTTCACGGCGAACGATGACTACCAACGAATTCGATGCAAGCCTGCTCCAGCAGTGGACAGGCAAGACCGAAGTGCTGCACGATGTGCTGCGGCCCGACGCGGTGGCGGCCCTGGCCGCCACGCTGGACTATCCGGACGCGCCCGCCCAGGGCGAGGCGCTGCCGCCCCTGTGGCACTGGATTTACTTCCACGCGATCGCCCAGCAGTCGCAGCTGGGCGACGACGGTCACCCGAAACGGGGCGGCTTCCTGCCGCCGGTGCCGCTGCCGCGGCGCATGTGGGCGGGCGGCCGTTTCGAGTTCCATGCGCCGGCGCGGATCGGCGAGCTCGTGACGCGCACCTCGACCATCCGCAGCGTGCAGGCCAAGGAAGGCGCCAGCGGCAGCCTGGTGTTCGTCACCGTGCGGCATGACATCCGCCAGGGCGGGGCGCCGGTCATCACCGAGGAACACGACATCGTCTACCGCGACCTGCCCGCGCCCGGCGCGGCAGCGCCGGCGCCCCGGCCGGCCCCGGCCGACGCGCGCTGGTCGCGCACCATCCACCCCGATCCGGTGCTGCTGTTTCGCTATTCGGCCCTGACCTTCAACGGCCATCGCATCCACTACGACCGCAGCTACGTCACCGGGGTGGAAGGCTATCCCGGCCTGATCGTGCACGGCCCGCTCATCGCCACGCTGCTGGTCGACCTGGTGCGGCGCGAGCTGCCGGGCGCGGACATCGCGCGCTTCAGCTTCCGCGCCGTCAGTCCGCTGTTCGATACCGCGCCGTTCGCGGTCTGCGGCAAGCCGGGACCGGACGGCAAGACCATTTCCCTATGGGCGCAGAACGACCGGGGCGAACTCGCCATGCAGGCCGAGGCGACCCTGCGCTGAGCGCATCATCCCTACACTATCCAGGAGACCCACATGATCCACTTGGAACTGCCGCACCAGGATATCCGCGATGCGGTCCGCTCGCTGTGCGAAGAATTTCCGCCGGAGTACTTTCGCAAGATCGACGAAGAGCGCGGCTATCCCGCGCAGTTCGTCGACGCGCTGACGCAGGCCGGCTGGATGGCCGCCCTGATCCCGCAGGAATACGGCGGTTCCGGCCTCGGCCTGACCGAAGCCTCCGTCATCATGGAAGAGATCAACCGCGCCGGCGGCAACTCCGGCGCCTGCCATGGCCAGATGTACAATATGGGCACCTTGCTGCGCCACGGTTCGGCGGCCCAGAAGGAACGCTACCTGCCGCAGATCGCCAGCGGCGCGCTGCGCCTGCAGTCGATGGCGGTCACCGAGCCGACCGCCGGCACCGACACCACCAAGATCAAGACCACGGCCGTGCGCAAGGGCGACCGCTATGTCGTCAATGGCCAGAAGGTCTGGATCTCGCGGGTGCAGCACTCCGACCTGATGATCCTGCTGGCGCGCACCACGCCGCTGGCCGAGGTGACCAAAAAATCCGAGGGCATGTCGATCTTCATCGTCGACCTGCGCGAAGCGATCGGCAAGGGCCTGGCGGTGCAGCCGATCCTCAATATGGTCAACCACGAGACCAACGAGCTGTTCTTCGAGAACCTCGAGATCCCGGTCGAGAACCTGATCGGCGAAGAGGGCAAGGGGTTCAAGTACATCCTCGACGGCCTGAACGCGGAGCGCACCCTGATCGCCGCCGAATGCATCGGCGACGGCTACTGGTTCATCGACAAGGTCACCAACTATGTGAACGAGCGCGTCGTGTTCGGACGCCCGATCGGCCAGAACCAGGGCGTGCAGTTCCCGATCGCCAAGGCCTTCGTCAACATCGAGGCGGCCAACCTGATGCGCTACCAGGCCTGCGCGCTGTTCGACGCCAATCAGCCCTGCGGCGCCCAGGCGAACATGGCCAAGATGCTGGCCGCCGACGCCTCGTGGGAAGCGGCCAACGCCTGCCTGCAGTTCCACGGCGGCTTCGGCTTCGCCGCCGAATACGACGTCGAGCGCAAGTTCCGCGAGACGCGCTTGTACCAGGTCGCGCCGATCTCGACCAACATGATCCTGTCGTACGTGGCCGAACACGTGCTCGGCCTGCCGCGTTCGTACTAGGAGACTGATCATGCGACCTCTGGATGGCATCACCGTCGTCACCCTGGAACACGCGATCGCCGCGCCGTTCTGCACCCGCCAGCTGGCCGACCTGGGCGCCCGCGTGATCAAGGTCGAGCGGCCCGGCGTGGGCGACTTCGCGCGCGCCTACGACACGCGCGCGCGCGGCATGGCCTCGCATTTCGTCTGGACCAACCGCTCCAAGGAGAGCCTGACGCTGGACGTCAAGCACCGCCAGGCCGCGCCGATCCTCGAGGGGCTGCTGGCCGGGGCCGACGTCCTGGTGCAGAACCTGGCGCCGGGCGCGGCGGCGCGCCTGGGCCTGTCGTGGGAAGCCTTGAAGGAGCGCTTTCCGCGCCTGATCGTGTGCGACATCTCGGGCTATGGCGCCGACGGCCCCTACCGCGACAAGAAGGCCTACGACCTGCTGATCCAGAGCGAATCGGGCTTCCTGTCGATCACCGGTTCGCCCGACGAGCCGGCCAAGGCCGGCTGCTCGATCGCCGACATCGCGGCCGGCATGTACGCCTACACGAACATCCTGGCCGCCATGATCCAGCGCGGGCGCACGGGCGAGGGCGCCCACATCGATGTCTCCATGCTCGAGAGCATGGCCGAGTGGATGAATTACCCGCTGTATTACGCGATCGACGGCGCCGCGCCGCCGCCGCGCGCCGGCGCGGCTCACGCCACCATCTATCCGTATGGGCCGTTCCCGGTCGGCGACGGCAAGACCGTCATGCTGGGGCTGCAGAACGAACGCGAGTGGGAACAGTTCTGCGCCAAAGTGTTGCGCCAGCCCGAACTGGCCGCGGATGCGCGCTTCGCCTCGAACGCGGCGCGCAACGGGGCGCGCCAGGAACTGCGCGCCATCATCGTCGACGTGTTCGCGCAGCTGACCGCCGAGCAGGTGGTCGCGCGCCTCGACGAGGCGCAGATCGCGAACGCCCACATGAACGATATGCACGACCTCTGGCGGCACCCGCAACTGGCGGCGCGCGGACGCTGGGTCGACGTCGGCATCCCGGACGGCGCGATCCCGGCGCTGCTGCCGCCGGCGGTCCCGAACACCTGGCAGGCGCGCATGGACCCGGTGCCGGCGCTGGGCGAACATACCGAGGCGATCCTGTCCGGGCTCGGCTACGCCAGCGCCGACATCGCCGCCCTGCGCGCCGAGCGCGCCATCTGAATACAGCAATAAAAAGGAAGAACATGAGCGACCACCCAAGCCAGGCGCTTGCCGCCTTTGCCGCCCAGCTGCGCTACGAAGACATCCCGCCGGCCGTCATGGCGCGCGCCGAAGACCTGATGCTCGACTGGTTCGGATCGGCGCTGGCTGGCAGGAACGGCCGGCCGGTCCAGTGCATCGAATCGTTCGCGCGCACGATGGGGGCCGGCCCCGGCGGCGGCGCCGAAGTGCTGATCTCGCGCCGCACCACGACGCCGCTGTTCGCCGCAATGGTCAATGCCGCGTCCTCGCACTACGCCGAGCAGGACGACGTGCACAACGGTTCGGTGTTCCACCCGGCCACCGTGGTGTTCCCGGCCGTGCTGGCCGTGGCCCAGGCGAACGGCGCCAGCGGACGCGAGCTAATGACGGCGGCGGTGGCCGGCTACGAAGTCGGCATCCGCGTCGGCGAGTTCCTCGGCCGCTCGCACTACCGGACCTTCCATACCACCGGCACCGCCGGCACCGTCGCCGCGGCGGCCGCCGTCGGCCGCCTGCTGGGCCTGACGCCCGAGCGCATGCTGGATGCCTTCGGTTCGGCCGGCACGCAAGCGGCCGGACTGTGGGAATTCCTGCGCGACGCCGCCGATTCGAAGCAGCTGCACACCGCCAAGGCCGCGAGCGACGGCCTGATGGCCGCGTATCTGGCGGCCGAGGGCTTCACCGGCGCGCGCCGGATCCTGGAGGGCAAGCAGGGCATGGCGGCCGGCATGTCGCATGACGCCGATCCGGCGCGGCTCACCAATGGCCTGGGCACGCGCTGGGCGACGGCCGAAACTTCGTTCAAGTTCCACGCCTCGTGCCGCCACACGCACCCGGCGGCCGACGCGCTGCTGCAGGTGATCGTCGCCGAAGACCTGCGCCCGGAGCAGATCGCCGCCGTGACGGCCCACGTGCACCAGGGCGCGCTCGACGTGCTCGGCCCGGTGGTCGATCCGCGCACGGTCCACCAGGCGAAATTCTCGATGGGGACGGTGCTGGGCCTGATCGCGCAGTTCCGCAGCGCCGGCCTGAACGAATTCGACGAGGCCTACGCCGACCCGCGCATCGTGGCCTTGCGCGACAAGGTGACGATGGCGCTGGACGACGAGGTGGACGGCGCCTACCCGGCGCGCTGGATCGGCAAGGTGACGGTGACGACCACCGACGCTCGGGTGCTGAGGGCGCGGGTCGACGAACCGAAGGGCGACCCGGGCAATACCCTGAGCCGGCGCGAGCTGGAAGACAAGGCACTGCGGCTGGCGCGTTTCAGCGCCGCCGCGACTGACGACGAGATGCGCGCCGTGTTCGAGCGCATCTGGCACATCGGCCGCACGCCGGTCGTCGGCCACTTCCTCGCGCCCGGAGAGACGCGATGAACCCGCCAGCCCCATTGCCCCGGTCTTACCTGTTCGTGCCCGGCAACCGCCCGGAGCGCTTCGACAAGGCGTACGCGGCCGGCGCCGACGCCGTGATCGTCGACCTCGAGGACGCGGTGCCGTTCGCCGACAAGGCGGCCGCGCGCGAGGCCGTCGCCGCCTGGTTGTCGGCGCAGAAGCCGGTGCTGGTGCGCATCAACGGCGCCGACACCGACTGGTTCGCCGACGACCTGGCCCTGTGCCGCATGCCCGGCGTGGCCGGCGTGGTGCTGCCGAAGGCCGAGCAGGCCGGCGACATCGCGCGCCTGCGCGCGGCCGGGGCCACGGCGGTGCTGCCGCTGATCGAAAGCGCGGCCGGGATCGACCATCTGCGCGCGATCGCCGCGGCGCGCGGCGTGCAGCGCCTGATGTTCGGCTCGATCGATTTCCAGCTCGACCTGGGCATCCCGGGCGAACGCGAAGAGCTGCTGTTCTTCCGTTCGCAACTGGTGCTGGCTTCGCGTCTGGCCGGGCTCGCGGCGCCGGTCGATGGCGTCAGCACGGCGCTCGACGACGCCGAGCGGCTGGCCGACGATGCCCGGCATGCGCGCCAGATGGGATTCGGCGCCAAGCTGTGCATCCATCCGAAGCAGGTCGACGCCGTGAACCGCTGCTTCACGCCCGGCGCGCACGAGCTGGCGTGGGCCGGGCGGGTGCTGGAGGCGGCGGCGCACGCCGACGGCGCCGCGGTGGCCCTGGACGGCAAGATGATCGACCGGCCCGTGATCCTGCGCGCGCAAGCCATCGTCGACGCCCATGCGCTGCGCGCGGGGCTGGCGGAGCCCGTCAGCTCACGATGAATTCGTAACCGGCCTGCAGCGAACCGATGACCTTGACCTGGTTTTCCGGGCTTTCGCTGAAGCCCACCAGCATGTCGGCCACGGTGATCGTCTTGCTGTCCAGCGCCTGCTTCCAGTAGGCGAATCCTTCGGCGTCGGGCGCACGGTCGAGCACGTTCGCATAGAGCAGGGTGACGATGTCGGCATTGGTCGCCGCCGCGCCGGCCAGCTTGCCGAACTCGGCCGAGTGGACGAAAGCGTCCGCCACCGCGTGCAGGCTCGTGCCGTCACCCATCCGGCCGATCCAGTAGCCGAGTCCAGCCTTGTCCGGCGTGCGGTCGAAGGCCGCCTGGTACAGGCGATAGGCCTCGGCCGGAAAGCCCGTGGTCTCGTAGGAGATATGATCGCCGCCCTCGAAGGACAGCCGCTCGACGTTGCGCAGCGTGTCGATCCCATCGAGGCCCAGCAGGTCGGTGACCGTGATGGCGCCGTCCTTCCCGCTCACCGTGTATTCCTCGCGATAGCCTTCCAGCACGAAGGTGTCGATGCCGGCGCCGCCGTCGACGATGTCGTCCGAGCGCGTGCCGTACAGCATGTCGTGGCCGGCGCCGCCGACGATGGTATTGGTGATCGGATAGACCGGCGCCCGGTCTTCGTAGACGTTCACGCTGGCGTAGGTGTCGTAGTAGTCCTGGCTCCAGGCGGCGTCGATGTAGTACCAGCCGGTATAGGGGGCGACGAACGAGGCGTAGTCATAGCCGTAGGCGCCGCTGCCGTCGTCGCTGGCGATTTCCTTGCCCAGGTCGTCGAATACGCGCATGACGACCGGGTCGAAGTAACTGCCGCTCTGCACCGTGTAAGCCATGCCCCTGGTGGCGTGGAAGACGAAGATATCGTCCTGGCCGGCATACGGGTCATGGGTGCCGAAGTGGGCGGTGCGCCCATAGTGCTGGCCGAGCTGCGGGTCGTGCACCGGCCGCAGCTCGAGGCGCCAGGCCCAGTCCATCTCGGACGGCGTCAGGGTGTACTGGTGATCCTGGGAATAGTTCGACATGATGGACCTCGCGCGATGTGAGGTCTTCATTGTATGGCTGGGCTATTCCGGTAATGTGTGCAAATAGTGTCGCTTTGTAACGGCGGCGCCTCAATTGCAAGCATGTCTTTCAACGTATGCATGCGAAGGCGCCGCCCCTGTCGTCACACCGTGCTGGCGGCCTCGACGCCCGCCTCGGCCCAGGCATGCATCGCGCGGCGCAGCAGCCGGCGCTCGCGGTGGTCGATCACGCTGTCGGCGCGCACGATCTCGAGCATGCCTTTCAGGACCGTGGCGCGCAGCAGCTCGTCCTGCACCTCGTCGAGCAGGCGGTCGATCGTCGCGGGTTCGATCTCGACCATGCCGCCCTCGCGGTCGGCGCTCGTCGCCAGCAGGTCCTGGGTCAGCTCGCCCGCCGTGTCGTCGAAGGTGTCTTCGCTCACCCGCAACGCCCCGAGCACGCCGCTGCGGTGCAGGCTCTTGAGCTCCTGCGGCGCGATGCGGCCGTCGACGATCATGGCCAGCGCCAGCAGGCGGCACATGGCTTTCGGGCTGTTGGTGGGGTAACTTCTCATTGTATTCCTCGCTTCAAAAGAACTGGGAGTCATCAATATACGGCGCTGCAAAACGAAAGTAAAATCGAATAATCTTTCGAAATCATTCCGTTTTTTGGTGGTATTAAATGATCAATTACAAGCACCTGCAATATTTTCATGCCGTCGCGACGGTGGGCAGCGTCGCGCGCGCCGCGGAGCAATTGCACGTGTCCCCACAGGCGATCAGCACCCAGTTGCAGGTGCTGGAAGACCAGCTTGGCGAGGAATTGCTGCGCAAGAAGGGACGTGGGCTGGCGCTGACCGAGGCCGGCAAGACGGTGCTGCGCTATGCCGACCAGATCTTCAGCCTCGGCAACGAATTGGAACAGGCGGTGCGGCGCGGCGTGTTCACGGAGACCGAAACCCTGCGCGTCGGCCTGTGCGACGTGATCGCCAAGACGATGGCCTTTCGCCTGCTGCAGCCGGCGCGCGATGCCGGCCTGGCCATGCACCTGGTGTGCAGGGAAGGGCGCTTCGCCGACCTGATGGAAGACCTGAGCGCGCACCGGCTCGACCTGCTGATCTCGGACCAGGGCCTGCCGCCTGGCGGCGCGGTGCGCGGCCACAGCCACCTGCTGGGATCGAGCACGGTGACGGTGGTGGCGCATCCCGAGGTCTGCCGGCGCTGGGCCGGGCCATTCCCGCAACGCCTGAAGGATGCGCCGTTCCTGATGCCGGGCGAGGATGCGGCCCTGCACAGCCAGCTCAGGGCCTGGCTCGAGGCGCATGGATTGCGGCCGATCGTGGTGGGCGAGTTCGACGACGGCGCCTTGCTCGGTTCCTTCGCCGGCGCGGGCGCCGGCTTCATGGTGGCGCCGACCGTGCTGGCGGACGCGCTGTGCGCGCAGTATGGACTGGAGCAGGTGGGCGTGATCGATTCGATCGTCGAGCAGATCTATGCGGTGACGGTCGAGCGGCGCGTGCACCATCCGGCGTTGCGGCGGATACTGGAGCGGGCCGCGAGTGCCTTTGGCGACCGAGCCGCCTAGAACGGCGGCGCGGCGTCGTCAGGCGGCGCGAGGTCAAGGTCGATCGTTTGTTCGACCATGCCGGCCAGGTCGAGTTCGGCCAGCAGCTGATGCGTATCGAATGCCGCATACGCCCGCGACGGTCTTGCGCGCGGCGCCGCCAGCATGATCGGCAGGCGCGGGAACCAGGGCCCGAGCCGCGCCAGCAGCGCGTCCCCGACGCCGGGCCGCAGGCAGTCGGGGTCGGCGAAGACGAGCGCGATGCGGACGCCGCGCACGGTGACGATGCCGCCTGTGAGTCTCAAATGCGGTCGCTTTCCTTGCGCACCACGCGCCCGATGACGATGCATTCGCCGCCCTGGCACAGCTTGCGGTGGTACTTGCGCCCGTCGACGTTGTCGGAGGTGAGCCACCACTGGCCGGCATCGCGCGCCAGGCGCTTGACCACGGCTTCGCCCTCGTAGTTGAAGGCGTACACGGCGCCGTCGACCAGCTTGGTGTCGAGCGTGTTGATGACCACGATGTCGCCCGCGTACAGCGAGGGCTCCATGCTCTCGCCCTTGACGTAGATGGCGATCAGGTGCGACGGGTTGTACTGGTTGCGCTCGATCCAGGTGCGGCGCATGCCGAGCGTGCCGCCGTCGCGCCGTTCGGGCTCGGTCTGGTAGCCGGTGATGCCGGCCGACAGCCGCAGCTTGACCATCGGGATCTGTACGAAGCCGTCGTCGTCGCCTTCGGCCGCCACGACCCGCAGGGCATTGCTCACCCCTCCGTGGGGCGGCGCGTCGGTCGCGGGCGCGCCCGACATGGGCGCCAGGATTTCCGGCGGCAGGCTGCGGCCGGTGACCCGCGAAATGGCGAGCAGCTGCTTCAGGTTCGGGCTGTGCTTTTCGTTTTCCCAGTGCGAGATATTGGCCTTGGTGTTGCCGCGCTCGGTGCCGAGTTCGAGCGCCAGCCGCGCGCCGAGCGCCGTGCCGGACAGGCCGGCGGCGGTGCGCGCTTCTCTCACCCAGCCTGCAATCATCGTTTGGAGATCCATATCGCCATGGTATAGGAAAACTATACGCAAGAGTATAGTTTTTATTTACTGATGTGGTATAGTTTTCCTAAACTTTCATTCACCGCGTTGACGTGGCTCAGGGACCATCACGGTTCCCCATGCGCCGCTTCAGGGCGAAGCACGGGGGACACGATGATCATTGATACTTACCTGCGCCTTCTCGGCGCCGCCCAGGCCACGCCGCTGACGCTGGCGGACCTGGGCATCCTGGTCGGCATCCTGACCGGCTTGCTGGGGGCGCTCGTCAACCTGGTGTACACCTGGCGCAAGGACCGCCGCGAGCAGCGCGAAAGCGACGCCGCGTGGGCCCGGCGCCGCCAGGAAAAGTGACGGCGCGACACCCGTCGCCCGGGCATGGTCGCTGTAGAATAGCGGGCCGCACTGACATCGATTCCGGAGCACGTTCGTTCATGGTTTTCCTCACCGTCCCCTATGCCGAGAAGGACGCCGCCAAGGCGCTCGGCGCCCGTTGGAACCCGACCCGCAAACGCTGGTACGTGCCGGACGGCGTGGCCACCGAGCCGTTCGCCAAGTGGCTCGACGGCGCGCCCGGCGGGGACGCCCCGTCCGCGAAGCCGGGCCGGGTCGACAGCTACCAGGGCAAGACCGTGGTCGGCCTGCACTACATCGAACTGGCGCACGACTGCAATCCGATGCAGGCTTGCCCCAGCTGCATGGAGCAGCTGGCCGGCACGCCCTGGGCCCAGGCGCAAGCCGGGCTGCGGGCGCTGGTCGGCGCGCTGCCGGGCACATCGAGCAAGTGAGCGGCGCCGCCCGGGCCTTCGTGTTAACGTGAAGGCAGGCGGACCGGCTGGTTCGCAGCCACCCGGAGATCCTTCATGCGCTTGCCCCGCCTGCTGTTCACCACCATCTTCCTGACCGCACTGTGCGGCCTCGCCGCCGGCGCCCAGGCCCAGGCGCCGGACACCCGACAGCAAGGGCAGGTGTCGACGCTGCAGCTTCCGGCAGGCGAGGGCGCGCTCGACGCGGCGCAGGGCAGCGTGCAGTTCATCGGCACGGCGACCGTGCTGATCCGCTACCAGGGCTTCACCATCCTGACCGATCCCAATTTTTTGCACAAGGGCGACCACGTGCACCTGGGCTATGGCTTGACTTCCGAACGGAAGACGAATCCGGCGATCGCTTTCGACGATCTCCCACCCATTGACCTGGTGGTGCTGTCGCATTTTCACGGCGACCACTTCGACCAGCTGGTGCAGAAACGCCTGAATCGTGCGGTGCCCATCGTCAGCACCCGCCAGGCCGCGGCCAGTCTCGAGAAACTGGGATTCACCCGCGTGACCGGACTGAGTCCGTGGGACCGGCTGGACGTCTCGAAAGGCGAGGCGCGCCTGCGGGTGACGGCCACGCCCGGCCGCCACGGACCGGCCGGCGTGGCCGCGCTGCTGCCCAAGGTGATGGGTTCGGTGCTCGACTTCGGGGCGGATCCGGCGGCGCCCGACTACCGCATGTACATCAGTGGCGATACGCTGGTGATCGACGACATCAAGACCGTGCCGGAACGCTTTCCCGGCATCGACCTGGCCTTGCTGCACCTGGGCGGCACGCGTATCCTGGGCGTCGTCAAGGTCACCATGGACGGCAAGGACGGCGTGCGCATGATGCAGGTGGTGCGCCCCAAAAAGACCATCCCGATCCACTATAACGACTATGACGTCTTCAAGTCGCCGCTCGAGGACTTCGCGCGCGAGGTGAAGGCCGCGGGACTCGAACAGGAAGTGGTGTACCTGGCACACGGCGAAACGTATACGTTCACCAGGGCGAAGCGCTGAGCACGAGCTTTTTCGCCACAGGGCGGATTTGAATCGTGCGCGTCTCGCGTTACTGCTGAGTAAACGCTAAGATGCCAGCTTGACAATATTGCTCAAGCGATGACATGACCAAAGCGACCGCTGGCAGGCGCGGATACGACCAGGCACGCAGTGACCGGCGCCTGGGCGTGGGCATTGTCATGTCGGTCGTGCTGCACGGCCTGTTGCTGTCGCTGCAGTTCGGTGTTCCCGGCCTCGACTTTGGCGGCGGGGGACCGATCAACGTCACCCTGGCGCCTTCCCCGGCAGCGCCGCCGGCGACCGCGCCGATTCTCCCATTGCCTGAAACGCCGGCGCCGCTTGCGCCACCCACGACGCCTGCGCCACCGTCGGCCCCGGCCCCGGCGCCGGCGCGCGGCCTGCGCCTGGTCGACCCACCGCCCCCGCCACCGCCGCCGCCGCCGATCGTCCAGGCCGAGGCGCGTCCACCGGCCCAGGCCCGGCGGCCGAAGCGCACCAAGCCGCCCGCGCCGAAGCGCAGGCTGCGCGAGGTGCCGCCCCCGGTGATCGTGGCCGCCCCGGATCCGGATCCGGAATCGGAATTTACCGTTCCCGTGCCCTTGCCGGACGTCGTCCCTGAACCGGCGCTCGATGCGCCGGCGCTGGCCGACGCGGTCGCACAAGAACCGCCGGCGGAGCCGGCCGAGTTGCCCGACCCGGGTCCGGATCTCGTTGCGCAGGCGGCCGAGGAAGAACGCCAGCGCCTGTCGGCAGAGCAGCAGGAGCTGGAACGGCTGGCCCAGGCCGAGCGTGACGCCGCCGAGCGCCTGGCGCAGGAAAGGGTCGAACAGGAGCGGCTGGAACAGGAGCGGCGCGAGCAGGAGCGCCGTGTGGCCGACGACGAAGCCCGGATCGCGCAACTGCGCGAGGCCGAGCGTTTGCAGGCCCGGGAACAGGCCGCGCGCGAGCAGGCCGAGCAGCGGCTGGCGCAGCAGGCCGCCGAGCAGGCGCTGCATGAGCGGATGCAAGAACAGGCGCTGGCGCGCCAGCGCGCCGAAGAAGACGCGCTGCGCCAGGCGCAGATACAGGAACAGGAGCAGGAGCGCGCACGCCAGGTGGCGCAACAGCAGGCGGAGCAGCAAGCGCAACAGCAGGCGCAACAGCAAGCGCAACAGCAAGCGGAGCAGCGGGCGCGCGCCGAGGCCGAACGCCTGGCCCGCCAGCAGGCGGAAGACGCGGCGCGCCAGGCGGCGGCGCAGCGGATGCAGGCACAGGCGCCCGCTCCCGGCGCGGGCGCGGCGGCCATGGAATCGATGCCCGTCGGGCCGGGGCAGGGCGCGGGGCGTGGCGCCGGCAGCGGCGGCGGCAGCCAGCCCGGCGCCGGATCGCTGGCCGGCTTGCCCGGCAATCGCGCGCGTGAGCTGCTGCGCGGCGTGACCATCCCCAACGTGAATGCGCCCGCCACGCCGGCCGAGCGCGCCATGGGCGGGCGCCGGGTGCTGGCCGACGGCGGCGAGCGTGACGCGCCGCTGCGCCTCTATGTCGACAGCGTGCGCCAGAAGCTGGAGCGCAACGCGGTGCTGGGAGGCGCGCGCCTGTCGCTGCACGACGTGCGCATCGATCCCCTGGTCAGCGTGTCGCTGCGCAGCGACGGCAGCATCGACGACGTCACCATCATCCGATCGAGCGGGCGGGCCGACATGGACGACGCGGTGCGCCGCTTCGTGCGCCTGAATGCCCGCTATTCCGCGTTTCCGCCGAATGTCGCCGCACGATTCGACATCATCGAGATCCGCCGCATCTGGCGCTTCGCCGATGGGCTCAAGCTGATCGAAGAGATGCGCTGAGCCCTGTGCGAAGCCCGCCACGCAGTTGCCCGTCGCACCCGACCTGACGCCGCCGTTCGCCATTTGATGCGCTGCAAAGCCAAGCCCGATGGACGCCGTACTCTGAACTGAATCGTTCACCTACTGCGACTATTTTTGATAGGCAACAATCATGGCTCGGCTTCGTTCAGTTGCAATAAGGGATTTGTTGCGGGTTCTACGGTGTGGACCGCAGTCGCCTCGCGCGCCAGTGTCTGCGTTCACCATCGCCCTGCTGCTTGCGCTATGTCTCGCCCTGTCGGCCTGTGCGACCGGCATCGGGTTCGGCGACGCAGCGCGCTCCGGCGGTCCCGGCAATGCGTCGGCGCCCACCGCCGAGCTGATCACCGAAACCCTGATCGAGCAAGAGCGCGCGGCGCAGGCCAGCGTCGCCCGGCAAGACCTCACACCGCTGTTCGTGTCCCGGCCGCCGCCTTACACCATCGGGCGCGGCGACATCCTGTCGATCGTGGTCTGGGACCATCCCGAGCTGGCCGCCGGCGGCATGACCATGGCCACCTCGGCGGCCGACAGCGGCGTCGTCCAGCCGAACGCGACGCCGCCCGGCTTCGTCGTCGACCACCAGGGGCGCATCCAGTTCCCCCTGATCGGCCTGCTCAGCATCGACGGCAAGACCGAGGAAGAAGCGCGCGCCCTGCTCACCGGCAAGCTCGCGCGCTATATCGCCAATCCGAACGTCACCCTGCGCGTGCAGGCCTACCGCAGCCGCCGCGTGTATGTCGACGGCGAGGTGCGCACGCCCGGCCTGCAGGCGATCGACGACATCCCGATGACGCTGGTCGAGGCGCTGAACCGCGCCGGCGGCATGCAGCCGGCGGCCGACCAGAGCCGCATCGTGATCGAGCGTGGCGACGACCGCTACCACGTCAACCTGCGCGAACTGGTGCAGAAGGGCGTCAATCCGGGCGCCATCCTGCTGGCCCATGGCGACGTCGTGCGCGTGCATTCGCGCGAGGAGAGCAAGGTGTTCGTGTCGGGCGAGGTGATCTCGCCGAAGGCGCTCACCATGCACGACGGCCGCCTCACGCTCAACGAAGCGCTGGGCGAGACCGGCGGCATCAGCCCCCTGAGCGGCGACGCGCGCCAGGTGTACGTGGTGCGCAAGGCGCAAGACCGCACGCGCGTGTTCCGGCTCGACGCGCGCGACTCCGGCGCGCTGGCGATGGCCGAGACCTTCGAGCTGCGGCCCAAGGACGTCGTCTACGTCGCCGCCTCGCCGCTGGCGAACTGGAACCGCCACCTGAGCCTGCTGTTCCCTGGCGCGTTGACGAATGCCGTCGGCGTCACGAATCGTCCCTGAGCAGCTGCCACCGCTGTCCCGAGGAGTCTCGCCATGACCAGCCCGCACGAGGCGCATTCGCTGAAACAGGTCTCGCACAGCCCGCCGGTGCTGTCGGTGCCGTTCGACCCACGCCCGCCCGAACCGTTGCCAGAAGAATCCACGGTCGACCTGAAAGGCTATCTCAATACCCTGTACGACAGCCGCTGGCTGATCGGCAGCATCACGGCGATCATCACGATCGTCGCCGTGCTGTATGCGCTGGTGGCCAACCCGGTCTACGAAGCGAACCTGATGATCCACGTCGAGGAAGAAAGTCCGAACGCCTCGAAGAACATCCTGAGCGAGGCGTCGTCGCTGTTCGAGACCAAGAAGGCGGCGATCGCCGAAATGGAGTTGCTGCGCTCGCGCATGGTGGTTTCGCGCGCGGTCGACAACCTGCAGCTGTACGTGGAGGTGCAGCCGAAGTACTTCCCGGTGCTGGGCTCGTGGTTCGCGAACCAGAACGGCGGCGCGCTGTCCAAGCCCGGGCTGTTCGGCTATGGCGGCTTCGTCTGGGGTGGCGAGCGCGCCGCGGTATCGGTCTTCGAAGTCCCCGACAATTGGCTCAACCGCGAGTTCGTGATCACCGCGCGCGCCAACAACCGCTATCGCTTTTCCGGAGGCGGCCAGCGCATCGCCTTCGACGCCAGCGTCGGCCAGCGCTACCGGGTGCAGACGCCGGACGGGCTGGTCGAGATCAAGGTCGACCGGCTGGTGGCCAATCCCGGCGCGCGCTTCAAGATCAAGCGCAAGTCGCGCCTGGGCACGATCCAGGGCATCCAGCGCTCCATGGTCATCACGGAGCAGGGCAAGCAGTCGGGCGTGATCGAGGTCAAGATGCAGGGCCAGGACGCCGACCGCATCAACAGCCTGCTGAGCGAGATCGGCCGTGAATACATGCGCCAGAACCTGGCGCGCAAGACCGAGGAAGCCGAGAAGTCGCTGGCTTTCCTGAACCAGCAACTGCCGATCCTGAAACGCCAGCTGGAGCAATCCGAAGACCGCTATAACCAGTTCCGCAATGCCCACGGCACGGTCGACCTGCGCGAAGAAGCGCGCATGAGCCTGGCGCAGGCGGCGGCCGCGCGTGCGCGCCGCATGGAACTGAGGCAGAAAAAGACCGAATTGCTGGCCCGCTTCACCGAAGACCATCCGGTGGTCGCCGCCGTCAATCGCCAGCGGCGCGAGGTCGATGCCGAGATCGAGGCGATCGCGGCCCGCATCCGCACCCTGCCGGTGATGGAGCAGGACGAGGCGCGCCTGACCCGCGACATCAAGGTCAACACCGACCTCTACACGGCCCTGTCGAACACGGCCCAGCAGCTGCGCCTGATCTCGGTTGGCCGGGTCAGCAACGTGCGCCTGGTCGATGCGCCGATCGAGCCCGAGCGGCCGATCAAGCCGAACCGGCCGCTGATCGTGGCGCTGGCGGTGGTCACCGGCCTGTTCCTCGGCACCCTGATCGCCTTCACCCGCAAGGCCATGCGCGGCGGGATCGACGACCCGGCCAAGATCGAGCGGCTGCTGCGGGCGCGGGTCGTGTATGCCTCCATTCCGCACAGCGGCAATGAGGACAAGCTCATGCGCAAGGTCAAGCCGGACGGCGGCCTGCCGCTGCTTGCCCAGGTCTTGCCCGAAGACCCCGCCGTCGAGAGCCTGCGCAGCTTCCGCGCCGCCTTGCGCTTTTCCATGCCGCACTTCAAGAACAACGTGGTCATGATCGCCGGCCCCACGCGCGGGCTGGGCAAATCCTTCGTGACCGCCAATTTCGCGGCGGTGATGGCGGCCAGCGGCATGCGCGTACTGCTGATCGACGCCGACCTGCGCAACGGGCACCTGCACCGCTACTTCGGCGTCGATCGCTCGCGCGGCCTGTCGCGGGCAATCGTGGGCGCCATGCCGGTCGACGAGGTCATCCACCGGAGCGTGCTCGATAACCTGGACTTCATTCCGACCGGAGAGTTGCCGACCAACCGTTCTGAGTTCCTGCTGCAACTGAACCTTGGTAATCTGCTCGAGCTGGTCAGTGAGCGCTACGACCTGGTGTTGCTCGACCCGCCGCCATTGCTGGCGGTGGCCGATGCGCTCATCATCGGCACCCATGCCGGCGCCGTGTTCATCGTGGCCCGCTCGGGTGTGACGACCGAGAACCACATCAACGAGTCGATCAAGCGCCTCAACCATGCCGGCATCTCGCCGCGCGGGGTGCTGTTCAACGACATGGCGCTGCGTCTGGGCGAATATCGCTCGCAGTACGGGACGGCGCAATTGGGGTACGCGGCCTGAGGGCGAGGGCAAGGGCAAGGGCAAGGGGGAGAGCGAGGGCGGCCGGCGTCCGGTTGCCATGATGTGCCTGCGGGGCCGTTTATGCTCGTGTTTGCCGGCTGCCACGCCGCAGGGGCTGGTGGGGCGAGATCGTTTCCTGAGAGGTGTGGTGCGTCCATTCCTGGTGACGAAGGCGCCGCATCCGGGCTGTCATGTCCCGTGTCGCATCGGCAGGCATCGCGGAGCGAAATCTAGCCCCATCCCGGTGTCTGATGACGCGTATTCTTGCAGGAAGCACGCCATCACATGACTCATCTTTGTTGCGAAAACCAAGCGACAGAGATCGAAGACGTTGGATGTGCATGGCATGCGGTCAGTAACGAGGTGGTATATGAAACACGGCCCGCCACCATCTCTTCTGCAGCGAGAACGGCGCTACCGTGGCGAGTCTGGCCATGACGTCAGACACTGCTGCCGATATTTGCCGGCGGGAGGCGGGAAAGTCACGCCTGTCAGGTGCGAACACGGTCAACAGGACGGCTCGGGCAGGAAGAGGACGCTGAGCACATTTGCGCACATCTTCGATAGCCGCCTGCATTGACCGTGCTGCATCGGGTGCGCCGCAGTGGGCAAAGTGCAAGAGGCCCGGCGCACCTGGCGCAGCTGGCGCATCGCAGCGCAGCGCATCGCAGCGCAAGCACGGCATCTATTCCATCATGCGGCGTACCGGCCAGCGAGCGTTCCAGCTCGCGATTGCGCCGGCCAGTGAGCACTGCGGCTTGCGAACACGCCGGCCGGTGAGTGCACCGGTCAGCGCACTCACCGGCCAGCGCACTCACCGGCCAGCGCAGGCACCGGCGAGCGCACTTACCGGCCGACACCGGCCCATTCAATCCGGCGACAGGACCGTGACGGTGGGACGGTTGGCGCGTGGAGCGAGCAGCCAGTCCTTCATCGCCCGGCGGATGCGGAAGGTATTGCGCTCGAAGGCCAGGTAGAACACATAGGCGAAGCCGACCAGGCCCAGCAGAAGCGCGCCGTACCAGAGGTAATCCAGCGTCACGAAGGGATCGAGCTGTTCGCGTCCGAACGTCTTGCCGCCGATGTGGATCGCCAGGAAGATCAGCGGCAGGTGGGTGACGTACAGGGTGAACGAGAACTCCGAGAAGAAGTTGGCGATGTGATTGATGCGCAGGAAGCGCGACGCGGAAGGATCGACCCGCTGGTGCAGCGAGGACAGCAATAGCAGCAGGGGGACGCTGCAGATCATGTCTTGCACGAAGGATTCCGGCACCAGTTCGTTATTGCTGCCGGTCAGGCGGTAATAGCTGAACAAGCCCACCGTCAGCAAGCCCAGCACCACGCGCAAGCCGTTCCCGCAATGCAGCTCGATGCGCGAGAATGCCGCGCCCAGCAGCCACAGCATGAAGTACATCGAGATCATCTTCGGCAGCACGATCACCAGCGCCACGAAGGCGGCCGCGCAGGCGAGCCGCTTCAAGCGGCCATGGCCGAACAGCACCAGGGCCAGCAGCGGGAACTGCACGTAGTACCAGGTCTCGTAGGTCAGGCTCCACAAGGCGTAGTTGCCTCCAAAATTAGGGACGAGGAAAGTCTGCAGGCCGAGCAGGTTGCCGACGAAGCTCGAGGCCGAGTAGTTATTCGACGGCGACAGATCGATCGCCCCGGGCTGCGCCACGCCGATGGCCAGGCCGATCAGCAGGATCAGCACCAGGGTCGGCAGCAGGACGGTCCACAGCCGGGTGACGCGGTCGATCGTGTAGTTGGCGAGGGCGCGCGGCTGGTGCAGGCGGTTCATCAGGCTGCCGCCGACGAGCCAGCCGCTGATCAGGAAGAACACGACCACCGCTTGATGGGCGAAACCGGTCACGAAGGCGAATACCTGGTAAGCGAAGGTCGGGTCTTGCAGCGAGCGCAGGCCCGGATAGATTTCGGAGCGCAGGTGGCCGGCGGCGACCTCGAGCGCGGCGACGCCGCGCAGCAGCGAGAGCGCCAGCGATTGCAGCGGATAGTCGTGCAGGTTGGACTGGGCCCGACAGCGGATCGTGGGAAGCGAGAGGGACGGCATGGTGAAACTCCTTTCTGCAGTGTTAGCAGGCATCCCAGGGATAGGGATGGCTGTTGCCCGACAGCGCCAGGGCCACCAGGATCATCCAGTAGCCGACGTGCGCGAATTCCATCAGCCAGGCGCCGACCGCGAAGACCGGCAGCGACCACCAGATCGCCGGCATTAGCCGGGCCCGCTCCAGGTCGCCGGACCAGGCTGCGCCGAGCAGGCTGACGCCGGCGCCCAGCAGCCAGCCACTGAGCGCCTCGGCGGTCGTATGCTCGCCCGTCGCCACCAGCAGCGCCGCGACGGCCAGGCCCAGCAGCAGGCCGAGTGCCAGGCCCACCCGCGCCGCGACCTGGCCCTGGCGTACCAGCAACACCCAGGCCGCGAACGGATAGAGCGCGCCGACCAGCGTCGCGTGGCCGCTGATCGCCTTGAACTCGAGCATGGAGAAATCGGTGCCCCAGCCCAGGTGCGCGATCTTGCTGCCGCCGACCAGCACCACCGCCGCGCCGAAACACGCGCCCCAGCGCAGCGCCGTGCGCCATGCCCCGGCGGCCAGCAACCATACCGCCAGCGCCGCTCCCAGCGGCAGCGCGACTTCGAGGTCGCCCAGGTGCAGCACGCGCAGCATCGCTTGATCGTCCAGTGACATGTTCAGCGAACGATCGCGGCCAGCGTGCGCAGGATGATCTTCATGTCGATCCAGAACGTCCGTTCGCGCACGTAGCGCACGTAGTAGTGCAGCTTGGCCGGCAGCACGGTGTCGATATAGGCGCGTTCCGGGTCGCCGGCGCGCGCCAGCACCGCGTTCTCGTCCTTGTAGAGGATCGAGGCCCAGTCGGTGATGCCGGGTGCGACCGACAGCACGATGCGGCGCAGCGGCTCCGGATAGTGGGCCACGTAGCGCGGCACTTCGGGCCGCGGCCCGACCAGGCTCATGCTTCCATTGACGACGTTGAACAGCTGCGGCAGCTCGTCCAGCTTGTAGCGGCGCAGCACGGCGCCGGCATGGGTGATGCGCGGGTCGGCGCCGACCGTGAGTTCGGGACCGCCGTCCAGTCTCTGGTGCATGGTGCGGAATTTATAGATCGTAAACAAGCTCGCGCCGCGCCCGACGCGCTGCTGGCGATACAACACCGGGCCCGGCGAATCCCATTTGATCCACAAGGCGATCGCGAGCAGCAAGGGCGACAGCAGCAGCAATCCCGCCAGCGACGCCGCCAGGTCGAACAGGCGCTTGCTCATGACAGCAGATCGTGCAGCGCCGCGATCACCCGCTGCTGGTCGGCATCGCCCATGCGGGTGTACAGCGGCAGGGACAGCATCGCCCCGAAGGCGGCCTCGGCGACCGGGAAGTCGGCCGCGCGCAGGCCGCAACTGCCGCGCCAGTAGGGCTGGCGGTGCAGCGGGATGAAGTGCACGCTGGTGCCGATGCCGCGTTCGGCCAGGTTGGCGATCAGCGCGTCGCGTTCACGCTGCGCCGTGCTCGCGCTGTCCGCGCCATCCGCCGCCGCGCGGTCCAGGCGCACCACGTACAGGTGCCAGGCGTGGGTCGAGCCGGAACCCGGCGCCGGGCGCGCCGGCAGGGTCAAGGGCAGCCCGGCCAGCGCCGCGTCGTAGCGCTCGGCCAGTGCGGTGCGGCGCTGCTGGAAGCGGTCGATCTTGCGCAGCTGCTCGATGCCGATCGCGGACGCGATATCGGTCAGGTTGTACTTGAAGCCGGCGGCGACCACCTCGTAGTACCACGATGGTGTGCGCGCGGTGTAGCGGTCGAAGGCGTCGCGGCTGATGCCATGCAGGCGCATGCAGCGGATCCGTTCGGCCAGGCGCGGGTCGCGCGTGACGACCATCCCGCCCTCGCCGGTGGTCATGGTCTTGTTGGCATAGAAGCTGAACACCGTCACGTCGCTGTCGAGCGTGCCCACCAGCCGGCCGCGGTGGCGCGTGGGGAAGGCATGGGCGGCATCTTCGATCACGCGCAGGCCGTGGCGGCGCGCGAGGCGGCCGATGGCGTCCATGTCGGCCGCCATCCCGGCGAAGTGCACGGCCACGATGGCGCGCGTGCGCGGCGTGATCGCGGCGGCCACCGCGGCCGGGTCCAGGTTGAGGGTGTGCGGGTCGGCATCGACGAACACCGGCCGGGCGCCGAGGTAGCGCACGACCTCGGCGCTGGCGGTGAAGGTCAGGGTCGGCACGATGACTTCGTCGTCCGGCCCGACGCCGGCCGCTTCCAGCGCCAGGTGCAGGCCGGCGGTGGCGGAATTGACGGCGATCGCCTCGACCTCGCCGCCGAGGTAGTCGCGAAAGGCCGTTTCGAAGCGCCGCGTGACGGGCCCGGTGGTGACCCAGCCCGAGCGCAGGCAGGCTTCGACCGCGCGGATCTCTTCTTCGCCGATGTCGGGCAGGGCGAAGGGCAGGAAAGTGTCGGCAGCGGAAGCGGATGCGGTGTGGTCAGGCATGGTGGGTCTCCTGTGCGAGTACGGCAAGGAAGCGTCGGGCCAGGACTGGATAGCTCAGCTGGTCCAGAACATGGCGCCGGCCGCGCTCGCCCAGCGCGCGGCGCGTGCGTGGATCGAGCGCCATCAGGCGCGCCAGTCCCTCGGCCAGGGCGGACGGATCGTCGGGCGCCACGCTGACGCCGCAGCCGGTTTCCGCCACCGGATCGTTGCCGGCCTCGACCGCATGCAGGACCGGGCAGCCCGCCATCATGTAATCCAGGAGCTTGTTGGGGGCGATGCCGAAGCGGTACAGCGGCTGGCGCCGCCACCCGAGGAAGGCGATGTCGAAGCGCGCCAGCAGGGCCGGGATGGCGCGCTTCGGGACCGGATCGACGAAGTGGACGTGGTCGAGCCCCAGCGAGCGCGCCTGGCGCCGCAGCCGCTCCTTCTCGGGCCCGGCGCCGACCAGGACGAAGGACAGCGGCCGCTGGCGCAGCAGGTGGGCGGCGTCGAGCAGGGTGTCGAGCGCATTGGCCAGGCCGTGGCTGCCGGCATAGCCGATGATCAATCGTCCCTCGGCATGCAGCCTGCCGAGCAGGGCAAGGATGGGGACGGCGGCGGGCGGCAATGGATCGGGCCAGCGGGATGGCGCATCCGCATGTGGCGGCGTGCCGGCGGCCGGCCATTCGTCCGGATCGACGCCGTTCGGGATCAGGTGCAGCTTGTGCGGCGCCATGCCGCGCGCCTCCAGGTGTTCGCGTACCCGGGGCAGGATCGAGACGATGGCGTCGGCGTGGCGGCAGGCGTGGTTCTCGGCCGCCTGGAGCAGCATGATGAACGGGTGGTGGCGCGAATGGCCGCCCAGTTCCATCGGCGACAGCGGCCACAGGTCGTGCACTTCGTGCAGCAGGCGCGCTCCCGCCAGGCGGGCGATCCGGTGCGCGGGCCAGATATCGAGCGGATAGGTGCTGGAGGCGATCACGGCTTGCGGCGCGAAGGTCTGCGCCAGGCGCGGCGCCTCGCGCCACAGGCGCGTCACGAAGGCCAGCATATTGCGCACGCGGCCGGCGCCGTTGCCGGCGTAGGCAGGGGTGCGCAGCCAGGTGTAGTGGATGCCGTCGATGTCCTCGCTCAGACGGGCGCGGCCGGCCATGGCGGGACCCTGGCGGCGCAGGTGCGAATGCGAGGCGGCCACGATGTGCACCCGGTGCCCGGCGCGTACCCATTCGCGCGCCAGGTAATAGGGGCGGTACTCCATGCCGTGGTGGACCGAGCCGGCGTAGTGGTTGATGAGCAGAATATTCATATGCAGATGCGTCATGCTCGTCATATGCGCCACGCCATTTCTTCGACCAGCCGGCGCCAGTTGCAGCGGGTGTTCTCGATCCAGTTGGTCTCCCATTGCACCGGGTGGGTGAGCATGCAGATGCGTTCGTAGTGGCCGAGGGCGGCGAAGGGCGACATCGGCGTGTAGTAGACGGGATGCTTGCGGTCGCTGATGTACAGGTCGAAGCCGCGCAGCAATTCGGCGTCGTAGGATTCGCATTCGATGCCGCAGCGGGTGCGCAGCGCGCGATCGCGCAGCAGCTCGTGGTTGATCACGTTCAGGCGGCGGTTGGCGAAGTCGCCGTGGCTGGCCACGGTGGCCAGCGGCGCGCCCAGGCGCGAGGCGATCTGGCCGATATTGCGCGCGAACAGCTCGCGGATCTCGGGAAAGCGCAGGCGCAGCTCGTCACCCTTGCGGATGCGGTGGCGCTTGGCGAAATCGGCGACCTCTTCGTAGTGGTAGCTGGCTTCGCTGCCGGCCGCTTCGATCTCGCGCATGAAGCCGTAGTCGAGGGTGCACAGGCGGAAGTAATAGCTGGCCCGTACCCCGTGGCGCGCCTCGAGCGCGAACATCTTCTTGGCCGTGCGCAGGTCGCTGTCGATGTCATGGCGGTGCACCAGCGTCTTGCGCGGCGCCTCCTGGCGGTTCAGGTTGCGGAAGAAGCTGCGTACCGATACCTGTGCGTAACCGGCGTCGTTCGCCGCCTGCAGCAGCGCCGCGTACTCGCCGAGGCGGCTGGGCATCAGGTAGTCGGCATACACCCGGTTGATGAACGTCTTCATTGCAGCGAATACTGCGCACGGTAGGGCTGGAAGCCCAGGATGGTCTTGAATGTCTTGAGGCCGGGCTGGGCGCCGAAGAAAGTGTCGTACATGACGTAGCGCACTTGCTGTTCGTCGATCAGGCGGCTGATGGTTTCCACCAGCAGCAGGTGCATGATGCCGTGGTTATTGCGATAGCCCAGCATTTGCGAAAAGGCGGCGAAATTGCCATAGATGCCCAGGCTCGCATATGCGACCAGTTTTCCCTGTGGATCGAGAATGCCGTGATGGCGGAAATGCGGCAGCGTGTCGAATGCCTCGCATTTCTCGGTATATTTATGGTCCATTGGCCGGCCTTGCCGCGTATCGAGCGAAGTATTGATGGCGTGGATGTCGTCGATATAATCGTTGCGGTCGATGTCGACGAAACGGTAGCCGCGGTTGCGTGCCCGTTTCGCGTGATAGCCGCCGTGGTTCTTGGCCTTGATCTGCTCATGGTAGGCATGGCGGTCGGCAAAGCGCGACAGGTCGATCAGCGCCGCGCCGACGGTCTTGGCGCGAATGATGCGAAAGCGCGGATGCGGCCGGGTAAATGCGCGGTAGGTGGTGCGGATATCCGCCGGATCGATATGCTCGTGAAAGCAGAGTTTTGCTACCGGCAAACTAATCGCTTGAATAAATGTATTGTAGTGTTGCAAGAACATATTCTCACCTATAAGTCTGCAATACACGATAAGGTGGATTGCCGTGCAATTCCTTGAAACCGATTAAATGATGGGCACCGGCGCAGCATGAATTCATTTATGCCATCTCATGTATTTTTGGAAGTTCAGTGCTGGTTGCTAGGTCAGCTCCAGGCGGTGTGCCAATGGATGCCGGGTCAGGTCGGCATAAAATCGCACCAGCTTCTGCGCCTCGTTTTTCCAGTTATAGGTCTGCTCGACGGCACGTCGGCCATTCGCGCCCAGGCGCCGCGCCAGCGCTGGGTCTTGCGCCAGGCGGTCGATGGCGGCGGCGATCGCGGCCGGATCGCGCGGATCGACGCACAGGCCGCAATCGCTGGCCTCGACGATGGCGCGCCAGCGCGGGAAGTCCGACGCGATCACGGGGATGCCGGCCGCCATGTATTCGAACATCTTGACCGGCAGCGCATCGCGGTAGCTCGCGGTCGGCAGCAGGGTGACCAGGCCGGCGAACGCGTTTTCCATGACCCGGCCCACGCCGGCGCGGTCGAGGTGGCCGAGCGCGCGGACGCGGGCCCAGCCCGGCAGCAGCGCCACGTCGCGCGCAAGCGCCGGGTCGGCGAAGCCGCCGGCCAGGGCCAGCCGGACCGGGGTGCGCAGCAGGGCGCAGGCCTGCACCATCTCGCGGATCCCGCGGATCGCCGAGATGCTGCCGACGTAGCAGATATCGGTGCGCGCATCCCAGCTGCGCTCGGGAGAGAATTCTTCGGGCAGCGGATAGTTGGCGACGTCGATCGTTTGCGCATTGCAGTGCGCCAGCCGCTCGCGGATGGGGGGCGTGGCGGCCAGCAGGCCGTCGAGGCGGCTGCAGGCGTAGCGTTCATAGCGCGCGTACAGGCCCGCGATCGCGCGGGCGACGCTATGTGCCAGGTAGGGTTTGTCGAGCAACTGGGTCGGCACGTCCTCGTGGGCATCGAACACGACGCGCATGCCGGCGCGCCGCAGGCGCAGGCCGGCCGGCAGCAGTTCCGGGTCGTGCAACTGGTAGGCATCGGCATCGAACGCCAGCGCGCGCGCCGCGACCCGGCGCGTGGTCCACAGCATGCGGTCCAGGCGTCCCACGAGGGCGCCTGGACGGCGTCCCACGACGGCGCCTGGACGGCGTCCGGATGGCCCGCCGGCGCGTTTTCCGGCGTCGACGATCCGAACCCCGTCGCGCAGCTCGTCGCCCAGGCCGTCGGCCACCACCAGGATCACCTCATGACCGTGGCTGGCCAGCGTTCGGCATTGCTTGACGAAGATCCTGGTGTCGTAGCGCGGGTGCGCCGAGGTCAGGTGAACGATGCGCGGCATGTTTCCTCTCGTAGGCATAGCGGCTGCAGGCGCCGAGGGTGGCGCTGAGCAGCATATCGGTGAAGTAATGGGACGACAGCAGCAACAGCACGGTCACGCAGGCGAAAGCGAAGGCCAGCAGGAACAGCGGGCGCCGGCGCGCGGCGAAATACTCGTGGAAGAACATCGGCGTGATCGGGACGATGGCGAGCGCGGCCACGTAGAGCATGCCGAACAGGCCCAGGTCGACCCAGGCCGACAGCACGTTGTGCGAGTAGTGGCCGGGCTTGTAGCTGCCATAGTCGCCCAGGATGGGATGGGCGGCGATCGATTGCACCGCATGCACGGTCAATTGTTGGCGCTTGTTGGCCGAGGTCGAGTGCGACAGGTCGAACAGTTCGAGGATGCGGTTCGAGGGCAGGGAGGCCAGGATCTGGTCGAGGTAGAGGCCGATGGCGGCGGCGATGCACACGCCGGCCAGCACGAAGTACAGCTTGTGGCGCGAATAATAGAATTCGATCAGGGGAATCGCGAACAGGAGGGCCACGAACTCGC
This sequence comes from Massilia sp. UYP32, assembly GCF_050434365.1. Taxonomy (NCBI): domain Bacteria; kingdom Pseudomonadati; phylum Pseudomonadota; class Betaproteobacteria; order Burkholderiales; family Oxalobacteraceae; genus Massilia; species Massilia sp. UYP32. The sequence continues at coordinate 58,348 of NZ_JBNDIK010000013.1, forward strand.
TGCGCGCGGTGTTGACGAACAGGGTGGCCGCGCCCACGGCATGCAGGACCAGGCGCAGCGGCAGGTTGCGCGTGAAGGTGACCACCGCGAGGTAGGTAAACAGGTAGGAGCGCGAGAAACCCTGGTAGGTGGCGAGCGAATTGGCATCCTTGGCGATGCCGAGCGCCCCGAGGTAGAACACGCCGTCGACCGAGTACGAGAACACGATGGTCGACATCCCCGCCAGGCTGAGCAGGCCAACGACGCGGAAGCGGCGGCTGTCGAAGTCGATGAAGCAGAACTGCAGGTAGACCAGCACCATGAACAGGATGGCCAGCATGTGGTAGGCCACGATGGCGCGGTTGGCGCCGGCCGCCGCATTGACCACCACCACGCCGATGAAGTAGGCGAAGAAGACGCCGTAATGGACGTCGACCAGGGTCAGGCGCTTGGCATCGCGCCGCATGCGGGCAAGGTAGACCAGGCACATCGGGCCGGCAAAGGCCAGCGCCACCGGGGCGAAGTAACCGCCCAGGAAGGCGCCGGTGGTGCCGGTGCCGAGCAGGGTATGGTAGAAGAAGAAGCCCGGGAACAGCATGAAGAAGCAGGCGATCATCAGCCATTGCTCGCGCCGGGCGCGCGCCGCGCCGCGCTGCCGGGCGGGGTCGCGCAGTAGCGCTTGCTGCCAGGTATCGGCCGCGCCGCCGGCATGCAGGGCCGAAGGCGGCGCCGAAGGCGGAGCGACAGGCGGCGCAAGATGCGGCGTGGACGAGGGATTCATGCGGCGGCCAGCCCGTTGCGCGAGCAGTTCCAGGACATGTGCAAATAGACCAGGTAGAGGCACGAGTAGCCGATCACGTACCACAGCACGTTCTCGTGCACGCTGCCCGGCAGCAGGAAGGCGCCGAGGGTGGTGGCGAACAGCGTCACCTGCCACAGCAGGTCGGCCTTCTGGCGGCCGGCCACGAAGAACACATAGCTCAGCGGACTGGCGACGAAGTTCAGCAGGAACAGCGGCGCCATCAGCTGCGCCAGCTCGCCCGCCTCGCGCCAGGAGGGACCGAACACGGTGGCGAACAGGGTCGGGGCGAAAGCCATCAGCAGCAGCGCCGGGCCGATGCCCATCACCAGCAGCGCCTTGAAGGTATGGCGGTAGGTGCGGCTGCAATTGCCGTGCTCGCGGAATTCGAGCACCGATTCGCGCTTGAAGACTTCGAGCACCGAGGCCGCCAGCAGCGACACCGGCGCCGACAGCACGCGCTGGGTGAGCGCGTAGAGGCCGGCGGCCAGCGCGCCGTGGCGCATCCCGATCAGGAACAGCGGCAACTGGCTGACGGCGCCGTTGAGCAGGTTGGACGGCAGCGAGTAGCGCCAGAAGGCCTGGTGACGCCGCAGGTAGGCGCGCTGGTCGGGATCGGGCAGGCAGGCGATGGGCGCGCGCGGCGGACGCAGCAGGCGGCGCGCGTACAGGTAGCCGGCCAGCAGGCCGCACAGGTGGCCGGCGATCAGGCCGGACCCGCCAAGGCCGGCGTACAGCAGCGTGAGCTGGGTGAGGACGATGACGGCGGCCGCCACCACCTTGGCGCGCGCCGCCTTGCCGAAGGCGTTGTGCGAGGTGGCGTAGGCGAGCGTGGTCTGCATGCAGGCGATCAGCCAGGCGCCGGCGCCGATGGTGAGCAGGGCCGCCCATGGCAGGTGCAGGGCCGGTTCGAAGCCGGCCAGCCGCGCCGCGGTGGCGACCAGGGTCAGCAGCAATGCGGCGATGGTGGCGCTGTAGAACACGACCCGGAAGCAGGTGCGCTGGTGCTGTTCTTCGTGGTCGAGGATCATCGCCGCCTCCATGCGCAGGGTGGCGCCGATCGCCGACAGCGCGATCACGCCGAGCCAGACGCTGTAGGCGCCCAGCTCTTGCGGCGTGCACATGCGCGTCAGCAGCGGCGCCGCCAGCAGCGGCAGGGCCTGGGCGCCGAGGGCGCCACCGAGGACGGTGGCGACGTGACGCCAGAATGGCGGCAGTTGCCTCATGAAGTCGTGGCCGGCGTAACGGTCGTTGCGGAGGCCGAGGCAGTGGCCGAGGCAGTGGCTGAGGCGGTGGCGACGGCGGCGGCAGCCGGCGCGGACGCCGCCGCGTCCGTCGTGACGGCCGGCAGCGCGCTGCCCGTCTGGCGACAGGCTTGGAGCAGGGCCATGGCCACCCGCTGCACGCCGGCGTTGTCGAGGAACGGCCCCATCGGCAGGCTCAGGACGCGCCGGGCCAGTCCTTCGGCCACCGGATAGGCGTCCGGCGCCAGGTGGGCATAGGCGGCCTGGCGGTGGATCGGCACCGGATAGTGGACGGCGGTCGGGATGCCGGCGGCGGCAAGCTCGCCGCGCACCCGTTCGCGGTCGTCGACCAGCACGGTGTACTGGGCGTGGACGCTGCTGCGGTCGTTGCGCACGGCGAGGACGGGAATATGGTGGCGCAGCAGGGCGTCGTAGGTGGCCGCGGCGCGCTGGCGCTGCCCGACTTCCCATTCGAAGCGTTCGAGCTTGGCCAGCACCACGGCGCACTGCAGGGTGTCCATGCGTCCGCCCACGCCCAGCCGGGCGTGCACGTAGCGGTGCGACTGGCCGTGGACACGGATTTCGCGCATGGCCTGGGCCAGGGTGTCGTCGTCGGTGAACAGGGCGCCGCCGTCGCCATAGCAGCCCAGTGGCTTGCTGGGGAAGAAGCTGGTGCAGCCGATCGTGGACAGGTGGCAGCTCTGGCGCCCGCGGTAGGTCGCGCCGAAGCTCTGGGCGGCGTCCTCGATGACGGCGATGCCGTAAGGTTCGGCGATGGCGTTGATGGCGTCCATGTCGGCCGGCTGGCCGTACAGCGAGACCGGGAGGATGGCGCGCGTGCGCGGCGTGATCCGCTCGGCGACCAGGCGCGCGTCGATGTTGCCGGTGGCGGCTTCGACGTCGGCGAACACCGGGGTGGCGCCCACCAGCATCACCGCTTCGGCCGCGGCGATGAAGGAGAACGGGGTGGTGATCACCTCGTCGCCGGCCTTGATGCCGAGCGCCATCAAGGCGATGATGAGCGCCTCGGTGCCGGACGACACGGTGATGCAGTGGCGCGCGCCGGTGCGGGCCGCCAGGCGCGCCTCGAGCTCGGCGACTTCGGGGCCGAGGATGTACTGCCCGTGGTCGAGGACGGCCTGGATGCGGCTGTTGATCAGCTCGCGCGAGGCGAGATACTGGGATTTCAGGTCGATGAATTCCATGGATTATCCTCGTGCGGCGTTCTGGCTCGGGCTTGGATTCGGGTCGCTGGCCGTCAGGTCGCGCGCGCCTGACGGGCTGCCAGCCGGGCTGCCAGCCGGGCCGTCGGCCGGGCTGCAGGCGCCGTCTTGCAGAATGTAGGATTCGCCGGAAAGCGGGCAGCGGGCTTCGCCGTTGCCGCGCAAAGGCAGGGCCAGGCGGTCGCCGGAACGGCTGACCCAGCCGATCTGGCGCGCCGGCACGCCCGCCACCAGCGCATGCGGCGCGACGTCGCGGTTGACCACGGCGCCGGCGGCAACGAAGGCGTACTGGCCGATCGTCACCCCGCACACGACGGTGGCGTTGGCGCCGATGGTGGCCCCGCGCCGCACCAGGGTGCGCCGGTATTCGTGCTTGCGCGGCACCGCGGCGCGCGGGTTGTAGACGTTGGTGAACACCATGCTGGGACCGCAGAAGACATCGTCTTCGAGCGTCACGGCGTCGTAGATCGAGACGTTGTTCTGGATCTTGACCCCGTTGCCGATGCTCACGTCGTTGCCGACGAAGACGTTCTGGCCCAGCGAGCAGGCGGCGCCGATGCGCGCGCCGGCGCAGACGTGGGCGAAATGCCAGACGTGGGTGTCGTCGCCGAGCTGGGCGCCGCGGTCGACGATGGCGCTGGAATGGATGATGATGGCCATGGTCAGTACTCCAGCGGCAGGGCGACGCGGCGGCCGTCGCGCGCCGAGCGGTAGGCGGCGACCAGCACCTCGAGCGACTTCAGGCCCTCGCGGCCGTCGGTCTCGGGCTCGGCCTCGCCGCGCAGCACGCGGATCACGTTGTCGTAGTAGAGCGGATGGCCGAAGCCATAGACCGAGGTGGTCTGGTAGCTGGCATCAGCCACCAGGGCGTCGTCGGGATCGCCTTGCGCGAATTCCCATTGCTGGACTTCGTTGACGGCGACGCCGCCGATGCGCGCGCTGCCATGCTCGCCGAGGATGGTGATCGAGCCTTCGAGGTTGCGCGGCCAGGTCAGCATGGTGACGTTCATCGAGCCCAGCGCGCCATTGCGCCAGCGCAGGCTCATCACCCCGGTGTCCTCGACCTCGATGTCGCGCGCCAGGGTGGCGGTATAGGCTTGCAGGCTTTCGATCGGGCCGACGATCCATTCGAGCAGGTCGACGTAGTGGCTGGCCTGGTTCATGAAGGCGCCGCCGTCGAATTCCCAGGTGCCGCGCCAGCCGGCGCTGCGGTAGTACTCGTCGGGGCGGGTCCAGAACACATTGAGGTTGACCATGTAGATGCGGCCGAAGCGCTTCTTGTCGACCGCGCGCTTGAGCAGCTGCAGGGTGGCGTTGCGGCGGTTCTGCTTGACCACGAACAGCCGCACCCCGGCCTCGTCGGCGGCGGCGACCATGCGCTTGCCGTCTTCCCAGCGCGTGGCCATCGGCTTCTCGGTGATCACGTGGCGGCCGGCCGCGGCGATGCGGATCGCCTGGCCCGGGTGCAGCCCGGACGGGGTGGCGAGCACGAAGGCGTCGGCGTCGAGCTCGGCCAGCATGCGGTCGAGGCTGGCATACGGGCGGGCGCCGGTGATGCCGGCCGCTTCTTCGCGCGCGCGCGGGTCGATGTCGCAGACGCCGGCCAGCTCGCAGCGGTCGGCGTGCTCGCGCATGGCGTTCATGTGGTTGCGGGCGATGCGGCCGCAGCCGACCAGGGCGAAGCGGATCTTGCGGTCGAGGATGGGGGGAGGATAGTGGCGCATGCGGGCTCCGGGCGTGGCGGTGGGATCGATGATGTCGGTCGTGGACGATCGGCCGGCCGCTCAGGCCTGCACCACGTTCGGCAGCCGGTTCGGGTAGACGCCTCGGGTGTCCACGATCAGGTTGGCGTACTGGCGCACCAGGTCGTAGTCGAAGGCGCTGTGGCTGGTGGCCAGCAGCACGACGTCGTAGGACGCGAGCGAGGAAGGGTTCAAGGGCACGCTCGACAGTTCGAAGCGGTGCTCGCGCATGCGCGGGAAGACCGGGACGTGCGGATCGGAATAGTCGACCGCGGCGCCGCGCGCGCGCAGCAGCTCCATCAGCGCCACAGAGGGCGATTCGCGCATGTCTTCGACGTCCTTCTTGTAGGAGATGCCCAGCACCAGGATGCGGCTGCCCATCACCGCGCGGCCGCGCTCGTTGAGGGCGTCGGCCACCTTGCCGACCACCCAGCCCGGCATGTCGCTGTTGATCTCGCCGGCCAGTTCGATGAAGCGGGTGTGCAGGCCATACTGGCGCGCCTTCCAGGTGAGATAGAAGGGATCGATCGGGATGCAATGCCCGCCCAGGCCGGGGCCGGGGTAATACGGGGTGAAACCGAACGGCTTGGTGGCGGCGGCGCGGATCACTTCATGGATGTCGATGCCCATGCGGTCGGCGATGATCTTCATTTCGTTGACCAGGCCGATGTTGACGGCGCGGTGGATGTTCTCGAGGAGCTTGGTCAGTTCGGCCGCGCGGGTCGAGCTGACCGGCACCACCGTGTCGATCGCGGCGCGGTACAGGGCCAGCCCGGCTTCGAGGCAGGCACTGGTGGAGCCGCCGCATACCTTGGGGATGGTGCGGGTATGGAAATCGGGATTGCCCGGGTCTTCGCGCTCGGGCGAGAACACGAGGAACACGTCCTGGCCGACGCGCAGGCCGCGCGACTCCAGGCGCGGGCGCAGCTCTTCCTCGGTGGTGCCGGGATAGGTGGTGCTCTCGAGCGACAGCAGCTGGCCGGGACGCATGTGCGGCAGCAGGGATTCGACGGTGCCGATCACGAACGACAGGTCGGGTTCGCGGTAGGCGGTGAGCGGGGTCGGAACACAGATGATCAGGGCGTCGGCCTCGCCCGTGCGCGCGAAGTCGGTGCTGGCCATGAAGCCGGCGGCGCGCGCCGCTTCGATGGCGGGGGCGCCGATGTGGGCGATATAGCTGCCGCCGCGGTTGAGCCGCGCGACCTTGTCGGCGTCGACGTCGATCCCGAGGACGCGGAAGCCCTCGGCGGCGTAGCGCAGCGCCAGCGGCAGGCCGACGTAGCCGAGGCCGATGATGCCGATCACGGCATGGCGGTCGCGCAGCCGGGCCAGCAGCTGTTCCAGGTGGATTGATTGGTTCTCGTCTCGCATGGGTTTCCTCGACAGTGACGGTATGACGGCAGGTATGACAGCAACGATATGAAGGTGACGACGTTGGACGGCGGCGCTGACAGGCCCTAGATCCGGAACGGCACGAACCTGCGGATCAGGCCGGCAGGCGCGGGTTCCTCGGCGGGCGCCTGCGGCAACGGCGCCGGCGTCGATGGCAGGTATTCGGACACGATCGCCTTGACCATCGACTCGATGGGGCCGCGCTCGTGGGTCTCGCAGGCCATCATGAGACAGGTGATGCAGGTCTCGAGCACATTGGGCCGCAGCGCGCTTTCCTTCATGCGCATGATGCGCGGGTGCTCGCTCGGGAAGACGGTGCCGTCGGTGAGCAGTTCTTCGTGCAGTTTTTCGCCCGGGAACAAGCCGATGAACTGGATCTCGATGTCGCCGCGCGGCTGCTGGGGCGTGCGCTCGGTGAGGCCGTGCATGGCGATCATGGTGCGCGCCAGGTCCAGGATGCGCACCGGTTCGCCCATGTCGAGCACGAACACGTCGCCGCCCTTGGCCATGGCGCCGGCCTGGATCACCAGCTGGGCCGCCTCGGGAATGAGCATGAAGTAGCGCGACACCTCCGGATGGGTGATCGTCACCGGCCCGCCACGCGTGATCTGGCGCTGGAACAGGGGAATCACCGACCCCGAGGAACCCAGCACATTGCCGAAGCGGACCATGCAGAAGGTCGTGCCCGTCCGGTTGCCTGTCCCATGGGTCGGGCCATTGGCGGCGCCATTGCCGGCCCCAGTGCCGGCGCCATCGCCAGGTGCGCAGCCACCGGCGGCCCGGGCGGCGGCGGCCTGGAAGATCAGCTCGGCGATGCGCTTGCTGGCGCCCATGATATTGGTCGGCCGCACCGCCTTGTCGCTGGAGATCAGCACGCAGGTCTGGACGCCGTGGTGCGCCGCGCCGGCGGCGATGATCTGGGCTCCCAGCACATTGTTGCGCAGGCCTTCGACGATATTGGTCTCGACCAGTGGCACGTGCTTGTAGGCGGCGGCATGGTAGATGGTGTCGATGCCGCCGGCGGCCAGCACGCGCTCGACCAGGTCGGCATTGCAGACCGAGCCCAGGTGGGCGTGAATGGGCAGGTCGGGAAAGCGCGCCGCCAGCTCTTGCCGGATGGTGTACAGCGCGTATTCGGAATGGTCGATCAGGTGCAGGCGCGCCGGGCTCAGGGTGACGATCTGGCGACACAGCTCGCTGCCGATGGAACCGCCGGCGCCCGTCACCAGCACCCCCTTGCCGCGCACGCAGCGTGCGAACAGGTCGAGCCGCGGCGGCACCGGCGGCCGGCCGAGCAGGTCTTCGAACTTGATTTCGCGGATGGCGTCGCGCAGGACCGACTTGTCGCTGGCCTTGTCGTCGGCCAGGTCGACCAGCCGGGTAAGGATCTTGGTGGGCACGCCGGCCTGGCCCAGGCGCTGCATCAGTTCGCGCAGGCGCTCGGGCGCGGCGGCGGGCAGGGCGATGACGATGGTGCGGATGCCGAGCGCGGCGCCGAGCTCGACCAGGCGCGAGGTGTGGAACACGCGCAGGCCGGCCACGGTGCGCTCGTTCAGCGCGTGCTTGTCGTCGAAGAAGCACAGGGGGCGGTATTCGTCGCCGTCGCGCATGGTCTGGGCCAGCCGGGCGCCGGCCTCGCCGGCGCCGTAGATGGCGACCGCCAGCGCCTTGCCGGCGCAGGGGCCGCGCTTGCTGCGCAGCAGCTTGCGCACGCCGATACGCGACATGACGACATAAGAAAAAGCGATGAACCAATATATTGCCAGCGCGCTGCGCGGAAATCGCGCCTCATTGAGGAATACCAAAGTGAGATAGGCGCATAATATGGCAATGCCCAATGCCAGGCCGGTGAGGGTGAGCAGGCGATGGTCGATAAAGCGGATGACGGCCCGGTATAAATCGGATAACCAGAAAGCCGCAATCGTCAGCACCGCCACCAGTAAATAAGAGCCGGGGCTGAATTGTTTTGCAAGCTGTAAATCGCCACCGCGCAATATCATTGCGATTAAAAAACACATGGGAAGCGCGACCAGGTCGACCGCGATGGCCAGGGCGGCCTTCGCAGTGCGATGCATGGAGACGATTCTTGCGCAAAACTGGTGAGACAGGGTGTGGCGTTGAATTGACATGGCAATCGGCTTCTCGCTGAAAGAGAACGACATGCTGCTGCAATCAAAATAGTGGTTTACTGCACGATCAGTCGTTTTGAATAACGTGCTGTGTTGAATAGGGCTGAGCCGATTGGTTTTGTGTGTATAAGCTTATTATCTGTCTGCGATTGAATGGCAGGCTTGAGGTCACTCAACAGCGGTCAGGGATATAATGCGTGAATAGAGAAGTTGAAGTGAAGAAGTGAATATAAGAAATGGCCTTGAATAATAATTTCCAGCTGCTATTTATTTAATCTGGCGTATTCAGGCAAGGGCGGGATCGGCGAATGCCGACGGGAATGGCGGAAACAACAAGGCGTCCCGACCCGGCAGGCCGGAACGCTGGCGACGCTGTCAGGCCGGGGCCGGGCCTCAGGCCGCGGGACGCCCCGGACGCGGCTGCGGCGCCATCGGCGGCGCCGTGATCCGTTCGTTCAGGCGCAGGAACTTGAAGCCGGCCAGCGCCTGGCCGCGCTTGCCCGCGCGCGCATTGCGTTCCTGGCGTTCGAGCGTACGCCCGATATACGATTCGAACGTTTCCTCGCGCACCTGCGGTTCGGACGAATGCAGGAAGTGGCGCTCGCCGTTCGGTCCCAGCACCACCAGGCCCACGTGCGAGGCCCAGTACTCGCCGTCGCGGGTCGAGATCACGTTCACGAAATCACCTTCCTGCAACTGGCTGGCGATGGCCGCCACCTGTTCCTTCGGCACATAGGCCTGGCGGCTGGTCTCGACCGGGATGTCGCGCACCGTGTTGTGGCGGGTGGCCAGGAAGCGCGTGCGGTCGACCTTCATGTCGTACCACGGGCCGCCCGCTCCGGCCAGCTCGCCGCTGACGTCGGTCACCAGCCACCTGTTGGCCACGTTCCAGTCCATCTCGGTGTAGTGGTTGCGCGTGGCCACGCCGATCACGCCGTCGCGGTAGCGGATCCGCTGCAGCATCCAGAAGAACTCTTCCCACGAGCCGGACAAGGCCATCGCATAGGTGTGCTCGGCGAACACCACGCAGTCGCTTTGCGCCAGGCTGTACAAAGGCAGGCTGTCGTGGATCTCGTAGGGGAATTCCCCCAGCAGGTGCAGCGAGTAGGGCTGGCCGATGTTCTGGCGGCCGATCGCGGCGATACGCTTGCGCAGGTCCGGCTCGGCGCCCTGCATGTGGGCGATGTACTGGCCGGCTTCGAACGGCGTCATCTGGTAGACCTGCTTTTGCAGCAGCGCCGACAGGGGCGTGGGCGGCGGCGCGCCCGGGATGGGTTTGGTGGCGGGCGCGGTCGCGCACCCGGTCAGGACGGCGCTGGCAAGCAGCAGGCAGGCAAGGCGCATGGCGTTCATCAATGTGGGGAAAAAACGTCAAGCTAATCTGGTGCGCCCGGCTTGGGTAATGAAATTTCTTCGCCCAGCCATAACCCCGGGGAGGGCGCCATTTATGTACATTCCTTCAAGTTATATAGAAGCGAACACAAGTGATTATTCACCGGTGAAATGAACATGAATACTCCGAGCATGGCAGCCTTCAGCCTGCCTTAAGTAATAACGATAGCACTATTCCCAGGAGAGAGAGCATGTTCAAGCAGAAGCCGCTCGCAGCGGCCGTATCGATGGCAGTCTGGAGCCTCGCAGCCCTGCCGGCCATGGCCCAGGAAGCCGCAGCGCCGGTGCCGATGCAGACCGTGGAAGTGACGGGCATCCGTGCCTCGCTGGCCAAGTCCCTGTCGGTCAAGCGGGACGCTTCGGCCAACGTCGAGGTGATCACGGCCGAAGACGTGGGCAAGATGCCGGACAAGAACCTGGCGGACTCCCTCCAGCGCCTGGCGGGCGTGGCGGTGCGCACCGACTACGACGAAGCGGAAAAGGTGTCGATGCGCGGCACCAATCCGGACATGTCGCTGATCATCTTCAATGGCCACGCGGTCAGCAGCGCCGACTGGTACGTCGCCGACCAGGCCTCGAGCTCGCGCTCGACCAGCCTGTCGCTGATGCCGTCGCACGTGCTGCAGCAGGCGGTCGTGTACAAGACCTCGCAGGCGAACATCGTCGACGGCGGCCTGGCCGGCACCATCAACGTCAGCACCCGCAAGCCGCTGGCGCAGAAAGAGCGCTTCTCGGGCGTGGTCAGCGTCGGCGCCAGCTACGCCGACCTGCCGGGCCGCTACGCGCCGGACATGAACGGTTCGGTCACCTGGAAGAACGAGGCGGGCACCTTCGGCGTGCTGGCCGCGCTGTTCGCGGAAAAACGCCATGTGCGGCGCGACTCGGTATCGCGCTTCGCCTACGGCACCAACAGCGGCTGGGACGTGATCAACACCAGCACCATGAAGGGCATCACCGACGAATCGCTGGCCGGCACCGGCTATACCGCGGCGGACCTGAACGGCGTGCGCCTCCCGGGTTCGATGAGCTCGGAATTCGTGGAAGGCGTGCGTGACCGCAAGGGCGGCATGCTGTCGCTGCAGTTCAAGCCGAACCGCGACCTCGACGTCACCATGACCGGTTTCCACTCCGCGATGGAGGCCAACAACCACGGCCGCCTGACGTCGAGCGCCATCTACTCCATGCTGCTCGGTAAGAACGCGCCGCTGGGCGGCACCACCGCCGCCGCCGTCAACACCAGCCACAACGGCCAGCAGGTCTTCGCCCAGATCCGCAACCCGGTCATCGTCGACGAAACCACCGTCTACGGCCACCCGCTGAAGGTGCTGAAGGCCGCCGACATCGTCTTCGCCGACGGCACCAGCCCCCAGTACGTGGGCAACTCGGAGGGCTTCTACCGCGACGGCGCCAAGGCCGAGAGCTCCTTCCTCGACCTCGACGCGAAGTACCGCGTCAACGACGACCTCACCGTCAAGACCCTGCTGTCGACCACCCGCGGCGTCGGCCAGACCCGGCTCGACCAGGGCCTGACCCTGGCGCGCTACGGCACCGGCATCTCGTACGCGCTGGGCGACCTGCACGACGCGCCGTTCGTGCAGTACCATAACGCCGGCAGCAACCAGCCCGGCCTGAACGCGGACGGCAGCGGCTACACCATCGTCGACCGCGCCGCGTCGGGCGTCAAGACCGTCGACAAGGAGTGGAGCGCGCAGTTCGACGCCGAATACCGCGTCGACCGCGGTTTCCTGCAGTCGCTGGCAAGCGGCGTGCGCTTCGCCGATCACAAGCGCACCAGCGGCCGCCGCGGCCCCGCCTTCCGCAACGGCATCACGCTCGACCCGGTCACCGGCCGCGTGATCTCCAACACGCCGACGCCGCTCACCGGCTGGCAGGCATTCCCGGGCGACTTCGGCAAGGACCTCGACGGCCCGGCCGGCTGGGACAACACCGGCTTCACCTACACCCCGGAAGGCATCAAGGACTACATCGCCAGCAATACCAAGGTCACCAGCGACGCCTGGGAACGCCGCGTGAACTCCGAGATCGACATGCAGGAGCGCCAGAGCGCGGCCTACGTGATGGCCAACCTGGAAGGCGAGCGCTGGTCGGGCGACGTCGGCGTGCGCTTCACCCGCACCGAGGTCAAGGCGAACATCGCCACCCCGATCCCGTCCGGCGCCTGCCAGCGCGTGGAGCCGGGCCAGCCGGCGATCACCTGCGCCGCCTATCCGGGCGCGATCACCGATGCCGGCGACGCCACCGCCTACTTCGACGGCGTGCCGTTCAATCCGAATGCCGGCATCCTGTACTACAAGACGCCGACCAAGCGCACCTTCGACAACTGGCTGCCGAGCATGAACCTGCGCTACGACATGGGCAACGACATGCTGGCGCGCTTCGGCGTCAGCCGCACCATCGGCCGCCAGAACTACAACCTGCTGGGCAGCGGCTTCGGCACGCCGGGCTGCGACGCCAACGGCTGCCGCGTGACCGGTCCGAACCCGGACATGGAGCCGCAAACCTCGGACAACGTCGACCTGTCGTGGTCGTGGTATTTCGCGCCGCGTTCGATCGTGGCGGTGAGCGTGTTCCACTCGTCGATCGACGGCTATCCGAAGACCGGCGCGGTCGGCAGCGCCACCGTCGACCTGCTCGATCCGCGCGACCAGACCGTGAAGACCTTCTTCATCAACACGGCCTCGCAGCAGGGCGCCAGGATCAACGGCATCGAGCTGCAGTACGAGCAGCCGTTCGGCAAGACCAATTTCGGCTTCACCTCCAACGTCAGCCGCGCCAAGACAAAGGTCGACGACGGCCGTCCGATGGTGGGCGCATCCGAATGGACCGGCAACGTCGGCCTGTACTACGAAGACGACAAGCTGTCGACGCGCCTGGTGGCGAACTACCGTGGCGAGTACGTGAACAGCACCACCGCGCCGTCGCCGACCGCCAACAGCCAGGGCCTCTCGGTGATCAACGGCATCGCGATGCCGACCGCGCCGGCCTATGCCGACGCGGTGACCACGCTGGCGTTCTCCGCCAACTACTACTTCACCAAGAACCTGGAACTCGCGTTCAGCGCGACCAACCTGACCAATGCCAAGCGCGCCCAGTATCGCTACAGCGAAGAAGAGCAGCAGAAGTTGGATGTCAGCGGTCGCCAGTACTACCTGAACCTGCGCTACAAGTTCTGATCGGGCAGGGCACGGTAAAAGGGAAGCATCGGCTTCCCTTTTTTTTTCGTGCGTGACGGTCCCGCCGCGCGCATGACATGGCCTGCTCGGCCGTATTGACGCGCACAGTGTGCGTCACCTAACGGTGCAATGGCTGCGGTTTCGATAAGATGCACCTGTCTGAGTGAGGAACGCGCGATTCGATTCGCTGCCATCCGAAACCTCAACAGGTTAGCCGGTCGCCTCGAGGATCGGCACCAATTTCAGGGCCGCGCCGCCGCTGGTGCAGGCGCGGCCCGTAACGGAAGCGGAGGTTGCCATGTACGATGTCAAGCATCCACCCAAGCACCTGGTGCGCGCCTATCTCGAACGTCGCTCGCGCGACCCGAAACCGCCGCCGACCCCGGAAGAAATCCGGCGCCAGCTTGGCTGGGGCATGCTGATGCCGGCCGACCTCAAGTTGGGCACCAACCGCTCCTGAATGTCACTTTTTCCGCGCCGACGTCCCGCGAGGACGCGGCGCCCAGCCCCACCACAGGAGACATCCATGACCAGCAAGATCGGCAGCAAACACATCGCCCAGCACCGCGGCAAGAAGGAACGCCTCGAGATCAAGCGCGCCAACGTGGCGCGCGAAGCGGTACGCCAGGCTGAAGCCCGCGCCAAGTACCGCAACCAGCCGAAAGGCCAGGCCCAGCGCGAGCAGGCGCAGACGGCCGCCTGATCCACCCCGTACGCCTTATTTGGCCCGCCTGCGGCCCGCCCGCGAGGCGGGCCTTTTTACGTCCATCCTCCCCGATCTTCTTCATTCGCCGCCGCGCGCCGCGCGCGCTCGCCATTCGCCGCCTTCCACCCGCCATTCGCCGAATAGCGCTTTCGCGATTGCCTTCCCGCTTGTTATCGTGTATCCAGTTCGATAACGAGAGGAGTGACGCAATGGATACTGAAGACGCCTATCGCTGGCGCAAGCAGGTGCTGTGGGGCCTGCTCCTGATCGTGGTGGGCGCGGTGGTGCTGCTCGACCGCCTGCACTATATCGACGCCCAGGACTACTGGCATTACGCCCCCTTGCTGCTGGTCGTGGTCGGCATCGGCCAGACCATCGGCTACCCGAGCCCGAAGGAGTTCAGCAGCGGCTTATGGACCGTGTTCACCGGCCTGTGGCTGTTCGCCGTGCTGGAGAACGCCTTCGGCCTGACCTTCCGTAACAGCTGGCCGCTGTTCATCCTGATGTGGGGCGTCAAGCTGGTGCTGGATCCGTTCATCGCGCGCCGCTTCGCCAACAACCAAAGGAACCGCCATGAAAAATGATCCGCATGCCAAAGGCGTGACGAGCCAGGTCGTGCTCGGCCTGCTCGTGATCGGGATGGGGCTGCTGTTCCTGCTCGATAACCTGGGCTTCGTCGACATGCACCGCGCGTTTTCGTTCTGGCCGATGGTGTTCGTCATCGTCGGCGCCGTCAAGCTGTGCGACACCCGCACCCAGGGCGGCATCCTGCTCGGGGCCGGGCTGGTCGGCGTGGGCATCCTCCTGATGCTGGACCGGATGGACATCATCGACTTCAGCTGGCGCACCATCTGGCCGCTGGTCCTGATCGGCTTCGGCGCCTTGCTGGTGGCGAAGGCGGTGCGCAGCAAGCGCGCGCTGGAACACGGCGTGGCGTTGGCCGACGGCGCGCCCGCCGGCGCCGGCGAGGTGCTGGACATCACCGCCATCCTGGGCGGCTACGAGCGCCGCGTCACGACCCGGAACTTTCGCGGCGGCGAGATCACGGCGGTGATGGGCGGCTGCGAACTCGATATGCGCGGCGCGTCGATCCAGGGCGAGGCGGTGATCAATGTGTTCGCCTTCTGGGGCGGCGTTTCCATCAAGTGCCCGCCCGACTGGGCCATCGTGTTGCACGGCACGCCGATCCTGGGCGGCTTCGAGGAAAAGACCATCGCGCCGCCGGACGACGCCAAGCGGCTGGTCATCCGCGGCTACGCGATCATGGGTGGCGTGGAAATCCGCAACTGATGGGCGGCGGATTCTGGGCGCGGCGCGGCGCCGCGCTGTACCTGGCGGCCTGGCTGATGCTGGGGCTGATGCTGGCCGGGCTGCTGTCCGCCACCGGCGGCGCCGGCCTGGCGCCCAGTCTCCTGTTCGTGCTGCCGCTCGTGCTGGTCTACGCCGCCGTGTGCGGCTTCTCGGCGTATTACCTGTGCCGCGCCTATCCGCTGGCGCGCAAGTCGACGCCGGCGGTGCTGGGCGTGTTCTTCCTCACCGCCGTGTGCGCGGCCCTGCTGTGGTGCGCCGCGGCGTCCGGCTGGGCCGCCTGGTGGCAGTGGCTGGCGCCGGCCGGTGACGGCGTGACGATGTCGCGGCCGCTGACGGCGGTGATGTTCGGCGTCGGCGTGCTGCTGTACGGGATGACCGCCTGCGCCCACTACCTGGCGCTGGAGTTCGAGCGCGCGCGCGGCCTTGAGCGGCGCGAGCTCGAACTCAAGCTCCTGGCCCAGGACGCCGAACTGCGCATGCTGCGCACCCAGGTCGATCCGCATTTCCTGTTCAACAGCCTCAATTCGATCAGCGCGCTGACCGCGATCGACGCCGGCGCGGCGCGCGACATGACCTTGCAGCTGGCGGGCTTCTTTCGCCATACGCTGGGACTCGAGGCGCACCGCAAGGTGACGCTGGCCCAGGAGGTGGCGCTGGTCGGGCGCTTCGTGGCGATCGAGCAGGTGCGCTTCGGGCCACGCCTGGGCGTCGAGCGCCACGTGGACCGGGAGGCCGAGGCTTGCCTGCTGCCGCCCATGATCCTGCAGCCGCTGGTCGAGAACGCGGTCAAGCACGGCATCGGCCAGCTGCCCGAGGGCGGCGTGGTGCGGGTGCACGTCGAGCGCGCCGGTTCGCGGCTCAGGCTGCGGGTGGAAAACGACGTCGACCCGGATGGCGCGGATGGGACCAATGCGGCTGCGGGCGGCGGCGTCGGCCTGGCCAATGTGCGTGCGCGCCTGCTGGCGGAGTACGGGATCGACGCGAGCGTGCATGCGGCGCGCGTCGACAATATTTTCAGGGTGGAGCTGGCGCTGCCCGCCGACACAGGAGAATGAGGGATGCGAACCCTGATCGTGGACGATGAACACCTGGCGCGCGCGCTGCTGCGCGAGTACCTGGCGGCGCATCCCGACGTCGAGATCGTGGGCGAATGCGCCAATGGGTTCGAGGCGGTGAAGGCGATCGCCGAGCACGATCCCGACCTGGTCTTCCTGGACATCCAGATGCCCAGGCTGGACGGCTTCGAGGTGGTGGAGCTGGCCGGCGCCAGGCCGCACTATATCTTCGCCACCGCCTACGACCAGTTCGCATTGCGCGCCTTCGAGGTGCACGCGCTCGACTACCTGCTCAAGCCGTTCTCGCGCGAGCGCCTGGCCGAGGCGCTGGCGCAGGCGCGCCTGCGCGCGCCGCAGCCGGCCCGGGCCGGCATCGCCGCGGCGGTGAAGGATGCGCAGGCACGCCAGCAGCCGCTCGAACGGATCCTGATCCGCGACGGCGCCCGCGTGCACGTGGTCGCCGCCGGCAACGTCGACTACATCGAGGCCCAGGACGACTACGTGCGCATCATGGCGGGCGGGAAGGGCTACCTGAAGCACCAGCGCCTGTCCGAGCTCGAGGCGCAGCTCGACGGCGTCGTGTTCGTGCGCATCCACCGCTCGTTCATCGTCAATGTCTGCGCGGTCGAACGCATCGAGCCGGTCAGCAAGGACAACCATTGCGCGGTGCTCAGGGGCGGCGTCAGGTTGCCGATCAGCCGCAGCGGCTACCAGAAGATACGCGAACGGCTGGCGTGAGGTTCACCGGGACCCGAGCTCCCACCAGGCCGGCATCAGGTTCCGGATGCCCGGCTGGGCGAAGCGGTCGTCGATCAGCCACACCACGCCGCGATCCTGCTCGGTGCGGATCACGCGCCCGGCCGCCTGCACCACCTTCTGGATGCCGGGATACAGATAGGTGTAATCGTAGCCGGCGCCGAACAGCGCCTGCATCCGTTCGCGCAGCTGCTCGTTGACGGGATTGACCTGGGGCAGGCCGAGGGTGGCGACGAAGGCGCCGATCAGGCGCTCGCCCGGCAGGTCCACGCCTTCGCCGAAGGCGCCGCCCAGCACCGCGAAGCCGACCCCCGCGCCTTTGACGTCGAAGCGGTCGATGAAGCCCTGGCGTTCGTGCTCGCTCATGCGGCGTTCCTGGCGCCAGGCCGGGATGGCCGGATCCAGCCGCTCCAGCGCGTTCGCCACCTTGTCGAGATAGTCGAAGCTGCTGAAGAAGGCCAGGTAGTTGCCGGGACGTTCGCGGTACTGGCGCGCGATCAGTTCGGCGATGGGCTGGACCGAGGCGGCGCGCACCTGGTAGCGGGTCGAGATACCGCGCGCGACGTGGACCTCGAGCTGGCTCGCCTTGAACGGCGAGTCGACCTCGACCCAGGCCGTGTCTTCGGGCATGCCGAGGGTGTCGAGGCAGTAGTGCCAGGGCCCGAGCGTGGCCGAGAACAGCGTGCTCGAATGGGTGGCGGCGAAGCGCGGCCCGAGGAAGGGCGCCGGCACCACGTTGCGGATGCAGATCGTCGAATCGCGTACGGTGGGACGGTCGGCGTGCCGGCTCAGGTCGCACAGCGAGTGTGGCCCGAACGATTCGGCCAGCCGCACGAACCCCATGGCGTCGAAGTAAAAGCGCTGCAGGTCGGGGTCGAGCGGGCCGGGAAAGGCCGCCAGGTGTTCGTTGATGGCGCTGCCCGCTTCCTGCAGCGCGTCGACCAGCTTCGCTGGAATCTTCTCGAGCAGCTGGTAGGGCGCCGGCGCCGTCTTGTCGACCGCGGTCCAGGCGCGGCCCACGCGCTCCAGCACCTTCTTGACGGCTGGCGGCGAGCCGGCGCGGGCCAGGCGCAGCAGCTCGCGATCGAGCTCGGTGCTGTACATCGAGCGCGCGCGGCCGACCAGGTTGTGGGCCTCGTCGACCAGCAGGCTGGTTTTCCAGCCGTTGGCGAGCGCCAGCGCGTACAGCATGGCGCTGCCGTCGAAATAATAGTTATAGTCGCCGACGATCATGTCGGACCAGCGCGCCATCTCGCTGCCCAGGTAATAGGGGCAGACTTCGTGCGCCAGCGCGACCTCGCGCAGCGCCTCGCGGTCCAGCACGGGCACGGCCGTCGCGGCCGCGCGGGCGGCCGGCAGGCGATCGTAGAAGCCGCGCGCCAGCGGACAGGATTCGCCATGACACTCCTTGTCGGGATGCTCGCAGGCCTTGTCGCGCGCGGTGAGTTCGAGCACGCGCAACGGGGCTTTGCTGCCGGCGCACAGGGTCGCGGCGCCGTCCAGCGCCAGGCGCCGGCCGGGGGTCTTCGCGGCCAGGAAGAAGACCTTGTCCAGCTTCTCGCGCGGCATGGCCTTGAGCACCGGGAACAGGCTGCCCACGGTCTTGCCGATGCCGGTCGGGGCCTGCGCCAGCAGGCAGCGCCCACTGGCGTTGGCGCGGTAGAGGCTTTCGGCGAGCTGGCGCTGGCCGGGGCGGAAGTCGGCATGCGGGAACGACAGCGACTGCAATGCGGCGTCGCGCGCCGCGCGGTGCGCCGCTTCGCTGGCGGCCCAGCCCGAGAAGCGCTGGCACAGCTCTTCGAAGTGCGCGCGCAGCCAGGCGCTGTCGCGCGTCTCGCGCAGCACGGTTTCGACGCCGCTGACGATGTCGTAGTAGACCAGGGCCAGGTTGACCGACTCCATGCCCTGTTCCTGGCACAGCAGGTGGCCATAGACGCGCAGCTGGGCCCAGTGCAGGTGGCGGTGGTTGTCGGGAATGGCGTCCACCCGGCCGCGATGGGTCTTGACCTCTTCGATCAGATTTTCATTGGCGTCGTAGCCGTCGGCCCGGCCGCGCACGTGCAATTCGTTCCATTGGCCGGACAGCGCGACCTCGCTGCGGTAGCCGTCGCCGCGGCGGCCGGCCACGACGGCATGGCCGGCAATGCCTTCCTGGGCGCTGGGGGAGGGGGTGAAGCGCAGGTCGAGGTCACCCTGCTTGGCGGTGAACTCGCACAGGGCGCGTACGGCGATGGTGTAGCTCACGTAATCTCAGGCCGCCATCTCGGTAGGCTCGATCCACTGCAGGTAGCACACGGCGACCGGCATGTCATGCGCCGCGCAGTAGTCGATCCAGCGCAGCTGGTTGTCCTGCAGGCGGTCGCCCGGGCCTTTCACTTCGATCATCAGGTAACGGCCTTCGCTTGGCCAGAACTGGATCAGGTCGGGAAAGCCCGTGCGGTTTTCCTTGACGTCGGCCAGGATGCGTTCGCACCACTTGCGCAGGTGGGCGGCCGGGATGCAGGCCAGGGCCAGCTCGATGAGGTCCAGCGTGACGCCGTCCCAGTGCACGAACGGCGATTGCAGGCCGGCTTTCTCGCGGTACGTGCGCAGGATCGTGTCGCGGTAGCTGCCGCTGTCCAGCTCCGCCAGGCAGGCGGCGAATTCGGCCTGCCGGCGCTGGTGGAAGTCGGCGCTGTGCAGGTCGGCCGGGCCGCGGTGGAAAGGGTGGAAGAAGGCGCCGGGAATGGCGGCGAACACGGCGCGCCAGCACAGCAGGCCGAACAGGGTGTTGGCGAGCGCGTTCTCGACGTAGAACACGGGCGCATCGCTCCCGTGCAGGTGGCCGCGCACGGCGCCCTCGACCCAGCGTTCGCCGTTCGGCGGCGCCAGCGACAGCTCGATGCGCTCTACCTGCGTCTTGGCGCGCGGCGCCAGGCGCGCGTGGCCAAGGCGGCGCGCCAGGCGCGGCGCGATGCGGGACAGGTGCTGGCGCTCGGCTTCGTTCTCGGGCGCGCACTGAGCTGCAAGCAACAGGGCATGGGCCTGCTCGAAGCGCTCGTGTTTTTCGAGCACGCGGATCGCGCGCGCCCGCGCGCCGGGAAAGCGGCAGCGCGCGTAGGCGGCGTAGGCGCCGTCCCAGTCCTTCAGCTTTTCGTAGTGCTGGCCGATCTGGAACGTCAGTTTTTCGCGCCGGCTCTCGAGCCAGTCGTTGTCGAAGGCGTGCACGGGCAGGTCGCGCACCACCTCGTCGACGTCTTCGCCGGCGGCGAAGCGCTCGCGGCAGGCATGCAGCTGCAGGTAGTGGTCGACGTCGGCACGGCGGCGAAAACCGCGCGAGGCGGGCGAGATGTCCACGCTCTCGTAGCGGAACAGGCCGAGGTCGGACAGCACGAAGTCGGTCCAGCCCTGGTGCAGGTTGCCGAAAAAGACCAGGCGCAGGCGGTCGCACAGCGGCTTGACCAGGATGCGCCAGGCGACGTCGGGACAGGCCGGATGCCAGCCGGAGAAGCGGCGCGCCTCGGGGAATGCGGGGCGCAGGGCGTCCAGCTGTTCGTCCTTGCGCGCTGTCTTGCGCGGCAACTGCGCGCCGAAGGCGTCGAGGATCTCGGGCTTGGACAGCAGGTCGAACAATTCGTCGAGCGTGAGTTCGGGGTCGGGTTCGATCCAGCCGGTGCCGAGCAGGTGGGAGGCAGCCTCGACCGGACAACCGATCTCGGCATAGCTCAGTTTGCTGGCGCGGAACAGGTTACCTTTGCGCATGACCATGCGCACGAACAGGGCGCGCGCATTGTGCGGCAAGGTCGGGAACCGGGCCAGGAAGGCCTGTTCGCCGTCGTCGAGCAAATCGCCATAGCGTTCGCCGATCCAATCGAGAACCCGCTGGAAGTTATCCAGATAATAAAACTCGTTTTCCAACACCCTGATCATCACCGAACGCCCACCTGTACTTATATACAGTATAGCGTTTTCTGGCGGCGGCCGCCCGCCAGGTGCGGCCTATTTGCCACGCCTAGCGTGCAGGAGGGGCAGGGGTTTCATCTTCCGCCGGCGCGGCATGACCGTTGGCATGGTAGATCACGGCCGAGATCAGGGCGACGTCGCTGTCGTCCTGGGCCTCGCCGGCGCGTGCGGGATTCACCGTCCGGGCCTGACGCGCGGCCTGGCGTGGCGCCTGGACGCGAGAGCGGGCTGGGGCGGCGGCGCGCGCTTCCGGACGGCGCGCCGGGGCCGTCTTGACGGACGCCGGCGCGGCCTTGGCTGGGGCCGTCGTAGGCGCGGCGGCCGGTTCGAGCAGGCGCAGCGGCGGAACGGGCGCAGGCGCCGCCGCCAGCACCGGGTCTGGCTCCGGTTGGGGCGCCGTGTCGACGATCAAGGCCGTCTCGACCGGCGCCGGGTCCATGCTCGCGATCGGGGCGGGCGCCGCATCGTGCCGCGCCACTTCCATCGGCGCGGGACCGGCGCCGGCCGCCAGCCAGGCCAGGGTCGCCGTCAAACCGACGGCGACCGCCACCGCCGCGCCATACCAGGCCAGGCGCGCGCCGTGACCGGCGCCCGCGCGCCGCGCCGGCTCGCGCTCGAGCTTGGCGAGGATGCTGTCTTCGCGGCCGCCGCGGCGCGCCGACGACATCAGGTTGGGACGCATATGGGCATGCATGCGGTTGTCTTGATTTTCGTCTGATGGACGCACGACATTACTCCTAAGATTGGCTTCTCCTGTTCTGATTAGAAACAATCCTGGGGAGTCCGATGCTGATCTTGATCGCCCTTCTGTACGTTTGTCTCGCTTCAGGCCTGGCTTGGCTTGTTCTTTTTCCAAGTGGACGGGCCTGGATGGCGCGCGGGATGCATGCCATGCGTGGCCTGGCCGGCCGCGCCGGTGCCTGGAGCCATGCCGGCACGCGCGCCGCCGGCGCCATGCGCGACAGCGTCACCCTGTCGCTGCGCGAGCGGGTGGTGCAGGGAGTGCGCCGCCACCAGGTGCTGCTGGCCATCGGCGCGCCGGCGGTGTTGATTCCTTCGCTGCTGGCGCTGGCGCTGAGCAATCCGGCCATGCTGCCGGTGTACGAGGGCAGCAGCGCCTTGCCCGACGAACAGGTGGCGGCGCTGCTGGCCGGCGAGCAGCTGGTGCCGCCGGTGGCGCTGCCGCCCAGCGTGTTCACCACGGCCGAGGTCGAGCTGGTGCGGCCGATGCTGGTCGGCGCCAGCCGTAACTGGGGCTTGCTGCATCCCGACTTCAGCCAGCGCCTGCTGCTGGCGTTCAAGATCATGAAGGAACAGCATGGCTACGAGATGGCGCTGCTCGAGGGCTACCGCAGTCCGGCGCGCCAGGATGAGCTGGCCGCGACCGGCGGCCACGTCACCAATGCGCGCGCCTTCCAGAGCTGGCACCAGTATGGCCTGGCGGCCGATTGCGCCTTCCTGCGCGACGGCAAGCTGGTGATCTCGGAAAAGGATCCGTGGGCCATGCGCGGCTACCAGCTGTATGGCCAGGTGGCCGAATCGCTGGGCCTGACCTGGGGCGGGCGCTGGAAAATGATGGATTTCGGCCACATCGAGTTGCGCATGCGCGGGGTGATGGGGCGCTGAGGCGTCGTCGTCGGTGGGTTGTTGCGCGGTTTTTCGGATTTTGGCCGCATTGCGCAGAGTCAAGCAGCGTGCCGTATGCCCGTGCGACCATTTCCTGTGAGATCTTTCTACAAGAGACCCCGCCATGGCACGACTCTGGAAGTTCCTGACCGACAGCCGCGTGCTGGCCGCGATCGGTCTCACCGCGCTGGCGGCCATCCTGGTAATCGGCGCCGGCCTGCTCGGCGTCGGCCTCGTGTGGGCCGCGATCGGCGCCCTGGCGCTGCTGGCCTGCTGGGGCATCTGGTGGATGCTGCGCCGCGCCTGGCGCGCACGCCAGGCGCGCAAGCTGGCGGGCGCCATCGCCGGGGCAGGCGCCGGCGAGGACGGCGGCAAGGACGAAGTCGCGGTGCTGCGCAAGAACCTGCTGGAGGCGGTCGGCACCATCAAGACCTCGAAGCTGGGCCTGACGCGCGGCGCCGCGGCCCTGTACGAGCTGCCCTGGTACATGATCATCGGGAACCCGGCGGCCGGCAAGAGCAGCGCCATCGTGCACTCGGGGCTGAGCTTCCCGATCCCCGGCAACAAGGCGCTGCAGGGCGTGGGCGGCACCCGCAACTGCGACTGGTTCTTCACCACCGACGGCATCCTGCTCGACACCGCGGGGCGCTACTCGGTGCAGGACGACGACCGCGCCGAGTGGTTCGGCTTCCTCGACCTGCTCAAGCGATACCGCCAGCGCGCGCCGATCAACGGCATCCTGATCGCGGTCAGCGTGGCCGAGCTGATGGCCGGCCCGGCTACCGCCTCGCACGAACTGGCCAAGAACCTGCGCACCCGGGTGCAGGAACTGACCGAGCGCCTGGGCGTGCACGCGCCGGTGTACGTGGTGTTCACCAAGGCCGACCTGGTCGCCGGCTTCCTCGACTTCTTCCACGGCAGCGAACAGGCCGAGCGCGAGCGCATCTGGGGCGCGACCCTGCGCTACAACCGGCGCGCCGCGCCGCAGGACGTGCTGGCCTTCTTCGACGAGCACTTCGACGAACTGGTCGACGGCCTGAAGGAAATGAGCCTGGCCGGCATGGGCGCCAACCGCAGCACGACGCTGCGTTCCGGCGTGTTCACCTTCCCGCTGGAATTCGCCGCGCTGCGCACGCCGCTGCGCGCCTTCCTGGCCACGCTGTTCGAAGAGAATACCTATCAGTTCAAGCCGGTGTTCCGCGGCTTTTATTTCACCAGCGCGCTGCAGGAAGGCAGCGTGCAAGACCTGTCGAGCCGGCGCGTGGCCAGCCGTTTCGACCTGGCGCTGCAGGAGAGAAAGGGGGGGCGAGGGTGCCGGGGAGCCGGCAGGTTCGCAGGCGGGGGCGCAATCCGGTTATTTCTTGCTCGAGCTGTTCCGCAAGGTGGTCTTCGCCGACCGCGAACTGGTCAAGCGCTACACGAATCCGGCCGCGGCGCGCTGGAAGCTGGGCGCCTTCTTCGCCGCCACCATCCTGCTGGGCTGCGCGATGGGCGGCTGGTCGTGGTCGTACATGGGCAACCGCCAGCTGGTCGCCAACGTGCAGTCGGATCTCGACAAGGTGATGAAGCTGCAGGCGGGCCGCATCGACCTGCAGTCGCGCCTGGAGGCCCTCGACATCCTGCAGGACCGCATCGAGCAACTGGAGCGCTATGCCGACGACAAGCCGTGGGCGCTGGGCTTCGGCCTGTACCAGGGCGATATTCTGGCGCGCAAGCTGCGCGACGAATACTTCGCCGGGGTGCGCGCGGTGATGGTCGAACCGGTCGCCGGCGCGCTCGAGACCATGCTCACGGAGGTCAACAACAATGCAGCCGCCCTCGATCCGGGGCGCCAGGTGGCCGCGCCCGCGTCCGTGTCCGCCAGCGCGCCCAGGCTTGGCCAGCCTTACCAGGACGCGTCGCCCACGGATGTCGGCGACGCCTACAACGCGCTCAAGACCTATCTGATGCTGGGCACTAAATCGTATGCCGAGCCGGGCCACCTGAACGATCAGCTCACGCGCTACTGGCGCGGCTGGCTGGAGGCGAACCGCGGCAGCATGCCGCGCGAGCAGATGATCCGCAGCGCCGAGCGCCTGATGACCTTCCACCTGGCCCACATCGACGACCCGGCCTGGCCGCAGATTTCGCCCAAACTGAGCCTGCTCGACACCACGCGCGAGCACCTGCGCCGCGTGGTGCGCGGCACGCCGGCGCGCGAGCGCGTGTACGCCGACATCAAGACCCGCACCGCCACCCGCTTCCCGGCGGTGACGGTGGCGCGCATCGTCGGCGAGCAGGATGCGGCGCTGGTGGCCGGCAGCCACGCCGTCAGCGGCGCCTTCACCCGCGCGGCCTGGGACAAGTTCGTGCTCGGCGCCATCCGGGATGCCTCGAACAAGGAACTGAACACGGTCGACTGGGTGCTCAAGACCACCGCGCGCGACGACCTGACCCTGGAGGGCAGCCCCGAACAGATCCAGAAGGCGCTGATCGACCTGTACAAGGCCGACTATGCGCGCGAATGGTCGAAGTTCGTGCAGGGCGTGGCGATCGCCGACCTGCGCGGCTTCGACGCCAGCGTGCAGGCCATGAACCGCCTGGGCGACCCGCAATCCTCGCCGATCGCCAAGCTGCTGCGCACCATCTATGAAGAGACGGCCTGGGACAATCCGGGCGGCCTGCGCGCGCCCATCGGCAAGACCGAGCGCGGCGTGATCGAGTGGTTCAAGCAGGTGGTCTTGCGGCGGGCGCCGTCCGACGCGCGCACGCTGGCCGACAGCGTCGACCCGTCCCAGCTGCTGGCCCAGCAACAACAGGGGGCCGGCCCGATCGGACGCGAGTTCGCCGGCGTGGCGCGCCTGGTCGGCGCCAGGGAAAAGGAAGCGTCGCTGATGACCGGCTATCTCGACGCGCTGTCGCGGCTGCGCACGCGGCTCAACGCATTGAAGAACCAGGGCGATCCGGGTCCCGGCGCCAAGCAGTTCATGCAGCAGACGCTGGAGGGCAGCGGCTCGGAGCTGGCCGACGCGCTGCGCTACGTCGACGAACAGATGCTGACCGGGATGAGCGACAGCCAGAAACAGGCGCTGCGCCCGCTGCTGGTGCGCCCGCTCACCCAGACCTTCGCCATGATCGTGCTGCCGTCCGAGGCCGAGATCAACAAGACCTGGCAGGCGCAGGTGGTCGAGCCGTTTACCCGCACGCTCGCCGCCAAGTACCCGTTCGCCCAGGATTCCAGCGTCGAGGCGACGCCCGGCGAGATCGGCCAGGTGTTCGGCCCCGAAGGCGCAGTGGCCAAGTTCGTGGGCACGGCGATGGGGCCGCTGGTGGTGCGGCGCGGCGACGTACTGGCGGCGCGCACCTGGGCCGACATCGGCATCTCGCTGGCGCCGCAGGCGGTGGCCGCCTTCCCCGGCTGGGTGGCGCCGCTGTCGAACAACGGCGTGGCGGCCAGCGGGGCGGCCCAGACCGTGTTCCAGGTGCTGCCCCTGAGCGCGCCCGGCACGCTCGAGTACACGCTCGAGATCGACGGCCAGCAGCTGCGCTACCGGAACACGCCGCCCAGCTGGAACAATATGGTCCATCCGGGCCCGCAGGGCGTCTCGGGCGCGCGGGTCTCGGCGGTCACCTTCGATGGCCGCACGGTGGAGCTGTTCAACCAGCCGGGCCAGTTCGGCCTGCAGCGCCTGTTCGAGGCGGCCCAGCGCAAGCGCAAGGACGGCGGGGTGTTCGAGCTGCGCTGGAGCGCGCAGAACGTCTCGGTGGCGGTCGACCTGAAGATCGTCAGCAGCCCGCAGTCCACCGGGGGCGGCCAGAGCCAGGCCCAGGGTTTCCGCGGCCTGCGCCTGCCGCCGGCGATCGTCGGCCGCCATGAAGCCCAGGACGCGGCGCCGGCGCTGGCCAGCGCGGGAGGCCAATGATGCGCGCCGACCGCATCGGCTACTTCGGCAAGGTCCCGGCGCGCGCCGACTTCGTCAAGCTGGCCCACGACCCGGCCGCGATCGGCATGCTCGACGCCTGGCTGGCGCAGGTGATGACCCTGCTGCCGTCGGACGCGCGCTGGCGCTTTCACTACGATGCGATGGCGCCGGTGAGCTTCGCCCTGGTCGGCCCGGCGCGGCACCACGCGGTGGCCGGCCACCTGCTGGCCAGCCACGACCAGTCGGGGCGGCGCTTTCCCTTTCTCGCCACCCGCACGCTGGCGGTGAGCGATCCCGCCGCCTTCGTCGCGCGTTGTCCGCTGGCGTTCGCGCCGCTCTGGGTGTTCCTGGAAGAGATCTGCCCCAAGGTGCTGGGCGAGGGCGACCCCGCCGCCTACCTGCAGGCGATCGCCGACAGCGCGATCGGGTTGGGAGACGAGGCGGCGCTGGCGCGCTGGATGGAGCACGGCACGATCGCCTCGCTCGACGGCCTGCTGGGCCGCGCAGTGTCGAGCGCCAGCGCGAATGCCAGCGCGGCGCGCCTGGTGCTGGCGCTGGGATTGCTGCTGCAGCCGGTCATGCACAGCCAGCCGGCCGAGCTGCATAAGAGCCTGGTGCTGCCGCTGCCGCACAACGCGTCGGCGCGCTATCCGGTGGCCGCCTTCTGGCTCGAGCTGATCACGCCTTTCCTGCGCCGCGCGCAATTCGACCTGGCGCTGTTCATCACGCGCCAGGAAGAACGGCCGGTGCTGGTGGTGGGCTTTTGCGCGGCGCTGGCCGAAACCCTGCGCGCCGTGATCGATCCCCTGGTCGGCGCCGAGCTGCAGGTGCGCCTGCTGGACACGGACTGGATCGACGAGCAGCTGCAGTTCGACGCCGACGTGCGCCAGCTCTCCAGCCACCTGGCCCAGCCCGACCTGCCGCTGTCGCTGGCGCGCGACCTGTTCATGAAGACCTTCATCGGAGCCTGACGTGAAACTTCGCACCCTGACCCTGTTGCTTGGATTGGCCGCCGGATTGGCCGCCGGATTGCCGCTGGCCGCGCAGACGGCGCCAGGCGCGGCCGAGGCCCCGGTCGTGGTCAGCGGCATGGTGGCCGACGAAGCCGCCAAGGCCGCGCTGCTCGAGCGCCTGCGCGCCGTGTACGGTGCGCAGCGCGTGGTCGACCAGCTGTCGGTCGGCACCGTCTCGACGCCTGCCAACTGGAACAATTACGTGGGCAGCCTGATCGGGCCGAACCTGCGCCTGGTGAAGGGCGGCCAGCTGAAAGTCGAGGGCAACAGCGTCAGCCTGCGCGGTGACGTGGCGAGCGAAGCCCAGCGCCAGCAGATCGCCGGCGAGATCGCGGCCCGGCTCAATCCGACCTATACGGTCAACAACGGCCTGCGGGTGACCGTCTCGCAGCAGAGCGTGCTGGATGCGGCGCTGGCCGACCGCATCATCGAATTCGAGTCGGGCAAGGCGACCCTGACCCCGGCCGGCACCGAGGTGCTGGATGGGATGACGGCGGCCCTGAAGAAGCTCAATGGCGTGAAGGTCGAGGTGATCGGCCACACCGACAACGCCGGTTCGCGCGCCGGCAACCTGTCGCTGAGCCAGGCGCGCGCCGAGGCGGTGAAAGCCTATGTGGTGAGCCAGGGGATCGCGGAAGCGTCGATCGCGGTGTCGGGCGAAGGTCCGGACCGGCCGGTGGCCGACAACCGCACGCCGGAAGGCAAGGCGCGCAACCGGCGCATCGAGTTCAAGGTCATCCAATAAGACCTGGGTAGCAGGACCGGCGGCCCCGGGAACCACGATCCCGGGGCTGTTCTGCTTTCAGGGCAGGGTGATGGTCACGTGCGCGGCTTTCGGCGGCAGCTTGACCAGGTCGTTGTAGTGCGCCAGCGCCAGCTCGGACTCGTTGCCCAGCACGGTGCGAAAGCCCAGGTAGGCTCCCAGCCCGGCCAGCGTGAACACCGCCGCCAGCACCCACAGCGAGAGGTCGCTGCGCAGGCGGTTGACCACCTGGTCCGGCCGCTCGGCGTGCGGCGCGAAGCCGCGCGTGCGGCCGCGCATGCGCGCGATCTCGTCGCCCAGGCGCGCCACCAGGTAGTCCAGCTTGTCCTTGCCGTCCAGCGCATAGCGGCCCTGGAAGCCCAGCAGCAGGCACATATGGAAGACCTCCAGCGCCTCGACCTGCTGCGCTCCCTTGGCGCGCAGGTCTTCCAGCCGGTGGAAGAAGTGCTCGCCGGCGAGCTGGTCGCCGAACACGCGCAGCTGCAGCGGACGGGTTTCCCAGGCCTCGCGCACCTCGTAGCTCGAGCGCAGGATGATCTCGTCC
This sequence comes from Massilia sp. UYP32, assembly GCF_050434365.1. NCBI lineage: Bacteria > Pseudomonadati > Pseudomonadota > Betaproteobacteria > Burkholderiales > Oxalobacteraceae > Massilia > Massilia sp. UYP32. The sequence goes on from NZ_JBNDIK010000013.1 coordinate 87,060, forward strand.
ACCGCCGAGCAGTAGGCGTACTTGGCCGCCGTCACGTCTTCGGCCGCGATGCCGAGCGCCTTGGCGCTGCGGTCGACGTCGGCCAGGAAGGCGGTCATATTGTCGGCGAAGGCGCCCTTGTCCTGCGGCCCGCAGCCGTTTTTCAGCAGGAACAGGGCGTGGAAGCCTTCGTACATGATGTCGACCAGGCGCTGGCGGCGGCTGCCGGGTTTTCCATCCTCGCCTCGTTGCGCGGCGCGGCGCTCGACGAAGGCGCTCATGCCGACACCGCGATCAGTTCGAGCCGCAGCTCGCGCACGCCGTTCGGCACGTAGACCGAGATCGCCTGGGTCTTGAGCATCGCCTCGTACAGCGCGCCGCGGCCTTCGAGCACGAAGTAATAGGTGTCGGGCCGCACCGGAATCGCGCTCGGCACCTGGGGCGCATGCACCAGCTTCACGCCGGGCAGCGCCGACAGCACGAACTTGTCGACGTCTTCCGGCGCGCCGACCTTGAACTGCAGCGGCACCGCCTCGACCAGGCGCAGCGCCGGCATGTCGGCCGCCACCGCCAGGTACAGGGTGGTCTGGGCATTGATGCGGCCCGAATCGAGCGCGCCCAGGTAGTAGGACGGGCGGTCCTTGTGCAGGGCGATGGTGAAGTAGCGGGACGAGATCACGGTATCCAACAGGTCGCGGATGATGCCGTCCAGGCGCGCGAACTGCGGGCCGGGATCGGCGTGGACGTAGGAAGGCAGGTCTTCGAGCCGGTAGCTGCGCGAATAGGTCATCAGGCCGCCGGCCAGCTCGAGCATGGCGCCGTACAGGCGCTCGGGATGCAGCTCGCGGTGGTGCAGGTAGTGGGCCAGCGCCGCATAGCCGGCGCTGGCCGTGTGCAGCAGCCAGAACGAGGACACGTCGCCGCCGCGGATCTCGACCACGTTGCGGCTCGGCTCGCGCAGATCGCCGTACAGCGCATTGACCTTGGCCAGCAGCTTTTCCATCAGCCGCGCCAGGCCGACGTAAAGGCCGGCGCCGGGCATCGTCACGGCGTCGATCGACAGGCTGGGTGGAATGAAACCGGGGTCGATCTCGAAGCCGCCGGTGGCCACGCGCCGCAGGCGCAGCAGCGCGAAGCTTTCATAGGCTTCCAGCGGCTCGCTGTCGGCCACCAGGCGCAGCGCCTTGCGCAGATAGGTCACGGGGGCGTCGGCGGCCTGGGTATACAAGTCCTGGGTCTCGCGGTCGATGCGCCCGAAGCGCACGTCGATGGTCTCCGGTCCGTCCGGGCCATTGGCGCAGTTGTCGCCGTGCGTGCGCAGCGCCGGCAGGGCGGCGTGATAGGTGACCGTTTGCTGCGCCGGCGGCAGGTCGCCAAGTCGCACCTGCGGCGGCAGCACGTCGTCGCCCGGCGCACGCACCACTTCGCCGTCCGGGAACAGCAGCGCGAGTTCGTCGATGCGCAGGATGTCGCTGCGCAGCGCGTCGAGATCGACCGCCAGCCTGCGCACGCCCCAGCAATACGGGTGCAGTGCGCAGGCGGTCTGGTTCAGGCGCGCTTCGTGGTAGCGGTCCTGCTGCTGGAAATGCTGGGGCCGCAGGAACAGTCCCTCGCCCCATAAGACCTTGGATGGCATGCTCACGATCGCCTCCTCGCCGTTCAGAAAGGACTAGCTTGCAGGAAAGTTGCAAACGATTATTGACAGCGCACAGAGCCCAGTGCCGAAGCGCCGTCTTTGGCGGCGGCGGAGCCCACGCTCATCGCACAGGCGTGCAGGCCGACGTTCAGGCCGTCGCGCTCGGCATCCAGGCTGCTGACCGCGGTGCGCCAGCGGCCGGCGGCCGGGGTGTGGAACAGGGCCACGATGCCGACGTGGCCGGCTTCGCGCGCGACTTTTTCGGTCACTTCGTAGCGTTGGCCCGGCACCAGCATGATCTCGCGCACCTCGACCAGGTCGGCGCCCAGGCTTTCGCGCTCCAGGCGCGGATCGAGGAAGGTGGCGTAGGGCGCGCCCTCGAAGGCATCCTTCTGGCGCAGCTTGTACAGGCGCACCGCCAGCGCCAGCGGCTGGCCGCGCGCGTCCACGTTCAGGCGCGTGGCGGCGTGCAGCTTGAGTGGCACATTGCGCGGCGGCTTTTGCGACTCGGGCAGTTCGGCCGGCTTGCGCAAGCCGGCCGCCTCCAGGGCCACGCTGGCCAGCGGCGCCAGCGCGGCGCCGCCGCAGCCGGCGAGCGCCGTTGTCAGCACGATCGCCGGCACGATGACCACGACCGGCAGCTTGAACGGGTTGGGCGTCCCCATCAACGATCTCCTCGCAATTGTCCTAAGGCACCAGGCTTGGATTGAACCCGATCCCCGCCAGTGCACACTGACACCGCGCAAACGCAAGCGACATCCAACACCCCTTGCTTGAACTCGCTTTTCATTGACAGTGCACAACTTCTTGGCAAGCACGATGCGAATAATGGGGGCTTGTTCACCCACTGGAGAGACGAACATGATCCGCAAACGCCTGTTACCCCTGCTGGTCGGGGTCGCCGCCCTGGCCGGGTGCGCCACCGACGGCACGGGCACGACCGCCAAGCGCGCCGCCGTGTCCGAAAACATCTATGCCGAAGCCGATGCCGCCCTCGCGGCCGGGCAGAGCGACAAGGCCGTGAGCCTGCTCAAGGACGCGAGCAGGGCGCATCCGGTCGACAAGAAGCCCTGGGTGCGCATGGCCCAGATCCGCTTCGACGCCACCCAGTACGGCGACGCCATCAGCAGCGCGCAGGAAGCGCTGGCGCGCGACCCCGACGACACGCTGGCCTACAGCATCCTGGCCGTCAGCGGCCTGCGCGTGGCCAGCAAGGCGCTGGCCGACCTGACGCGCAAGAACAATCTGCAGGGTTCGGTGCGCAGCGAAGCGCAAGACCTGGCCAAGCTGCTGCGCACCAGCCTGGGCGAAGAGGTGCTGGTCACGACCCGCCCGGCCGCGCGCCCGGCGTCGAGCCGCAGGACCCCGAGCCAGCCGGCGGTGGCGGCGCCGCCGCGTCCGGCGGCCAGCAGCGGCAGTCCGTTCGACGTGCTGCAATAAATCCATCTTCCCCCACTGGAGTCGACATGGCCAAGAGCGAAAGCGTACAAAAACGCTTGCAGAAGGTGCGCGCGCCGCGCGTGCAGATGACCTATGACGTCGAGATCGGCGACGCGATCGAGAACAAGGAGCTGCCCTTCGTGGTCGGCGTGGTCGGCGACTTCGGCCTGGATCCCAAGGCCGAGAAGAAGCGCCTCAAGGACCGCAAGTTCGTCAATGTCGACGCCGGCAACTTCGACGAGGTGCTGGGCGCCGTCGCGCCCGTGGCCACCTTCAAGGTCGACAACCACCTGTCGCCGGACGGCGGCCAGTTCGGGGTGCAGCTGCAGTTTCGCGAGATGAACGACTTCCGGCCCGAGTCGGTGGTGCGCTAGGTGGCGCCGCTGGCCGGGCTGCTCGATGCGCGCACCAAGCTGGCCGACCTGCGCAACAAGCTGGCCGGGAACGACAAGCTCGAAGACATCCTGACCGAGGTGCTGGGCAACACCGAAAAACTCGACAGCCTGCGCAAATCGGGCAAGGGAGAGTGAGATGGCGGCGGTATTCGAATCCACCCAAGCTGCGGCGGCGGCGCCGGAACTGGACGCTTCGCTGCTCGACCAGATCGTCGAAGAAAGCCGCGTGGCGGCGTCGAGCAGCGAGCACGAACGCGCGCGCGACCTGATCTCGGAACTGGTGACCCAGGTGATGCAGGGGACGATGGTGATCTCGTCCAACCTGTCGGCCACCATCGATGCGCGCCTGGCGGAACTGGACCGCATGATCTCCGATCAGCTCTCGGCGATCATGCATGCGCCCGAATTCCAGAAGCTCGAGCGCAGCTGGACTGGCCTCAACTACCTGGTCAGGAACAGCACCACGAGCGCCAACCTGCAGATCCGCATGCTCAATGCCAGCAAGCGCGAGCTGGTCAAGGACTTCCAGTCGGCGATGGAGTTCGACCAGAGCACGATGTTCAAGAAGATCTACGAGGAAGAATTCGGCACCTTCGGCGGCGCGCCGTACGGCACCCTGATCGGCGACTTCGAGATCTCGCGCCAGCCCGAGGACATCTACTTCCTCGAGCAGATGTCGCATGTGGCCGCGGCCAGCCACGCGCCCTTCATCACCTCGAGCAGTCCCGAATTGTTCGGCGTCGAGAGTTTCGGCGACCTGGGCAAGCCGCGCGACCTGGCCAAGGTGTTCGACACCGTCGAATACGCCAAGTGGAAGGCGTTCAGGGAATCCGAGGATTCGCGCTACGTCGGCCTGTGCCTGCCGCGCTTCCTGGGGCGCCTGCCATACCACCCGGCCGACGGCATGACGACCGAAGGTTTCAACTACGTCGAGGACGTGGACGGCAGCGACCACTCCAAATACCTGTGGTGCAACGCGGCCTATGCCTTCGGCGCGCGCCTGACGCGCGCCTTCGAGGACTATGGCTGGTGCGCCGCGATCCGCGGCGTCGAGGGCGGCGGCCTGGTCGAGAACCTGCCGACCCACACGTTCAAGACCGACGAGGGAGAAGTGGCGCTGAAATGCCCGACCGAGGTCGCGATCACCGACCGCCGCGAGAAGGAGCTGTCCGATCTCGGTTTCATCTCGCTGGTGCATTGCAAGAACACCTCGTATGCGGCCTTCTTCGGCGCCCAGTCGGCCCAGAAGGCGCGCAAGTACAACAACGAGGCGGCCAATGCCAATGCCGTGCTGTCGTCGCAGCTGCAGTACATCTTCGCCGTGTCGCGCATCGCCCACTACATGAAGTCCATGATGCGCGACAAGATCGGCAGCTTCGCCGCCGCCTCCAACGTCGAAGATTACCTGAACCGCTGGCTGACCCAGTACGTCCTGCTCGACGATAACGCGAGCCAGGACCAGAAGGCGCAATTCCCGCTGCGCGAAGCCAGCGTGCAGGTGTCCGAGGTGCCGGGCCGCCCCGGCGTGTATCGCGCCGTGTCGTTCCTGCGGCCGCACTTCCAGCTCGATGAGCTTTCCGTTTCGCTCCGTTTGGTCGCGGAGCTGCCGCAGTCGACCAAAAGCTAGCACTTATTCTTAACTTACTTGGAGTAGAACATGGCAATTGACGTGTACCTGCAGATCGACGGGATCAAGGGCGAATCGATGGACGACAAGCACAAGGACTGGATCGAGTGCACCTCGGTGGCGTGGGGCGTGAGCCAGCCGCGTTCGGCCACCGCATCGACCGGCGGCGGCCACACGGCCGAGCGCTGCGAGCACCAGGAGATCGCGCTGACCAAGCTGGCCGACCTGTCGTCGCCGATCCTGCTACAGACCTGCTCGGCCGGCAAGACGATCCCGAAAGCCAAGCTGGAATTCATGCGCGCCGACGGCCAGGGCGAGCGCATCAAGTATTTCGAGATCGAGCTCGAGAACGTCCTGATCGGCGGCATCAGCCCCAGCGTATCCGAAGGCAGCATCATCCAGGAGCAGGTCGGCCTGAAGTTCTCGAAGATCAAGTGGAAGTACACCCAGCAGAAGGTCACCGGCGGCGCCGGCGGCAACACCTCCGGCGGCTGGGACCTGGCGGCCAATAAGGTTGTCTGAGCGGCGTCGCCGTTCCCGTTCGCGCGGCGGCTGCACGTCTTGCATTGCAGCGCGCCGCGCATCCGACATCCCCGGGAGGCACCATGAAAGGCTTCACGCCGGGCCTGCTCGACCGCCTGATGGTCGACGAGGGCGCGGCCGGCGCCGCGCTGGGCGTCGAGCAGCTCAAGGACAGCGTCGCGCGCGACCTGGAAGCTCTGCTCAATACCCGCATCGCGCTGGACGTCGCCCACCTCGAAGGCTATCCGGCGGCGCGCACCTCGATCCTGCACTACGGCCTGATCGACTTCGCCGGTTTCTGCCTGACCAGCAGCATCGACCGCGCCGCCGTCTGCGCCAGCATCGAAGATGCGATCGCCACCCACGAGCCGCGCTTGCTCGACGCGCGCGCCGTGCTCGAGCCGGAGGCGGGCGACGTCAACCGCCTGCATTTCGCGATCCATGCCCGGCTGGCGGTCGACGGCCTGCTCGAGCCGGTCAACTTCAATGCGGTGCTGCAGCCGTCGTCGCTGCACTACGAAATCAACCGCGCCGCCCGGCCGCCCCGGGGCTGAAGACGCGGCGCCACCACGCCACCATGACAAGGGAGCCACGATGGACATCAACCTCAAGACGCTCATCTCCAAGCTGAACGACACCACCCGCGCCGCCGCCAGCCGCGCCGCCAGCATCTGCATGGGGCTGGGCCAGTACGAGGTCGACGTCGAGCACCTGTTCCTGGGCCTGATCGAACAGCCGGGCAGCGACCTGACCGCGATCGCGCGCCAGTGCGACATCAGCCTGACCGGCCTGGAAGCCGACCTGCGGCGCGAAGTGGGGCGTTTCGCCACCGGCAGCGCGCGCACGCCCGTGTTCTCGCGCCACCTGCCGCTGCTGTTCGAACATGCCTGGCTGATCGCATCATTGGGCTCGGGCCAGCCGAACCGGATCCGCAGCGCCCATCTGCTGCTGGCGTTGCTGACCGAGCCGTCGCTGGCCCAGCTGGCGCAGCGCGCATCGCCGCTGTTCGGACGCTTCCCGCTCGACCGCCTGAAACACGACCTGGAGCGCCTGACGCGCGGCTCGGTCGAGGCGCCCGAGCTCAAGGCCGAGGAAGCGGTCGGCGCCGGACCGGACCCCGCCTCGGAACTGAGCCAGGCCGCCACCCGCGCCACGCCGGCCCTCGACCAGTACACCTCCTGCCTGACCGGGCGCGCGCGCGACGGCAAGGTCGACCCGGTGATCGGCCGCGACATGGAGATCCGCCAGGCGATCGACATCCTGATGCGGCGGCGCCAGAACAACCCGATCCTCACCGGCGAGGCCGGCGTCGGCAAGACCGCCGTGGTCGAGGGCCTGGCGCTGCGCATCGCCCAGGGCGACGTGCCGGACGTGCTGAAGGGCGTCGAGATCCATACGCTCGACATGGGCCTGCTGCAGGCCGGGGCCAGCGTGAAGGGCGAGTTCGAGAACCGCCTCAAGAACGTCATCGACGAAGTCAAGAAGAGCCCACACGCGATCATCCTGTTCATCGACGAGGCCCACACGATGATCGGCGCCGGCGGCACGGCCGGCCAGAACGACGCCGCCAACCTGCTCAAGCCCGCGCTGGCGCGCGGCGAGCTGCGCACGATCGCGGCCACGACCTGGGGCGAGTACAAGAAGTATTTCGAGAAGGACGCCGCGCTGGCGCGCCGCTTCCAGGTGATCAAGGTCGAGGAGCCGGACGAAGACACGGCGGCGGCCATGCTGCGCGCCATGGCGCCGCTGATGGAACAGCACTTCGGCGTGCGCGTCTACGACGACGCCATCACCGAGGCGGTGCGCCTGTCGCACCGCTACATCAGCGGCCGCCAGCTGCCGGACAAGGCGATCAGCGTGCTGGACACCGCCTGCGCCAAGGTGGCGCTGGGTCAAAGCGCCACGCCGGCGCTGCTGGAAGACTGCGTGCGCCGCATCGAACGGCTCGACGCCCGGATCAGCGCCCTGAACCGCGACGGCAGCGCAAAGAGTGACGCAAATTCGAACCATGCCGAGGTGCTGGCGGCGCTGGGCCAGCAGCGCGCCAGCGCCGCGGCCGAGCAGGAGATGCTGCAGCGCAGGTGGGAAGAAGAGCAGGCGCTGGCCGGCCAGATCGGCAAGCTGCGCGCCGAACTGGAAGCCTCCGGCAGCCGCGACGAGAACAGCGGCGCGAAGGATCTGCGCGCGCTGAACGAAGCCCTGCGCGCGCTGCAGGGCGAGGCGCCGCTGGTGCCGGTGCAGGTAGATGGCCATACGGTGGCCGAGATCGTCGCCGCCTGGACCGGCATCCCGCTGGGCCGCATGGTCAAGGACGAGATCCGCACCGTGGTCAACCTGAAATCGATGCTGGACGAGCGCATCCTGGGCCAGGGCCACGCCAGCCATGTGGTGGCCCAGCGCGTGCGCACCGCGCGCGCCAACCTCGATGATCCGAACAAGCCCAAGGGCGTGTTCCTGTTCGTCGGCACCTCGGGCGTGGGCAAGACCGAGACCGCGCTGGCGCTGGCCGACATCCTGTACGGCGGCGAACGCAAGCTCATCACCATCAATATGAGCGAATACCAGGAAGCGCACAGCGTCTCCGGCCTGAAAGGCTCGCCGCCGGGCTACGTCGGCTATGGCGAGGGCGGGGTGCTGACCGAGGCGGTACGGCGCAATCCCTACAGCGTCGTGCTGCTCGACGAGGCCGAGAAGGCGCATCCCGACGTGCTCGAGATGTTCTTCCAGGTGTTCGACAAGGGCGTGATGGACGATGCCGAAGGACGCCAGATCGACTTTCGCAACACGATCATCATCCTGACCTCGAACGCCGGCTCGAGCCAGCTGATGGCGGCTTGCCTGAACAAGGCGGCGAGCGAGCTGCCCACGCCCGAGCAACTGGCCGAACTGCTGCGGCCGGCGTTGATGAAGCACTTCAAGCCGGCCTTCCTGGGCCGCCTGGCGGTGGTGCCGTTCTACCCGATCGGCGACGAGGTGCTGGCCAACATCATCCGTCTCAAGCTGGCGCGCATCGGCGCGCGCGTGCTGGACAACCACAAGGCCAGCTTCGAATACGACGACGCGCTGGTGGAGGCCGTGCTGCGGCGCTGCACCGAAGTCGATTCCGGCGCGCGCAACGTCGACAATGTCTTGAACGGCACCTTGCTGCCGGAGATCGCCGACAACGTGCTGGCGCGCATGGCCGACGGCGGCGGCATCGCCCGCGTGAAAGTCGGCGCCACCAAGGCCGGCAAGTTCAAGTACGCGATCGAACCGAGAGAAGCCTGAGGAGGGCGCCATGCTGGACACCGATGCTTTGCTGGCGCCGATCGCGCCCGACAATCCCTGCGGCGACGACCTGGCTTTCTCGCCCGAGGTCGACGAGATCGCACGCGCGCGCCTGGCCGACGACCCGTCGCTGGAGCAGGGTGCCTGGGTCACGGCGCTCAAGGAAGCCGACTGGAAGCTGGTCGGCAAGCGCTGCGCCGGCTTGCTGCAAACCCGCAGCAAGGACTTGCAACTGGCCGTGTGGCTGGCCGAGGCGAACGCGAAGACCGGCGGCATGCGCGGCCTGGCCGAGGGCCTGGGACTGGTGGCGGCGCTGTGCGAGCGCTACTGGGAAGGCCTGCACCCGCAGGCCGACGAGGATGGCTTCGAGCGCCGCATCGGGGTCCTGGCCTGGCTGGCGGGCCGGATCGCGCCGCTGGTCAAGACCATGCCGCTGGCGGAGAACGGCGTGCTGACCCTGCAGGCATGGGAAGTCGCGCGCGCCAGGGGACCGGAAGCGGTGGCCGAACTGGAGACCGCGCGCGCGCGGATCAAGGGCGATGTCGTGCAGGCGCTGCTGGCCGATTGCGAAGCCTGCCAGGCCGCCTTGCAAGAGCTGGAACGGGTGGTCGACGCCCAGCTCGGCGCCGATGGGCCGGGATTCAGCGTCGGGCGCGCCGCGCTGCGCGACGTGGACGACCTGATCAAGCCGGTGGCGATGGCGGGAGCGGCGCCGACCGAGGCGGCGGCGGCCGGCGGCGCGGGTATGGCGTCGACGGCGGCGCTGCCGGCGCGGGTCGACGGACAGGTGGCGCACCGTGACCAGGCGCTGGCCCAGCTGCGCCAGGTCGCCGAATTTTTCCGCCGCACCGAGCCGCATAGCCCGGTGGCTTACCTGGCCGAGAAAGCCGCGCGCTGGGGCGAGCAGCCGCTGCACGCCTGGCTGCGTTCGGTGATCAAGGATGACGCCTCGCTGGCGCGGCTGGAAGACTTGCTGGGGATCGAACATCCGGCGCCGTGACGCCGGACGTCCATGGGGCCGGTTACTCGGCTTTTTCGGTCCTGGCGGCGCCCGGCGTCACCATCGCGCTGGCGCGCTCGAACTGGGCTTCGACGGTCTGCACCGCCTGGCGGGTGGCCTGGGTCACCTGCTCGTAGCCCTTGAAGGCATTCTCGATCGCGGCCTTGATGATCTCGACCGCGTTTTCCGAGCCCGGCTTGACGTTCTGGGTGACGTCGTAGATCAGCGCCGACAGCGTGTTTTTCGCTTCCGCCACGTGGGCATCGGCGGCGCCGCGGAATTCGTCGTGCATCTCGTCGATGATGGCCTTGAGCTGGGCCGCGTATTCGGTGGCATTGGTGACGCCGGCGGCCGGCTGCATGCGCGCGGCCAGGGTGTCGAACGCCGCTTTCGGATTGCCGGCCTGGGTGGCTTCGGCCATGCTGCGGCCGGCCGCCATCGTGCTGTCGACCGAGGTCTTGGCGGCGTTCAGGTTGAGGGCGACGACCTGCTCGACGCCCTTGACGGTCTTGCCGGCCAGGGCGTTGAAGGTCTGCATCTGCAGGTCGAACAGGGTTTTCGTGGCGTTTGCGAACTGCTCCGGGTTGGTGAACATGGTCGTCTCCTCAGTGGCTGCTCTGTTATGGTATGAGATCGAACGGCGATGTTTGTCAACACGCCGCGCCTTCCACTTTCATTATTTAACAACAATGAGTTTTTCGCAACGCATGTCCCGATAGGGGCCGTTTGATTTTTCCCAGCCTTCGCCCAGCGGGGTCTGGGAACAGGCCAGCTCGCCGGTGAGCTTGCTGCGCCATTGGTAATAAGGCGCCGGTCCGGCCAGGGCGGAGGAGAGGATGAGGACGAGTGCCAGCCCGAGGGCCGCGGGTCGGAGAATCTGCATGGCTCCATGCTCGGACGTTCTCGACCGCAAGTCAAGCGTCGCTTGAGCTTCCCACGGTGGGAAGGTGTATGCTTGCTCGGGAAAAAGGTCGGAAAACAACGGGAGAAATGCCATGCAGTCCACACCCAAGCTGAACATCGGCGACGCCGCGCGCGCGTCCGGCGTGACGGCGAAGATGATTCGCCATTATGAATCGATCGGCCTGGTGAAAGCGCCGCACCGCACCGAGGCCGGTTATCGCCTGTACGGCGAACAGGACGTGCGGGTGCTGCAATTCATCCATCGCGGTCGCGCGCTCGGGTTTTCGCTGGACCAGATCAGGGATTTGCTGGCGCTATGGGAAGATAAACGCCGGGCCAGCGCCGACGTGCGCGCGATGGCGCTGGCGCATATCGCCGAGCTGGATCGCAAGATCGCGGAAATGGCAGCGATGCGCAGGACGCTGGAAAGCCTCGCCGCTTCCTGCCATGGCGACGATCGTTCGGATTGTCCGATCCTGGACGACCTGGCGACGCATTGAAAGCAGGGCGCAAGAAGGGAGAAAAACGCAAAACGCCGTAGTCCTCATGAGAAGGCTACGGCGTTTTGCGGGACGATGCGTCCGAAAAACAAGGTAGATTTTGGTGCCCACGGAGGGACTCGAACCCCCACACCTCGCGGCACATGGACCTGAACCATGCGCGTCTACCAATTCCGCCACGTGGGCACTGAAACAACCGCACAACCATACAACCAGAAAACGTTGGTGCCCACGGAGGGACTCGAACCCCCACACCTCGCGGCACATGGACCTGAACCATGCGCGTCTACCAATTCCGCCACGTGGGCGTTTTCTGTACAACAAACAACCAGTCAATCTGTTGGTGCCCACGGAGGGACTCGAACCCCCACACCTCGCGGCACATGGACCTGAACCATGCGCGTCTACCAATTCCGCCACGTGGGCACTGCAAACCAACTCTGCTACAATAGCAGGCTTTGTCATTTTCCGCTAGATCAACATTTCCAGATCGTCACGCCAACTACACCGCTTGCCACTGCTGCTTTCTTCGCTTCGTCGTTGCCGCCGTTGCTGAAGAGAGCGAGATTATAGCGGATGATTTTCAATAGTCAAAGACCCACGATGAAGTTCCGATCGGGGCAATGAATAAACTTCGCGCGATGTCCCGCAGCACGCCACGTTAGGCGAATCGGATGGACCTCCGTTACACTACGCCTGTCAAGGTGTCAATCAAGCATGACGCCGCCTATTATTCATGAGCGGCGCAATTACTGGCCAAAAGAAAAAAGAACCGATTTGAAGCAACCTACTCATACCATTCCAAGCCGCGAGGAAATCCTCGCAGTCTTCCGCGAAGCTTCAGGAGCGCTCGATGCGGCCGGCCTGGCGCGTGCCCTCAAGGTCAAGCCCGCCGCCCAGGAAGTCCTGGGCCGCCGCCTGAACGCCATGGAGCGCGACGGCCAGATCCGTTCCGACCGCAGCGGCACCTATATGCTGGCCGACCACTCCGGCTTCATCGCCGGCCGCGTCAGCGCGCATCGCGACGGCTTTGGATTCGTGATCCCGGACGAGCCAGGCCCAGACCTGTTCCTGTCCGACCGCGAGATGCAGAAAGTGCTGCACGGCGACCGCGTGATGGCGCGCGTGACCGGCCAGGACCGCCGCGGCCGCCAGGAAGGCTCGATCGTCGAAGTCGTCGAGCGCGCCAACACCCACATCATCGGCCGCCTCCTGAACGAAGGCGGGGTCTGGATCGTCTCGCCCGAAGACCAGCGCATCAGCCAGGACATCCTGGTCTCTGGTTCGCCGGGCAAGGCGCGCGCCGGGCAGGTGGTCAGCGTCGAGCTGCTCGAGCAGCCGGGCCGCTTCCAGAAGCCGACCGGCCGCATCACTGAAGTGCTCGGCGAACTGGACGACCCGGGCATGGAAATCGAGATCGCGGTGCGCAAGTTCGGCGTGCCGCACGTGTTCTCGGCGCCGGCACTGAAACAGGCCGCGCGCCTGCCGAACGAAGTCGTGAACGCCGACCTGGCGGACCGCGTCGACCTGCGCGACGTGCCGCTGGTGACCATCGACGGCGAGGACGCGCGCGACTTCGACGATGCGGTCTACTGCGAGCCGGTCAAGATCGGCGCTGCCCGCGGCTTCCGCCTGCTGGTCGCGATCGCCGACGTCAGCCACTACGTGAAGCCGAACGACGCGCTCGACGCGGACGCGATCGAGCGCAGCACCTCGGTCTATTTCCCGCGCCGCGTGATCCCGATGCTGCCCGAGAAGCTGTCCAACGGCCTGTGCTCGCTGAACCCGGCGGTCGACCGTTGCACGCTGGTGTGCGACATGGTCGTCACCGAGGACGGCGAAGTCACCGCCTACCAGTTCTACCCGGCCGTGATGCACTCGGCGGCGCGCCTGACCTATAACCAGGTGGCCGACATCCTGGCCAGTACCGACGGCGAGGAAGCGCAGAAGCGTCCGGCCATCGTCCCGCACCTGCTGAACCTGAACCAGGTGTTCCGCGCGCTGCTCAAGGCGCGCCAGGAACGCGGCGCGATCGATTTCGAAACGACCGAAACCTATATCGTCTGCAACGCGCTGGGCAAGATCGAGAAGATCATCCCGCGCACCCGCAACGACGCGCACCGCCTGATCGAGGAGTGCATGCTGGCCGCCAACGTGTGCGCCGCCGACTTCCTGCTGCGCCACAAGCATCCGGGCACCTTCCGCGTGCACGCGGTGCCGACCGAGGAAAAGCTGAACCAGCTGCGCACCTTCCTCAAGCAGGTGGGCCTGAACCTGGGCGGCGGCAGCAAGCCGACCGCGCGCGACTACGCCGCTGTGATGCAGGAAATCCGCGAGCGTCCCGACGCGGCCCTGTTGCAGACCATGCTGCTGCGCTCGATGCAGCAGGCGGTCTACAGCCCCGACAACGTCGGCCACTTCGGCCTGGCCTACGAGGCCTATGCCCACTTCACCAGCCCGATCCGCCGCTATCCCGACCTGCTGACCCATCGCGCGATCAAGGCGATCCTGCTGGGCAAGCGCTACGAGCCGAAGGGCATCGAGCTGGGCAAGCTGAACACGACCCAGTCGAACGCCGCGCGCAAGCAGGCCGCCAAGGACAAGGCCGAAGGAAAGCCGCAGAAGAGCGAGAAGGACCTGACCGTCTGGGACGCGCTCGGCGTGCACTGCTCGGCCAACGAGCGCCGCGCCGACGAAGCCTCGCGCGACGTCGAGAACTGGCTCAAGTGCTTCTTCATGCAAGACAAGATCGGCGAAGAGTTCACCGGCACCGTGGCCGGCGTGACCACCTTCGGCATCTTCGTGCAGCTCGACGAGCTGTTCGTCGAGGGCCTGGTGCACATCACCGAGCTGGGCGCCGACTACTTCCAGTACGACGAGGCGCGCCATGAACTGCGCGGCGAGCGCACCGGCCAGCGTTACCAATTGACCGACCGCGTGACCGTCAAGGTGGCCCGCGTCGACCTGGAGTCGCGCAAGATCGACCTGACCCTGGCGGCGCCGGGCGCCCAGGCCCAGGCCGAGCGGGCGCCGCAGGCGAAGGCGCCATCCGCGCCGGCGGCCCTGCCGTCGCCGCTCGAGCGCGCGCTGCAGGCCGCGCACGAGGCCACCGAAACGAAGCCGCCGAAGTCGCGCAAGGCGCGCGCCAAGGCCGTGGCCGAGGGCCTCTTGAGCGCGGCGGCGCCCGCTGCGGCTCCAGTCCCCGCTCCGGCTCCGGCGATCGAGGACGAGGCCGAGGAAGACGTGGTCTTCGTGCCGCCGCCACGCAAGCCGCGCGCGGCCAAGACCGCCGCCACCGGCGTCGCCAAGGTCCCGGCCAAGGCGGCGAAGAAGGCAGTGGCCGCGGCCCCTGTCGCCGAGGCCCCGGCGCAGGCGCCAGTGAAGGCGCCAGCGAAGGCGCCAGCCAAGCCGGCGGCGAAGAAGGCCGCAGCGAAACCGGTAGCGAAAACCGCCGCCAGGAGCACGACAAAAGAAGCCGCACCCAAGGCGGCCAAGACCGCATCCAAAACCAGCAAGACGAAGTAAGAGAAAGTAAGAGAAGAAGTAAAGAATGAAAAATAAAATGATTTTCGGCTTCCACGCCGTGACCTCGCGCCTGCGTCACGAGGCCCAGTCGGTGGAAGAGATCTTCGTCGACGCCGAGCGCAACGACGGCCGCATGAAGGACCTGATCGCCAATGCGAAGGCGGCCGGCGTGCGTGTGATGCCGGTCGACGCCTCGCGCCTCGACAAGATCACCGGCACCCGCCGCCACCAGGGCGTGATTGCCTTCGCCAGCCAGCTGGCGCTGGCGCGCAACCTGGACGAGCTGCTCGACGCCATCGAGGGTCCGCCGCTGCTCCTGATCCTGGACGGCATCACCGATCCGCACAACCTGGGCGCCTGCCTGCGCGTGGCCGACGGCGTCGGCGCGCACGCGGTGATCGTGCCGAAGGACCGCGCGGTCGGCCTGAACGCCACCGCCGCCAAGGTCGCCAGCGGCGCGGCCGAGACCGTGCCCTACATCACCGTCACCAACCTGGCGCGCACCATGCGCGAGCTGAAGGAGCGCGACATCCTCCTGATCGGCACCTCGGACGACGCCGAACGCGGCCTGTACGAAGCCGATTTCACCGGCCCGGCCGCCCTGGTCATGGGTTCGGAAGGCGAGGGCATGCGCCGCCTGACGCGCGAGACCTGCGACGTGCTGGTCAATATCCCGATGTTCGGCTCGGTCGAGAGCCTGAACGTGTCGGTCGCCTCGGGCGTCTGCCTGTACGAGGCGCGCCGCCAGCGCATCGCGCGCGAAGGCTGATGTTCTCGCCCGAGTAGTATGGCTGCAACGGCCTGGCATCGCGTCCAGGCCGCTTCCCTTCGCAGCAACATCCCCACGAGCATTCCATTCCCGGATCGGCTACCATGAAAGCCGTTCCATCCTGAGCGTCACCATGTTTTTCTCACGACTGCGCGAAGACATTCGCAACATCATCGAGCGCGATCCCGCCGCCCGCAACGGCTGGGAAGTGCTGACCTGCTATCCGGGCCTGCACGCCATCGTCGCCCACCGCTGGGCCCACGCCTGCTGGCGCATGGGCCTGAAATGGCTCGGCCGCTTCATCGCGCACCTGGCCCGCATCGTCACCGGCATCGAGATCCACCCCGGCGCCGCGATCGGCCGCCGGGTCTTCATCGACCACGGCTTCGGCGTGGTGATCGGCGAGACCGCCGTGATCGGCGACGACTGCACCATCTACCAGGGCGTCACGCTGGGCGGCACCACGCTGGTGGCCGGCACCAAGCGCCATCCGACGCTCGAGCGCGGCGTGATCGTCGGCGCCGGCGCCCAGGTGCTGGGCGCCTTCACGGTCGGCGAATACGCCAAGATCGGCTCCAACGCGGTGGTGGTCAAGCCGGTGCCGGCCGGCGCCACAGCGGTCGGCAATCCGGCCCACCTGATCCAGAAACAAGACCAGTCGCGCAGCGCGCGCATGTTCGCCGCCTATGGCGTTACGCCCAACGGCGACGACCCGCTGTCGAAAGCCCTGCGCGGCCTGATCGACCATGCCGCGCGCCAGGACGAGCAGATCGAGCGCCTCACCGAGACGGTGCGCGCGGCCGGCCTGTGCTGCCCGCGCGTGCAGGAGGGTGATAAACTCGACTCGGAACAACTGAACCGGTTGGTCGATTAAGTAGATTAAGTAGATGAAGGAATCGCATGACGAACGAAGCGACTGGCGGCGCCGACGCCGCAGCCGTGCTTGACCCGGTAGAGCTGCGCGTGCTGGCCGTGCTGGCCGAAAAAGAAGCGCTGACCCCCGATAACTATCCGATGTCGCTGAACGCGATCGTGAACGGTTGCAACCAGCTGTCGAGCCGCGATCCGGTGATGCAGCTGTCGGACGACATCGTGCTCGACACCCTGCAGCGCCTCACCGAACGCAAGCTGGTGGGTGCCATCTCGCAGGCCGGCGCCCGCGTGGTGAAGTACGAGCACCGGATGCGCATCAAGTGGACGCTGGAGCAGGACAAGCTGGCCGTGCTCACGGTCCTGATGCTGCGCGGCCTGCAGACCGCCGGCGAAATCCGCACCCGCAGCGGGCGCCTGCACGAGTTCAAGAGCGTGCAGGATGTCGAGACGGCGCTGCAGTTCCTGATCGACAAATACCCGCCGCTGGTGGTCAAGCTCGACCGCGCGCCGGGCACCAAGGAATCGCGCTACGGCCACCTGCTGGGCGGCGAGATCACCATCGTCGCCGGCAGCGAGCAGACGTCCAGCAGCGCGAGCGGCCTGACCCAGGGCGGCCGCATCGCCCAGCTCGAAGAAGAAGTGGCGTCGCTGCGCGGCCAGATGGGTGAGCTCAAGGCCCAGTTCGAGGCGTTTCGCCAGCAGTTCCAGTAGGCGTTTCTTATTCCAGTTCGACCAGCGCCTCGTCGCTCCACGACATGTCATGGAGCGGCGCCATGAAGCTGCGCCGGCGGGATTCGAGCAACGCGCTGCGGTTTCCCTCGTGCAGTATGGCGCGCACGAGCCGTTCCCGCACGTGGAAGGCATAGCCTGCCTTCCCCTTGTCGAGAAAGGTGCACCAGTCGCGGGTGCGCAGCAGACCGTTGATGGTCAGCGTCCACATCAGGCCGATCTCGTTCTTCGAGATCGCCACCCACACCTTGCACTCGAGCCGCAGGTCGCCCAGCCGGCGCACGTTTTCCGGCAGGCCCGGGGTGCGCACATGCGGCTGGATGCGATAGCGGCTGCTCTTCTGGTTCAGCACCAGCTCACTGTTCGCGGCCTTCGCTTCTTCGCTGCGCGGCACCACGTACTCGCCGCGCGCATCCGGCGCGATCGGCAAGACGAAACCGCCATCGCCCTCGAGCCGCACACGGACGGTGGCGTCGGACGCGGGATCGCGCGGTGGCTGGACCCGAAAGCGCAGGGCGTCGACGCCAGGCGCGAGGTGATGGTGATGGTCGAAGGCGTCGAGTCCGGCCAGGATCGACGTGTAGCGCCGGACTTCCGGATCGCGCACCGCATTGACGTTGATCGTATCCGGATTGTCCGGCGCGCTGCGATCGGCAGCGCTGGCCAGGCTGGCGCCGAACAGCGCGCCAGCCAGCAGCGCAGGCAGGACGCGCATCGCGCTCAGCCTTCGTCGCGCCAGCGGCGCAGGCGGATCGCCCCGTAGATCATCGCGCAGCCGGCGACGGCGGCGATCCACACCGCGGGCGAGGCCAGCGTGCCGTAGGACAGGCCGAGCAGCATCGGCGCGTCGAAGCCGGCATTCTGTTCGGCCAGCGCCCTGCCATTGACCTCGCCGAACCAGATGCCCGGCATCAGGCCGCCGAGGATGCGCGCCACCACTTCTTCGCCGAACCACTTGACGTTCAGGCTCAGCCCCGAGAAGCGGCCGACCAGGAAGTCGAACCAGGCCAGCAGGGCCAGCGCCACCAGGGGCACGCCCACCGCCCACAGGAACACCTTCGAGCGGGCCCAGCTCGACACCAGCAGCAGCCAGCCGACCGTCGGCAGCGCCCACAGGATGTACAGCGGCACGAAGGCCAGCAGGTAGAGCGGGGACAGGTAGAAGTTCGCGTTGGCCAGCACCGGGGCGATCAGGTTGACGCCCTTGACCGCGCTGGCCAGCAGGCCAAGCACCAGCAGCACGAGGGACGTGGCGATGCCGATCGCCACCGTCAGCAACGGCGCCACCACCAGCGCGACCGCGGCCTTCGAGAGCACGGTCTGCCCGTCCGACATCGGCAGCGACTTCCAGAACAGGATGCTGCGGTCGCGCCGTTCGTCGTGCAGGGCGGCCAGGCAGTAGAAGAACACCACCACCGGCAGCACCAGGAACAGCGGCGCCGTGATCGCCAGGTAGCTCGAGGCCGCCATCGCCGCCGCCTTGGCGACCATCTCCGGCGGGACGCCCTCGATCGTGATCATCTGCTGTCCATTGTGCTGGATATGGAAGGCGGAGGAGGACAACGCGTACAGGAAGCCGCCGCCGAGCAGCAGCACCAGGGCCGCCGCCACCGCCAGCGGCGCATAGACGAACGCGCCCTTGTGTTCCCACAGTTCGCGCCGGATCAGCCATTTCATCGTGCTCATGTGCGTGTTCATGCGTAGCTTCCTTTCATGGTGGCGACGAACAGGTCGGCCACGCTCGGGTGGCGCACTTCGCCGAGGGCTTCGAGCTGGCTGCGCGACAGGCCGCCCGCGCGCTCGGTATCGAACAGCATCACCGACTTGCCGAACATGGCGCGCTGGTCGAGCGGCTGCAGGGCGCGCGCCGCGGCGGCCTTTTCGTTCGGCACCATCACCTCGACGTAGCGCCGGCCGATCTCTTCCATCGAGGCCGCCAGCGCGATCTTGCCGTCGCGGATGAACAGCAGGTCGGTCAGGATGTGCTCGACTTCTTCCACCTGGTGGGTGGTGATGACGATGGTTTTTTGTTCGTCAAAGTAGTCTTCGAGCAGGTGCTGGTAGAACTGCTTGCGATACAGGATGTCGAGTCCGAGCGTCGGCTCGTCCAGCACCAGCAGCCGGGCGTCGATCGCCATCACCAGCGCCAGGTGCAACTGCACGACCATGCCCTTCGACATTTCCTTGACCTTCATGCCTGGCCTCAGCCTGGTGTTGGCGATGTAGCGTTCGGCCTTGCTGCGGTCGAAGCGCGGATGCACGCCCTCCACGAAGTCCACCGCGTCCTTGACCCGCAGCCAGCGCGGCAGGATGGCGACGTCGGCGATGAAGCACACGTCCTTCATCAGGTCGTCGCGCCGGGTGCGCGGATCGAGGCCCAGCACGGACAGCTCGCCCTCGAACGGGATCAGGCCCAGGGCCGCCTTGAGCGTGGTGGTCTTGCCCGAACCATTGGGGCCGATCAGGCCGACGATGCGCCCGGCCGGAATCTCGAAGTCGATGCCGTCGACCGCCACCTGCTTGCCGTAGCGCTTGGTCAAGCCGCGTGCGGACAGGACGGCGCCGGAGGCCGGGCTCGCAGACGTGTCATGGACCGCGTCTTGAACGGTGTTCATGCCGCACCTCCCTGTGGATTGCCGCTGTCGCGCAGCAGCTGTTCGACATCCAGCCCCAGGCGGCGGATGCGCTCGACCATGGCCGGCCACTCTTCGCGGACGAAACGTTCGCGTTCGCTTGCCAGCAGTTTTTCGCTTGCTCCCTCGGTGACGTACATGCCTATTCCCCTTCGTTTTTCCACCAGGCGCTCGTCGACGAGTTCCTGGTATGCCTTCGACACTGTTATCGGGTTCAGTTGGTACTCGGCGGCGATCGATCGCACCGAGGGCAGGGCGTCGCCGGCTTTCAACACGCCGTCGAGCATCATGCCGACCACCCGCTCCTTGAGCTGGCGGTAGATCGGGGTGCTATCGTTCCAGTCGGCGCTCATCGGTGGCCTCCCTCACGGCGCCTTGCAGTGTAATGCTCATGCATGCCTCCTTGGTGATGTATTGCGGTGGTGTTGTAGTGAACTATAACACCATAGGCGTAAATGTAAAGATGCAGACGTCGGGTTTCATCCCGACATCGCCGTTCCTACTGCGTCAGTTCGGTAAAGTCGTGGCGCACGATACTGCCGTCGGCGTGCAGCGCGAACCAGCCGCCGCGCATCGGCTCGGCGTCGAGTTCCCAATCGGGCAGCACGTAGCGCAGCTTCTTTCCATGCTCGTGCACGGCGGGGCGGTGGGTATGGCCATGGATGATGACGTCGGCCCCGGTCTCGAGGAACACGGCGTCGATCGCATCGGGCGTGACGTCCACGGTCTCGTACGCTTTCCCGGTGTGGGCGTCGCGCGAACCCTGGCGCAGGCCGGCGATGATCGCCTTGCGCTGGGCCAGCGGCATGCCGAGGAAGTTGGCTTGCCAGGCGGGTTGGCGCACCTGGGCGCGAAACGCCATGTATTGCGTGTCGAGCGTGCACTGGGCATCGCCGTGCAGCAGGGCCACGCGGCGCGCGCCGGCCTCGATCACGTGCGGGTCTGCCAGCTGCTGCAGGCCGGCGGCCTGGGCGAAGGCGTCGCCGACCAGGAAATCGCGGTTGCCGGCCATCCAGTAGACGGCGGTGCCGGCGTCGGCCACCGTGCGGATCGCGGCGACCACCTGCGCGTTGAACGGGTCGGCGAGGTCGTCGTCGCCGGCCCAGTATTCGAAGATGTCGCCGAGCAGGTAGAGCCGCTCGGCCTGCACCGCGCGCTCCTTCATGAAGGCCAGGAAGGCCTCCAGCGTGCGCGGGTGCGAGACCTGCAGGTGCAGGTCGGAGATGAACAGCGCGAACGGGCGCCCAGTACACGTCATCGGATTGACCGGTGCCAGTGCGCGCCGCGCATTACAGCACTTCGATCTTTTCGATGATGACCGCGTCGACCGGCACGTCCGAGTGCATGCCGCTGCGGGTGGTCTTGACGCCGTTGATCGCGTCGACCACGTCCTGGCCTTCGGTCACCTTGCCGAACACGGCGTAGCCCCAGCCGTCCTGGCCCGGGTAGTCGAGGAAGGCGTTGTTCTTGGTGTTGATGAAGAACTGGGCCGATGCCGAGTGCGGCGCCGAGGTGCGGGCCATGGCCAGCGTGTACTTGTCGTTCTTCAGGCCGTTCTTGGCTTCGTTCTCGACGGTCGCTTCGGTGGCTTTTTGCTTCATGCCTGGCTCGAAGCCGCCGCCCTGGATCATGAAGTCCTTGATCACGCGGTGGAAGATGGTGTTGGTGAAGTGGCCCTTGCCCACGTAGTCGAGGAAGTTGGCAACGGTCTTCGGTGCTTTTTCGGCGTCCAGCTCGGCGGTGATATTGCCCTGGTTGGTGGTGATGAGAATGGTCGTCATGGCTTGTCCTGTTCTATGGGTTGTTGTTTGCCCGGTATTGCAACTGCGGCAAAACCGTTATTTTACTAGCTTGTCGCCCTTCAGCAGGGTGACGTTCGTAATCTTGATCGGCACCACTGGCACGTTCTGCATGCCGCGCACGTCGTCGACGACCACGCCCTTGATCTTGTCGACCACCTCCTGGCCCTTCACGACCTTGCCGAACACGGTATAGCCCGAGCCCTTGACGAAGGGATGGTCGATGCCGGAATTGTCGGCCACGTTGATGAACCATTGCGAGGTCGCGCTGTCGGGGTTGTCCTCGCGCGCCATGGCGATGGTATAGGGCTGGTTCGACAGGCCGTTATCCGACTCGTTCTTCACCGGCTTGAGGGTTTTGCGGCCCTCGAATTTCTCGTTCATGCCGCCGGCCTGGATCATGAAGCCGTCGATCACGCGGTGGAAGATCGTGCCCTTGTAAAAACCCGACTTGGCGTAGGCGGCGAAGTTGGCGACGGTTTTGGGGGCTTTTTCCTGGTCGAGCTGGACGACGATCTCGCCCATGGTGGTCTTGATCGCATACTGCGGGCCGACCATGGCCGGGGCCGAGCTGGCCTCGGGCGCTGCCGCCGGATCAAAGGCTTCCTGGGCCGGCGCGGCGCCTGCGAACAGCAGGCCGCAGGCGAGCAGGGCGGTGGCGCCCGTCATGCGGGCGAGCAGGGATCGGCGGGTGATCGATGACGACATCTGGCTTCCTCTGATGGACCTCGCGCAAGGCGCTGTCAAGGGTTTTCCCGAAAAATAAAGCTGGACCGTAGGCGGCCAGCCGGGATTTTATCAATGCTATACTTTACGAAAGGCGTTCGTAGTCAAGCGCCCCATTCTATCAAATAAGAACAACACCGAGGAGCCAGGCGAACCCGACGCCGCACCCGCCCGATGCGCGCCCACTGCTGCGCCGGGTGGCTATTGCGGCTTGCGCTGCGCCCGGCGCTCCTCTTCCGAAACGGAACTCAATGAGCCAACTCAAGATTTACAACACGCTCGCGCGTGACAAGCAGGTATTCGTTCCCAAGGTCGCAGGCAAGGTCGGCATGTATGTATGCGGCATGACCGTCTACGATTACTGCCATGTCGGCCACGCGCGAATGATGATGGCTTTCGATGTCGTGTACCGCTGGCTGATGGCATCCGGCTACGAAGTCAACTACGTGCGCAACATCACCGATATCGACGACAAGATCATCCGGCGCGCGGTCGAGAATGGCGAGACCATCGGCGCGCTGACCAAGCGCTTCGAGAAATACATGGACGAAGACACGGACGCGCTCGGCATCCTGCCCCCGACCGTGGTGCCGCGCGCCACCGAATACGTGCCGCACATGCTGTCGATCATCGAGAAGCTCGAGCAAAAAGGGCTGGCCTATCAAACCGAGGATGGCGACGTCAACTACGCCGTGCGCGGTTTCGACGGCTACGGCAAGCTGTCCGGCAAGTCGCTGGACGACCTGCGCGCCGGCGAGCGCGTCGACGTCAAGACGGCCAAGCGCGATCCGCTCGACTTCGTGCTGTGGAAGGCCGCCAAGGAATCCGAACCGCTCGAGGCCAAATGGGATTCGCAGTGGGGCCGCGGCCGTCCGGGCTGGCACATCGAGTGCTCGGCCATGTCGTGCGCCACGCTCGGCGAGCACTTCGACATCCACGGCGGCGGCGCCGACCTGCAGTTCCCGCACCACGAGAACGAGATCGCGCAATCCGAAGGCGCCTTCGGCGGCCCGATGGTCAACTACTGGATCCACAACGGCTTCGTGCGCGTGGATAACGAAAAGATGTCCAAGTCGCTGGGCAACTTCTTCACCATCCGTGAAGTCCTCGCGAAGTACGACGCCGAAGTGGTGCGCTTCTTCATCCTGCGCGCCCACTATCGCAGCCCGCTGAATTACTCGGACGTGCACATCGACGACGCCAGGGGCGCGCTGACGCGCCTGTACACCGCGCTCGCCGACGTCGACCTGGGCGATGGCGAACTGGCCGTCGACTGGGACGAAGCGCACGCGAAGCGCTTCCGCGACGCGATGGACGACGATTTCAACACCCCGCTGGCGGTGGCCGAACTGTTCGACCTGGCGAGCGAAGTCAATCGCGGCAAGTCGGTCGAGACTGCACGCCAGTTGAAGGCGCTGGCCGCCGTGCTGGGCCTGCTCGAGCGCGCGCCGCAAGCCTTCCTGCAGGCGGGCACGCCGGGCAGTGGCGGGCTCGATGAAGCGGCGATCCTCGATGCGATCGCGCGCCGCGCGGCCGCCAAGGCCGCACGCGACTTCGCCCAGGCCGACGCGATCCGCAAGGAACTCACGGCAGCCGGCATCGTCCTGGAAGACAAGGCCGACGGAACGACCTGGCGCCGCGCATAATGGCAGCCAACAAGGACAAGGCCGGCGGCGCCGCCGCAGGCGCCAGCGTGGAGTCGCCTGCGCTGCCGGCGCAGGATGCGCTGGCGGTGCCGATCTATTGGGCCGAGGCCAAGCGCGAACTGATGCAGCGCGACCGCATCATGAACAAGCTGATCCCCCAGTTCGGCGACCTGCACCTGCGCGGCCAGCCCGACCCGTTCATCACGCTGGCGCGGTCGATCGTCGGCCAGCAGGTGACGCCGAAAGCGGCCGACCTGGCCTGGGGCAAATTGCTTGCCGTCTGCCCGAAACTGGCGCCGAGCCAGGTGCTCAAGCTGGGGGCGGCGCAGCTGTCGGGCTGCGGCCTGTCCAAGCGCAAGACCGAATACATCCTCGACCTGGCCGACCATTTCAAGGCCAAGCGGGTACATGCCGACCTGTGGTCGGAAATGGATGACGAAGCCGTCATCGCCGAGCTGGTCCAGATCCGCGGCATCACGCGCTGGACAGCCGAGATGTTTTTGATATTTAATCTGCTGCGGCCGAACGTCCTGCCACTGGACGACCCCGGCCTGATCCAGGGCATCAGCCAAAACTATTTCTCGGGCGAGCCGGTCTCGCGCAGCGATGCGCGCGAGGTCTCCGCCAACTGGGAACCCTGGCGCACGGTTGCTACATGGTATTTGTGGCGCAGCCTGGACCCGGTTGCATCCACCGTATCGCCCGCCAACTGAGCAATTCAGGCGTTCGATATGCTGTCGGCTTACGGTAGAATAGCGCCCTGATCCGCCGCGCATAACGGAGCGCGGCCAAGACATTACCCCGGAGGTACAATGACTAAAACAACTTTCCTCAATTTTGAGCAGCCGATTGCCGAGCTCGATTCCAAGATTGAAGAGCTGCGTTTCGTACAAGACGATTCCGCTGTCGACATCTCCGAAGAGATCGATCGCCTGGACAAGAAGAGCCAGCAGCTCACCAAGGACATCTATGCCAAGCTGACTCCGTGGCAAGTGTCGCAGATCGCGCGCCACCCGCAGCGTCCTTACACGATGGACTACGTGAACGCGATCTTCACCGATTTCCATGAGCTGCATGGCGACCGCACCTTCGCCGACGACCAGTCGATCATCGGCGGCCTGGCCCGCTTCAACGGCCAGCCATGCATGGTGATCGGCCACCAGAAGGGCCGCGACACCAAAGAGCGCGCGATGCGCAACTTCGGCATGCCGAAGCCCGAAGGCTACCGCAAGGCGATGCGCCTGATGAAGCTGGCGGAAAAATTCGGCCTGCCGATCTTCACGTTTGTCGACACGCCCGGCGCATTCCCCGGCATCGACGCCGAGGAGCGCGGCCAGTCCGAAGCGATCGGTCACAACCTGTACGTCATGGCCGAACTGAAGGTGCCGTTGATCGCCACCATCATCGGCGAAGGCGGTTCGGGCGGCGCGCTGGCGATCGCCGTCGGCGATGCGGTGCTGATGCTGCAATACTCCACCTACTCGGTGATCTCGCCGGAAGGCTGCGCCTCGATCCTGTGGAAGACCTCGGAACGCGCGGCCGACGCCGCCGAAGCCCTGGGCCTGACCGCGCACCGCCTGAAGGCGATGGGCCTGGTCGACAAGATCGTCACCGAACCGCTCGGCGGCGCCCACCGCGATCCGGCGCAGATGGCGCAAATGCTCAAGCGCGCGCTGGCCGATTCGCTGCGCCAGTTCCAGGGCATGAAAACCAAGGACTTGCTGGAAGCCCGTCACGCGAAGCTGATGAGCTATGGCAAGTTCAAGGAAACGCTGCCGCGCGAGGAGTAATCCTCTGAGCCGTTCCAACAGCGGGGCCAACCCGGCCGGGCTGGTCCCGGCATCGTTCGCGCAAGCCATGTCCGGCTTGCGCGCCAAATACTCCCCCCAATCCATCGCAGTTGCGTGTAGCGGCGGCCTCGATTCGATGGTCTTGCTGCGGCTGGCGCACGACTGGTGCGCGCAGCATGGCGTGCGGCTGCATGCCTTCCACGTTCATCACGGACTGAGCCCGCATGCCGACGACTGGCGCGCGCATTGCGAGCGCAGTGCGGCGGCGCTCGGCATCGGTTTCGACCAGCGCCGGGTGACGATCGGGCATGACGGTTCCGGCGTCGAGGCCGCGGCGCGCAAGCTGCGCTACGCCGCGCTGGGCGAGATGTGCCGCGCGCATGGCGCCAATCTGCTCCTGACCGCCCACCATCTCGACGACCAGGCCGAGACCGTGCTGCTGCAATTGCTGCGCGGTTCGGGGCCGGCCGGCCTGTCGGGCATGGATGCCGACAATCTCGCGCCAGGATTGCTGGGTGTCGCCGGCCTGCCGATGGCGCGGCCCTTGCTGTCGCAGCCGCGCGCCGCCCTGGAAGCGTATGCGGCCGAGCATGGATTGCAGTGGGTCGAGGACGAGTCGAACCAGGACCCGCGCTATACGCGCAACGCGCTGCGCCACCAGGTGATGCCGGCGCTGGCGGCGAACTTCCCCGGCTTCCAGGCGCGACTGGCGCGCGGCGCGGCCCACGTGGCCTCGGCCCAGCGCCTGCTCGACGAGCTGGCGGCCCAGGACCTGGCGGCCTGCCAGGATGGCGACGCCATCGACCTGGCCTGTCTTGGCAGCTTGAGCGCCGACCGCATCGACAACTTCATGCGCCACCTGTTCATGGTGCGCGGCCTGGCGATGCCGTCGACCGCCTGGCTGAACGAGATGGTGGCGCAGCTGTTCTCGGCGCGCGAGGATGCGCAATTGAAGGTCACGCATCCGGGCTGCCATATCCGCCGCCACCGCGGCAAGCTGTATCTCACGCCGCACTTGCCGGACTTGGCCGGCATGCGCGATCCCGACGATATCGGCGTGCTCGACAGGGAAGGGCAAGCGTTCCGCTGGCAGGGTGAGGCGTCGATCGCCTTCCCGGACTACGGCGGCGTGCTGCACTTCGAGACGGCGCAGCAGGGCTTCGATGCGGCCTGGCTGCGCGCGCAAACCCTGACCATCGATTTCCGCAAGGGCGGCGAGCGCCTGAAACCCGCGGCCAACCGGCCGTCGCGCAGCCTGAAGGCGCATTACCAGGCGCTGGGCGTGCCGGCGTGGGAACGCGAGCGGCTGCCGACGGTCAGCCGCGACCTCGACCTGCTGTTCGCCGCGGGCATCGGCATGGATTGCCGGCACTGGTCGGCGGTCGGGCAGGAGCTGATCGCGCTGCGCTGGGAAGTGAACTGAAGCTAGATTGTATAAGCAAGTGTATTCCGAAAACGCATTAGGTTATTTTCTTTCCATATAGCTTTTTCGATCTCCAAGCCTTGTGATGCCGCGTTGCAGCATGCTACATTAATAGTCTTCTTTTCTCTTTACACAAGCTGGAACCCTTCCTGATATGGCTTTAATTGTCCACAAATATGGCGGGACGTCGATGGGCTCGACGGACCGTATCAAGAATGTCGCGGCCCGGGTGGCCAAGTGGCATGACGCAGGTCACCAAATCGTCGTTGTGCCGTCCGCGATGTCGGGCGAGACCAACCGCCTGATTGGTCTGGCCAAGGAAATCATGCCGCAACCCGACCCGCGCGAACTGGACATGATCGCCTCGACCGGCGAGCAGGTGTCGGTTGGCCTCCTGGCCATGGCACTGCTGGCCATCGGCAAGGATGCGGTGTCGTACACCGGCTGGCAGGCGGGCATCCGCACCGACTCCTCGTTCACCAAGGCGCGCATCCAGTCGATCGACGACAGCCGCGTGCTGCGCGACGTCGCGGCCGGCAAGATCGTCATCATCACCGGCTTCCAGGGCGTGGATGAAGAAGGCAATATCTCGACCCTGGGTCGCGGCGGCTCGGATACCTCGGCAGTGGCGATTGCGGCCGCGCTGAAGGCCGAGGAATGCCTGATCTACACTGACGTCGACGGCGTCTACACGACCGATCCACGCGTGGTGGACGAGGCGCGCCGCCTGTCGAAGATCACGTTCGAGGAAATGCTCGAACTGGCCTCGCTGGGCTCGAAGGTGCTGCAGACTCGCTCGGTCGAGTTCGCCGGTAACTACCAGGTGCCGACGCGCGTGCTGTCGTCGCTGACCGATCCCCTGATGCCGCTGGAAGAAGAAGCCCAGTCCGGCACCCTGATTTCGTTTGAGGAAGAAAGCAATATGGAACAAGCCGTCATCTCCGGCATCGCGTTCAATCGCGACGAAGCAAAGATCACCGTCCTGGGCGTGCCGGACAAGCCGGGCGTGGCCTACCACATCCTGGGCCCGATCGCCGACGCGAACATCGAAGTCGACATGATCATCCAGAACCAGTCGGTGGACGGCAAGACCGATTTCACCTTCACCGTGCCGCGCAATGACTACGTGCGCGCGATGGGCGTTCTGGAGAGCCAGCAGCAGGCGCTGGGCGCCACCAAGGTGCTGGGCGACGCCAAGGTGTCGAAGGTGTCGGCGGTGGGCGTGGGCATGCGCAGCCACGTCGGCGTGGCGTCGCAGATGTTCCGCACCTTGTCGGAAGAGGGCATCAACATCCAGATGATCTCGACCTCCGAAATCAAGATTTCGGTGCTGATCGACGAGAAGTATATGGAGCTCGCAGTGCGCGCGCTGCACAAGGCATTTGGCCTGGAGCAAGGTTAACAAATTTCAAAATTTTTGGGCGTGCGTCCTTGACGCAATGAGGTCCAGCCCTTAAGATGCCTGCACTCAGCGCTGACGTGCAAACGCCGGTTCTGATGGGAGACGTGGCCGAGTGGCCGAAGGCACTTCCCTGCTAAGGAAGCATACGGCTTATACCCGTATCGTGGGTTCGAATCCCACCGTCTCCGCCAAGTTTCAAAGAGAGAAGCCACCGCAAGGTGGCTTTTTTCATTGTTGGGTCCGTCGGGCGAATATCTGCCCAAAGCCACCGGTGTGCTGGCCCAGCAATCTACAGAAAAATCCGCGCATACCCCCGTGCCGACAGCGCCGCCACATCGGCCAGCAGCGCCGGAAGAAACTTCCCGCTCGCATAGGCGATATACCGCGGCTCCCACACCGGATGGAATTTCTCCTTGTACGCGCGCAGCCCCTGGAATTTGTAGAACGACTCCCCATGCCGGTACACGAAGCCGGCCAGCCGGTTCCACATGGGCGTGGCCCGCGACGGGCGCACGCCGGACAGCGGCGCCATGCCGAGATTGAACCAGCGGTAGCCGTGCTCCTGGCCCCACAGGAAGACATGGGTGAGCAGGCCATCCATCAGGCCGCGCGGCGCCGCGTGCATGAAGCGCATCAGGTCGATCGACAGTTCCTCGCCGGTGGGCCCGCACAACAGGTTGGCGAAGGCCACGATGCGGCCTTCGCGTTCGAGCACCGCGACCGGTTGCCGCTTCAGGTAATCATCGGCAAAGAAACCCAACGAGAATCCCTTTTCGCCGCCCGCCTTGCCGGCCAGCCAGTCATCCGACACTGAGCGTAGTTGGGGCAGGATCGCCGGCACGGATTCCGGCGCCACGATCCGGAAATCCACGTGCTCGCGCTTCAGGCGCTGCATGGCCGCCCGCAATTCCTTGAAGCGGCCTCCCGCCAGCGACAACCCCTCGAGGCGGATGCGCGCTTCCTCGCCGAACTTGGCGAACGCCAGCCCCAGGTCGGCGTAGCAGTGCAGCTGCTCCGGATGCACCTGGTAGAACACCGGGGTGGCGCCGGCATCATCCGCGCGCTCGACGAAGTCGCGTGTCAAGGACGCGGCGGCGGACGGCGGGCCGACCGGATCGCCCAGCGCCACCCAGGTGCGGCCGCGCACGCCGTACATGATGAAGGCCGTACGCTCGGGGTTGAACAGCAGTTCCTTGTCGCGCAGCCAGGCCAGGTAGGGCAAGGTCGCGCCCTGGGCGCGCACGATGCGCTCGGCGTCGGCCAACGCCGCGCTCGATGGCGGTTCGGCCAGGTGCGGCGGTGGCCGGAGCAGGCGCGCGACCCCGACGGCAAACAGCGCCACGGCGACGCCCAGGCTGGCGCGCAGGAAGCGCGGCGCGTCGCCGTGCAGCGCCACCTGCCACCACAGCTCGTGCGAATAGTCGACGTGGCGATAGGCGAACATGCCGATCCACAGCGAGGCGCCGAAGGCGGCCGCGATCGCGACGATCCAGCCGGGCGAGAAACGGGTGTCGAACAGCGCCGCGCGCCTGTCGAACAGGCGGCGGCTCGGCGCGAACACCAGCAATAGCAAGGCCAGCAGCGTCGCTTCTTCCCAGTCGCCGCCCTTGAGCAGCGAGGCCGCGATGCCGGCGGCCAGCGCGCCGACGGCGAGCTGCCAGGCCAGCCGGATGCGGCGCGCGATCGCCTGCGCCAGCAGCAGCAGGGCCACGCCCACGACGCTGCCGATGAAATGCGACGCTTCGAACAGGCCGACCGGAAACAGGCGCGACAGCCAGTGCAGCCGTTCGTGCGCGGCCGGCGTGGCGCCCGAGACCAGCAGCAGCAGGCCGCCCATGAAGGTGAACAGCGCCAGGATCCTGGGCGCGAGCCGCACCGAGTGCTGGCCCAGCGACTGGCCGAGCTGCTGCAGGCGCCCGCGCCGGCGCCGCGTCTCGTCGCCGACCAGCAGGACCAGCGCCAGGCTCAGCGGCAGCAGATAATAGACCAGGCGGTACAGCAGCAGCGCCGCCACGATCTGGTCGGCGCGCAGGTACGGCGCCAGCAGCAGCGCCACGATGCCGTCGAAGACGCCGAGCCCGCCGGGCACGTGGCTGGCCAGCGCCACCAGTTGAGCTGCCAGGAAGGCGCCAAGCACGACGGGGTAGGGCGGCGCATCCGGCAGTAGGACATACAGGATGCCGGCCGCCAGCATCCAGTCGGTCATCGACACCAGCAGCTGGGCCAGCGTGAGCGGCAGCGGCGGGATTCGCATATCGAAGCCGCGCACCCGTAGCGGCGTCTTGCGCGCCAGCGGCAGGAACAGGTAGCTGCCCACCAGCGCCAGGCAGGCCAGGCCGAGCCACTGCGCGCCGCGTTGCGCCAGTTCGCCCTGGAGCCAGGCATGCGGGTGATTGACGAGGCTCCAGCCGCCCAAAGCCAGCAGGCCAAGCCAATAGGTGATGCCATTCAGCGCCACGATCCGGGACAGGTCGGCGCCGCCTACGCCCCAACGCGAATAGAAGCGGTGGCGCACGGCCGTCCCCGACAGCAGTGCGAAGCCGACGCTGTTGCTGATCGCGTAGCCGATGACAGCGGTCAGGGCGATGCGCGCGCGTGCGATGCGCTTGCCGATGTAGACGAAGGCCAGCTGGTCGTAGCAGCTCAGGACCAGGTAGTTGGCCGCGCAGCACAGCAGGGCGAGCAGCAGGTGCCCGGCGCCAAGGCGGGCCAGCGCCGCCTGCAGGTCGCGATAACGGATCTGCTGGAGTTCGCCGTGCAGGACCCAGACTGCCGCGCACAGGAGCACGGCCGCGACCAGCGGCGGCAGCCAGCTGCGCAGTCCGGCCTGCCGGCTGGCGATCGGGGCGGCGCTCACGGTGTGGACCTCGTGTCCATGCGGATGGGTGGATGTGGGATGTGCTCGCCGGGCACGGGCGCCGGCATCTTCCGTTCGAGCCGCGCCGGACGCGGTGGTTCCGTCCTGCGGGCCGGTTCATGTGGTGGGAGCGGGCGCATGTCGGTCCGGCGGGGGCGGATAGCGCAACGACGGATGCGGCCGCAGTCAGTCCCGATGCTATGATCGGGCAATGGAAATCCTGCAACATCGAGGCTTTCGCCGGTGGCCGGGCCGGCCTGGATCGCCCGCGCTGGCGGCATGCGCGCTCGCCTTGCTGGTGGCCGTCGGCATGGCCATGCCGGCGGCGGCGCAGGAGCATGCGCCCGAACGCCTGGAGCACCGGCGCTGGCTGTCGGCCGACGGCGGGCCGAGCCAGGTCGGCGCGATCGTCCACGGCGCCGACGGCTATCTCTGGCTCGGCACCAACGACTCGCTGGTGCGTTTCGACGGCCTGCGCTTCCGGCGCCAGCCACCCGGCGCGCGCGGGGCGCCCGCCATCGTGTCGTCCTTGCTGGCCCAGGGCGACGCCCTGTGGGTGGGCCTGCGCAGCGGCGGCGTGGCGCTGGCCCGTCCCGGGGCCGCCCTCGCGCGCGAGCGCGGCCCCGGCGCCCCGGCCGGGGTGGTGTACGGGCTGGCGCTGGACCGGGGCCGGGCCATCTGGGCCGCCGCCGAGGACGGCCTGGCGCGGCGGGTGAACGGCGCCTGGCGGCGCATCGGCCGCGACCAGGGTGTCGACGAGGCCGGCGCCCGCGCCGTGTTCGTCGACCGCGACGGCGTGCTGTGGGTTGCCGGCGAACGCAAGCTCCATTACCTGCGCGAGGGCGCCGGGCGCTTCACCGACACCGGCCTGCGGCTCGATGGCGTGAGCCAGATCGCGCAGGCGCCCGATGGCGCGCTGTGGCTGGCCGAGCGCCGGGGCGGCCGGATGCACCGCGTGGTGCTGCACGAGAATGGGCTGTCGTCCGGCACGGCGCCGCTCGATGCGCCCGCAACCAGCCTCGTGTTCGACGGCGCCGGCGGCCTGTGGCTCGGCACGGCCGGCCGCGGCCTGCTGCACGTGGCGCGCCCGGACGGCCTGGCGGCGCTGGCCGGCGCCAGCCGCTTCACGGCCAGGCACGGCCTGAGCTCGGACTTCGTGTGGCGGCTGCACCTGGATCGCGCCGGCAATCTGTGGGTCGGCACCAATGCCGGCCTGGACCGCTTTCGGCCGCGCATCCTGGCGCCGTCGGCGTTCCCGCCCGGCGCGCTGAACGTGGCGCTGGCCGCCGGCGGCGACGGCAGCCTGTGGGGCGGTCCGGGCAGCGGCTCGGCGCTGCGGCTGCAGGGCGGCAGCGTGCGGGCGCTGGCAATGCCGGCGCCGGTCAACAGCGCCATCAGCGACGCCGAAGGCGGCATCTGGATGGCCGGTCCGGCCGGCATCTGGCGCGCGCGCGGCGCCCGGCTGGAATTCGTGGCCGACCTGCCCCCGGCGCCGCCGGCCAGGCGCCGGTGCGCGCGATGGCGCGCGATGCGCAGGGCGTGCTGTGGGTCTCGATCAACAAGGTGGGCCTGTTCCGGCGCGAGGCGCAAGGATGGGTGCGCGCGCCCGTGGCGCCAGGGCGCGGCAGCCAGCGCATGCCGGTCAGCGCGCTGGCCGCGCCCGACGGCTGGTTGTGGTTCGGCTACCGCGACGGCCTGCTCGAAGCGCGCCGCGGCGGGCAGACGCTGCGCTGGAGCGCGTCCGACGACCTTGGCCATGTCACCGCGCTGGCGCACCACGCGGGCCGCACCTGGGTCGGCGGCCAGCATGGCCTGGCGTATGTCGAAGCGGGCCGCCTGCGCCGCCTGCCGCTGCCGGACGACGGCGCGTTCGACAACATCTATGCCATCGTCCCGGTCGCGGCGGCCACCGGGGCTGCCGATGTCGACCTGTGGCTGCATGCCAGGGCGGGCATTTTCCAGATCGGCGCCGCCGAGCTGCGGCGCGCGATGGCCAGGCCCGGCCACCGGATCCGTTATCGTTCCTTCGACGCGCTGGGCGGCCTGGCGAACGATCCGCACCAGGTGCTGCCGTTGCCGACCGCCGTGCGCGGCGCCGATGGCCGGCTGTGGTTTTCCACGAGCGGCGGGGTGGTGTCGCTCGACCCCGCGCGCCTGCCGCCCGCCGAGCCCGGGCCGATGGTCGGGATCGAGGCGGTCAGCGTGGACGGCGCCCGGGTGGACCCCGCTGCCTCGCTCGGTCTGGCGCCACAGGCGCAGCGCATCGCCATCGACTACACGGCGCCGAGCCTGGCCGCGCCGGAGCGCCTGGGGTTTCGCTACCGGCTGGATGGCTTCGACACCGACTGGGTGGACGCCGGCCGTGCGCGCCAGGCCATCTATACCGGCCTGGCGCCGGGCGCCTATCGCTTTCGCGTCATCGCCCTGAACAAGGATGGCGTGCCAAGCCCGCGCGAGGCGGTGTTGCCGTTCAGGGTGGCGCAGGCGTTCTACCGTCATCCGCTGTTCCTGGCCGGCGCCGCCGTGCTGGCGCTGGCCGCCCTGCGGCTGGCCTACCGGGCCACGGCGCGCCGCGCCGCCGAGCGCGTGCGCGACCGCCTGCAGGAACGCCACCGCGAACGCGAGCGCATCGCGCGCGAGCTGCACGACACCCTGCTGCAGGGCGTGCACGGACTGGTGCTGCGCTTCCAGGCGGCGGCCGACACGCTGCCCACGGACGCGCCCGCCCGCGCGCGCCTGGAACAAGCCCTGGTGCGCGCCGACCAGGTGCTGGTCGAGGGGCGCGAGCGCGTGCGCGCGCTGCGTGGCGGTCCGCTCGACACGCGCGAGCTGCACGAGGCGCTGGCGGCGGCCGGCGAGGAACTGGCCGCGCAATGGGCCTGCGGCTTCGCATTCGCGGTGCGTGGGACGGTGCGACGCCTGCAGCCGGCCGTCCTGGACGAGGTTTGCCGGATCGGTCTCGAGGCGCTGCGCAACGCCTTCGCCCATGCCCGGGCCGCGCAGGTCAGGATCGAGGTCGTGTACCGGCGCTCCGCCTTCGTGCTGACGGTCACGGACGACGGCCGCGGCATCGATCCGGCCTGGCTGCGCGAGCAGGGCCGCCCCGACCACTGGGGCTTGCGCGGCATGCGCGAACGCGCCGAGCGCATCGGCGCCAGGCTCGACATCCACAGCGGCGGCGGTCGGGAGGGATGGCGCGGCACGCGGGTGGCGCTGACGCTGCCGGCGCGCATGGCTTACCGGGGTCGCCCGTTCTGAGCAGGAGACGCAGCCGGAAGCTGGTGTGGCTTGCCCGAATTATTGAGAATGGGATATCATTATCGAATCGATGCCCTGGCATCCTTTCCCGTCGTACTCCTCTACTTCAATAATGAAAACAAAGCTCCTCCCCCTAGCGCTGGGCCTGTCCTCGCTCGCGTCCGCCGTCCACGCCGCCGACCCCACGATCGTGATGGGCGAAGTGCGCGTCAGCGCCCAGCGCGACGCCGGCGCGCTGCGTCCGAGCACCGTGCTGACCTCGGTCGACGTGCTCGGCGCCGACAAGATCGAGGACAAGCACGTCGCCAGCAGCTGGGAACTGGTCGGGCAGCTGCCGGGCACCCAGATGACCGAAACCCGCATGGGCGCCGAGTCGGGCAAGGCGACCTTCCGCGCCTTCAATGGCGAAGGGTATATCAACGCCATCAAGGTGCTGATCGACGGCATTCCGAGCAATGTCAACAGCGGCAACCAGCGCTTCATCGATATGATCTTCCCGCTCGAAGTCGACTATGTCGAAGTGGTGCGCGGCACCAACGACCCGCGCTACGGTCTGCACAACATCGGCGGCAACATCAACCTCGGGACGCGCCAGGGCGGCAACTACTTCGACGGCCGTTTCACCGTCGGCAGCTTCGACACGCGCGAAGCCCAACTGGTCTATGGGCGCGAGGCCGACGGCTTTTCCCAGAACTATGTCTTGGCAAGACAGGATGCCAACAGCTACCGCCGCAGCCACGGCGATTCGGAGCGCTACACGGCGGCCGGCAAGTGGTTCCTCACGTCGAAGGACAAGTCGCTCACCGGCGGCATCGTGCTGCGCACCTACAAGCATGACGCCGACGAGCCGGGCTTTTTGACCGCCACCGAACTGGCCGCCGACCGGCGCCAGTCGCCGGCCAAGAACGTCAACGACATCACCTACCGCGAGATGAACCACGCCAGTGCCCACCTGGACTGGCAAATCTCGAAAGACGCCTTCCTCAGCAACAAGCTGTACTACAACGATTACCACGACGACCGCCGCGTCACCTTCACCAGCAACCCGGAAGGCAACGGGCCGCGCCAGCGCCGCGAGTGGGATGAGCACCAGTTCGGCTTCATGAGCACGCTGACCTGGCGCGCCAGCGAGCGTGTCACGGTCGACGGCGGCGTGAACACAGAGCGCCAGAACAATTTCTACAAGCGTTCACGCTACGCGTATGCGATGCCGACCGATTTCAGCAATCCGGCGCGGGTGCAAAACGACGACCGCTATTACCTGAACAACGTTGGCGCCTACGCCCAGGCGGTGATCAAGGCCACCGACACGCTGCGCATCGTGCCGGGTTACCGGGTCGACCGTTTCACCGGCAGCAATCCGCTGCCCGGCGGCGGATCGGCCGGCCTGCAGGACTACGGCTGGATCAAGCAGCCGAAACTGAGCATGGTGTACTCCCCGGCCGAGGACGTCAGCGTGTACGCCAACTGGGGCCGCACCTTCCAGATTCTGACCGGATCGGTCATGCCGGCCTACCTGCTGCCGGGGCAGGGGCCGTTCGACGCCTCGAGCAATACCGGCAAGGAAATCGGCATCAAGCTCAAGCCGAGCGCGCGTTCCGACCTGCGCCTGGCGATCTGGCGCCAGGACGCCTCCGGCGAGGCGGCGAACATGCCGGCCACCGGCACCTCGGTGGCGCTCGGCGAGACGCGGCGCGAGGGCATCGACCTGCAATTGTCTGGCCGCCTGTCGGACCGGCTCCAGGTCTGGGCGTCGCATTCGCTCCAGAAGGCCGAGGCGGTGAGCGCCATGACCGACGCCGGCGTTTCGCTGGCCGGCAAGGAACTGTTTTCGACGCCGCGCTACATCAGCAACGTCGGCCTCGACTACCATCCGTCCGAGCGCTGGCACCTCGGCCTGCAGGGCCGGGCGCAGGGAGATTACTACATCGACCGTGCGAACCAGCTCGGCAAGTACGGCGGCTTCGTGTTGTTCGATGCCAATGTGTCGTATGCAATCACGCCACGCGTGAGCATCGACCTGCAGGTCAAGAACCTGGCCGACCGTCGTTACGAATATGCGTGGTACGACGAGTACTGGTGGCCGGCCGGTCAGGCCCAACCGATGTATTCGTCGGGCAACGGTCGCGCGGCGTATGTATCGCTGAACGTGAAACTGTAAGTCCGCGGCGGGCGGTTGGATCGACAGTCGCATGCAAAAGGGCGCGCCGGAGGGCGCGCCCTTTTTCAGCAGCCGGTCGACTTAGCCGGCCTGGCTGCCCAACGCCTCATCGTAACGACGCTCGACTTCGGCCCAGTTGATGATGTTGAAGAAGGCCGCGATATAGTCAGGACGCTTGTTCTGGTACTGCAGGTAATAGGCGTGCTCCCACACGTCCAGGCCCAGGATCGGCGTGCCGCCCGACATGCCGGCGAACTCGCCCATCAGCGGATTGTCCTGGTTGGCGCTGCTTTCGACCAGCAGCTTGCCGTCCTTGCCCAGGGTCAGCCAGGCCCAGCCGCTACCGAAGCGGGTCTGGGCGGCCTTGGTGAAGGCGTCCTTGAACCGGTCGAATCCGCCGAGGTCGTCCTCGATGGCCTTGGCCAGCTTGCCCGAAGGCTGGCCGCCATCCGGGCTCAGCACGGTCCAGAACAGCGCGTGGTTGGCGTGGCCGCCGCCGTTGTTGCGCACCACGGTGTGGATGTTCTGCGGCAGCGCGCCGATATTGCTGATCAGTTCTTCGACCGGCACCTCGGCCACGCTGGCCTCGGCCAGGGCGTTGTTGACGTTGGTGATATAGGTCTGGTGGTGCTTGGTGTGGTGGATTTCCATCGTGCGCGCATCGAAATGCGGCTCGAGGGCATCGTAGGCGTACGGCAGTGGCGGCAGTGCATAAGGCATGATCATTCTCCGTTCAGATGGTTGGGAACACTGTTCCGGCATGAAACGTTGCACCGGGACCGGTCGGTCCCGCGGTTTGCATGGTCAGGTCGTATTACACAACCTCAAGCGTGCTTGAGGTCAAGTGAAATGCGCGACCCTCTCGATCGCGCCGTTCCAGCGACGTGCCATGCGGGCAAAACCGGCAAGCAGGACGGGGCGTGCGGCCGCGCACCCCAGGGATGACTCACCGGGCGCCTGATCCTGTCCAGAATACCAGCATCCCGAGGATGCTGGCGCGCCAGGTGAGCGTGAAGGCGATCGTGAGCGTGGCGCCGGCCAGCGCCATGAACCATACCAGCACCGCGATCGACGGCGAATCCACCGTCAGGCAGAGCACCAGCGACAGCAGCAGGGCGGCGGCGCCGCCCAGGCGCAGGGTCTTGGCCAGGGCCGGGGAAAGAGGCGCCGCGCCCCTTGCCTGGGTCCAGTGCACGTTCATCGACAGGGCGAGCCACCCCATGCCGGCGACGCAGGCCAGCAGGGCCAGCAGCAGGAGCAGCGCGTCAGGCATGGCCGGCCTCCAGGGTCACGTTCTTGAGCGCCAGCGGGCGCGCTGCGCGCTGGCGCAGCTTGCGCGCGGCCAGCAGCGCCAGCGCGGCGCTGGTGAGCATGAACAGGTCGGCGCCGGCCACCGGCCAGTAGCCGGAGGCGACCGTGCGCAGCAGGTGGTCGCCGGTGGTGATCCAGTTGAGCACCGGCGCCGTCACCGCCAGCACGGCGATGGCCAGGCACTGCTCGCGCCAGGCCGGGGCCAGGCGGCCCTCGGCGACCGCGGCGGTGCGCCAGAAGGCGTGCGCGCCAGCCGCCACCCAGCTGCCCCAGAACAGGTATTTCTCCATGGCGCCGCGCAGCGGCCAGCCGGCCGGCATGACGTCGGGCAGCAGGCGGTTGGCGATCAGCATCGTCAGGGTGGCCACCAGCATGCCGGTGACGACCGTGACGGCCAGCGCGTCGACCACGCGCGCGCCGCTCACGCCCTGCCTGGCGTGCTGGCGCTTGCGCTTCTCGACGAAGAAGAACAGGCCGGTGGCGATGCAGGCCGCGCCCGACAGGCCGCCCAGCACGTACAGCCAGCGCAGCAGCCAGTGCTTGAAGTGCTGCAGGTGCAGGCCGGTCAGGAATTCATTGATGCGCGCCACCACGGTCGGCGGCGGATCCTCGCGCAGCAGCTCGCCGGTGGAGGCCTTGAAGTGGATGCCTTCGCCGGTCAGCTGGACGCGGTCGGTGCCGGCGCGGTACACGCTGACATAGCCGTTGGCGTCGCCCACGTGCTGGATGTTCAGGTAGCCGACGTCGCCGGCCATGCCCTTGGCGGCCCAGCGGCGCTGCGCTTCGGCCACCATGGCGTCGACCGAGGCGAGCGGGGCCGCCACGCCGGCGCGGTCGTGCGGCAGGCCGGTTTCCTTCGATTCCATCATTTCATGGCGGTCGTGCAGCGGGGTCAGTTGGGTATGCGTGACCGGGAAATAGATATAGGCGAAGATCACCAGGCCGGTGAAGGCGAAGAAGAAGTGGAAGGGCAGGGCCACGACGCCGGTCAGGTTGTGCAGGTCGAGCATGCTGCGCTGGGTGCTCTTGTTCGGGCGGAAGGTGAACAGTTCGCGGAAGATCTTGCGGTGCATGATGACGCCGGTGACCAGGGCCATCAGCATCATCAGGGCAGAGAAGCCCACGATCCAGTAGCCGACGTTCTTCCAGTCGAGGGTCAGGCTGTAGTGCAGCGGATAGAAGAATTCGCTGCCGATCTTGAGGCGGTCCACCGGCAGGGCCTCGCCCGTGCGCGGATCGACCGTGCGGTTGGCCCAGATCGACGTTTCATGGTCTTTCGCATTCGGCACTTCGTAGCCGGCGAACAGCAGCAGCACCGGATCGCGGTGGGTGGTGTATGCGCCCCAGCTGCGCGGCGTGTCGAAGTGGGCCGGCAGCGGGCCGTCGGCCAGCGGCGCCGTCATGGCGCGGGCCGCGGCGTCGGGCTGCATCTCCTTGAAGATCGGCGCCAGCATCTTGTCGAACGACGGCATCGGCTGCGGTTCGTAGCGGGTGTCGGGGATGGCCCAGCGGTCGATCTCGCGGTCGAACACGGACAGCGAGCCGAAGAAGAACACGACCATCAGCACCAGGCCCAGCGCCAGGCCGAACCAGGTGTGCAGCCAGGCCATCGTATGGCGGAAGTTGGGAAACATGTCAGACCCCCGACGCAATGATCAGGCTCTGCAGCCACCAGGCCACCGCGCTCATCAGCGCGCCGCCGCCCACCAGCACCAGCGCTACCTTGCGCAGCCCCTGGGTGGCGAAGGCCACCAGGAAGGCGGTCAGGAAGACCAGGAAACCGATAATGTAAGACAGGTGCTCGGCATCGTGGAATTCCATGCCGGCGCTGTACAGCAGGGCGATGCCCAGGGCGACGACGCCCCAGGTGAAGGCGTAGCCGCCGAGGATGGCCACCGCGGTGCGCGAGGCGATGTGGCGGGGCGTCAGAGTGAGTGAGGTCATGGTCGCGCTGGTTGGGCGTGGCAAGAATGATGGAAGCTGTAAATGAGACAGCAAATGATAATCATTCTCATGATAGATGCATCACGTCGCCTTGACAAGCAGTCACATGGAAATTGAACGTGGCCGTGGCCGACAAGCATCGGAGGCCGTGCCGGCCCGTCTGGCCGGCCAGGAGAAGGGGCGAGGGCTCAGCGCTGTGTCCGGAGGTCGCGCTGGGCCGCGAGCGGGCGGATTTCGGTGGTCTGCTGCATGGTATTGCGCCATCCCTCCGGCCCCAGCACCCACATGCGGACATACCGTCCGCGCAGGTCGCGGGGACCGTCGGCGCCCTGCGCCGCCGCCCGGAACCGGCCCGTGACCAGCGCCGCCTGGCCATTGTCGAGCATCCGGATCTCGGTATCGTCGACTTCGTAGGAGCGGAACTCGTATTCGTCGCGCGTCAGCAGTTGCAGGAACTCGGTCCTGGTGCGGGCGCGGCCGCGCGTCTCGACGTGGTAATAGTCGCGGCTGATCAGGTGCCGCAGAGTGGCCACGTCGCGGCTGGACACGGCCTGGGCGCGCCGCTGCTCGGCCGCGCGCACGGCCGCGCGCATGGCCTCGCGCATGGCCTCGACATCACGCGCGGCGCCGGTCATACCCGGCATGGATACGGCGGATGCGGGTTTGGGCGCGCCGGACAGGGTGACGTCTTCCGCCATGCCGGCGGCTGGCTGGAACACGGCGAGGCAGAGCAGGGCGCACGGCAGGAAGGGCAGGATTCGCATGGTAGACAAATGAATGTTCGCACGGCGCAAGTATATAAATTCTTGCGCGTAAACTTGTAACAAATTTTTGCCATCCCGCCGGGCGGGACGCTCCAGCCATCATGTGCGGGGGATCGGGTGTCTGCTCTGCTACAGTAAGGTACGGCCATTCGGCGAGCGACCTGGAGATGATTCTTTCTTGAGCCATGATTGCAGCCGCCCCGCCTCCCGATGAACACGAGCGTCTCGCGCTGCTGCGCGAGCTCGACCTGCTGGACACGCCGGCCGAGCTCGTCTTCGACCGGGTGGTCCGTCTGGCCAGCCGCCTGCTGGAGGTGCCGATGGCGGCGTTCTCGCTGATCGACGCCGAGCGCCAGTGGTTCAAGTCGCGGGTGGGCATCGAGGCCGGCGAAACGCAGCGCGCGGATGCCTTCTGCGCCCACACGCTCCTGCAGGACGAGCCGCTGGTGGTGCCGGTTGCGCGCCACGACCCGCGCTTCGCCGACAATCCGCTGGTCGCCGGGGCGCCCGCCATCCGCTTCTACGCCGGCGTGCCGGTGCGTTCGA
This sequence comes from Massilia sp. UYP32, assembly GCF_050434365.1. Lineage (NCBI taxonomy): Bacteria > Pseudomonadati > Pseudomonadota > Betaproteobacteria > Burkholderiales > Oxalobacteraceae > Massilia > Massilia sp. UYP32. Next base: position 128,485 of record NZ_JBNDIK010000013.1, read on the forward strand.
GCGCCGGGCCGGCGCTGGGCGCCCTGTGCGCGATCGATGTCGTGCCGCGCCAGCTCGACGCCGAGCAGAAGGCGGTGCTGGTCGACCTGGCCGCCATCATCATGCGCGAGGTGCAGTACCGCGAGCGGCTGGCGGCGGCGCGCTCGCGGCTGCAGCACAGCGACGCGGTGCTGGACGCGAGCGAGGCCCGCTTTCGCGCCGTGTTCGAGATCGCCAGCGTCGGCATCGCGCTGACGACGCCGGACGGGCGCTGGATCAGCATCAACCGGGCGCTGAGCGAGCTGCTCGGCTATACGGCCGACGAGCTGCAGGGACGCGGTTTCGCCGACGTCACCCACGAGGACGACCGCGCCGAAGACGCGGCCCTGATGGGGCGTCTGGCACGGGGCGAGATCGACGCGCTGCGGCGCCAGAAGCGCTACCTGCGCAGGGACGGTTCGCCGGTGTGGGTCGAGGTCGACGTCAAGCGCAAGCGCGACCCCGCCGGGCGTCCCGAATACGATGTGTCGGTGATCAAGGACATCCACGCGCAAAAGCTGGCGGAAGAAGAACTGGCGCGCCTGCACGCCGATCTCGAGCGGCGGGTCGAGGCGCGCACGCGCGAGCTCGGCGAGCGCGAGGAAGAACTGCGCAGCGTGATCGACAACGCCAACGACGCCTACATCAGCCTGGACCGCAAAGGCCGGGTCACCGCCTGGAACCGCCAGGCCGAGCAGACCTTCGGCTGGAGCGCGAAGGAAGCGCTGGGCCGGCCGCTCGAGGCGCTGATCATCCCGGCCGAGCTGTCCGGCGCCCACCGCGACGGCATGCAGCTCTACCTGCGCACCGGCACCTCGCGCATCCTCGACCGCCGGGTCGAGCTGCCGGCGCTGCGGCGCGACGGCAGCCGGCTCACGGTCGAGGTGCGCATCCGCCGCCACGAGGTGCGCGGCGAACCCGTCTTCAGCGCCTTCCTGCACGACGTCACCCTGCGCAGGCAGCGCGACGCCCAGCGCGAATACGAGAACGACCTGCTGACCGGCCTGCAGAACCGGCGCGCGCTGATGGAGGCGCTGCCGCTGGCGCAGGCGCGCGCCGACCGCGGCCAGGGCCGGCTCGGCCTGCTGTTCATCGACCTGGACGGCTTCAAGGCGGTCAACGACCAGCTCGGCCACGACGGCGGCGACGCCTTGCTGCGGGCCATCGCCGAGCGCCTGCGCCAGGCGGTGCGGCGCACCGACAGCGTATTCCGACTGGCGGGCGACGAGTTCACGGTGCTGCTCGCCGACCTGGCCGGTGGCCTGGTCGATGCGCACCGGGTCGGCCGCAAGCTGGTCGAGGCGGTCTCCCTCCCCGTGCAGCTGTGCGGCGCGACGGTCCGGGTCGGGGCCAGCATCGGGATCGCGGTGCAGGCGCCGGGGCAGGCGCCCACGCCGGAAGAATTGATCAAGGAAGCCGACCACTGGATGTACGAGGCCAAGAAATCGGGACGCGGCTGCGTCCTGCCGCTTCCGCCCGCGCCGCAACAGGGTTAGGATAGCCGACATGCCATGCGCGCCGACCGGCGCCGGGTCTTTGCCGGGCGCAGGCTGTCAACCAGATTCATTCAGGAGAGCAAAATGCATACCGTTGGCTCACAGAAGCCCCTCGCGCACAAGGCCACGCTGCGCATCGACCTGCTGCGGGTCGGCCTGGCGACCGCGTTGATCCTGCTGGCGCCGCTGGTCGCCATGGAATTCACGCGCGAAGTCGCCTGGACGGGCCGTGATTTCGGCGCCGCCGCGCTGTTGCTTGCGGGCGCGGGGCTGGCCTGCCTGCGCACGGCGCGCCGGGTGGCGCACTGGCAGCCTTGGCGGCGGCTCGCCGTCGTCGGTGCGGTGGCGCTGGTATTCGCCGCGCTGTGGGTCGAACTCGCGGTCGGCGTCTTGTTCAACGTCGGCAGTTGAAGCCGGCCGCGCCAGGCGCGACGCCCACCTGCCGGAACAGGCTCTCAGCGCAGGCGCAGGTCTTCCAGGCGCAAGGGCTGGGCGATGAAGACGGTGTTGCAGGCCGTGGTCGGGTAGGCGTAATCGAAGGCCACCTGGCCGGCGCTGTCGACGGCGATCAAGCGCGCCAGCGTGTTCGTCTCCAGCGCGGCGTAGGCCATCAGGTAGCGACCGGCGGCGCCTTCGTAGGCGGATGAGCAGACGTTCGACAGGAGTTTGTGGTCCCCATCCCAGGTCCAGACTTCGCGCGCAGTGCGCGCCGTTTCGTCGATCGCGTAGCGCGACGGCGTACTGTAGCTGCGGTTTTCGCCCGCTGGCGCGCCCGGGGGCGGGTTGAGGCTGGCCAGCCCGTTGTTGAACATGATGAGCTCGCGGTTCGGCGCGACCGACAGCGAATGCTGGCCGATCGGCGCCTTGCCTTCGGTGACGCGCAGGGCCAGCGCGCGCAGCGACGGATAGTTGACGTACCAGTGCTTGCTGGTGTCGCCCAGCAGCCAGCGGATGGCGCCCGTCTCGTAGTCGAGCTTGACGACGAAGTTCTCGCGGCTGGAGATCAGTAGCGAATTGTCGTGGGCGTCGTAGATGGCCGAGTTCATGTGGAACCAGTCGATGCCGTCGCGCACGAAGTTGTCGGGATTGTCGCCGCCGGCGCGCATCGCCGCGCGGAAGATCTGGCCCAGGTCCCATTCCTTGAGCACCCGCCCCGAGATGTCGATCTCGGCCAGGATCGACTCCACCAGCTGCACGCCGCCGACCAGGGCGTCGAGCTCGGCCAGGAAGCCGGTCTTGCCGCGCGCCAGTTCGTGGTGGAAGTTGGTGAAGCGCGTGTCGTCGAGGCGGCTGCTGCGCACGCTGCCATCGACGTCGACCTGGTGCAGCAGCGGGGCGTCCTGGTCGCCGACATAGAAGGCGTCGTCGCCGAACAGCGAGGAGAACGAGCTGCCAGGTGCGGCGCCGGCCCAGCGCATCTGGCCGTCGCTGTCGAGGATGACCGGCATCGTGACGCCGTTCTTGATCAGCATGTACTCGACACCGGGCGAAGCCGCCCCGCGCGCGGTGCGCACTTCGGGCGTGGCGTAGACGGTGGCCGGGCCGGTGTAGGGGCCGGTGGCCAGCGCCACTTGCGCCACGTGGGTGGATCCATCGCGAAAGCGCGTCGTGAGCGTGAGCTCGTTGAGGTGGCTGGCATACAGGCCGAAGACGGGGAAGGCGATGCGCCTGGCAGATGCGTCCCAGGCCGCGCGCCGCCCGAGCCAGGCGTGGTCGTAGGTGACCGCGACCGGCAGCGAATGCGAGCCCGGGCGGCCGGCGATCGTGTAGCGCACGCTGTCGAGGTGGGCGAAGTTGTCCAGCGTATAGCTCAGCTGCGCGACGAAAGGCGTGGCCCCGGCGGCCTGGTCGATGGCGCCGATGCCGGCGCGTTCGGCCTGGGACCGGTCGTCGTCGCTGCCGCAGGCGGCCAACAAGACCGTCATCAGTATCCAGAGCAATAGCGTGGTTGGCGACTTCATCAGCGCGTTCATCGATCCTCCGCGGGTCGGTGCCGAATCCTCGAAACGAGGCCCAGCTCCTTTGTATTCCGTTTGGCGGGCCCGTGCCTGCGACCGGCGCAAGCCCTTCGCGCGAACTAAATAACAAACGCTTGACCTTCCCATGGTGGGAAGGACTATGCTGTTGGTATGGATTCAAAGAACAAGCAAATGAACAACACTGTCCTGAACATCGAAGGCATGACCTGCGCCTCTTGCGTGGCGCGGGTCGAGAAGGCGCTGCGCGCGGTGCCGGGCGTGAGCGGCGCCAGCGTCAACCTGGCCACCGAGAAGGCCAGCGTGCAGGGCCAGGCCGCGCCCGAGATCCTGATGGCGGCCGTGCACGCGGCCGGGTACGAGGCTGAGCTCGAACTGCCGGACGCCGCCGGCGCGGCCCCGGCGCGGCGCAAGGAAACCGGCGCGACGCTGCCGGCCTGGTGGCCGGTGGCCGCCGCCATGCTGCTGAGCCTGCCGCTGGTGCTGCCGATGCTGGCCGCGGCGTTCGGTCATCGCCTGGCGCTGCCCGGCTGGCTGCAGCTGGCGCTGGCCACGCCGGTCCAGTTCTGGCTCGGCGCACGCTTCTACCGCGCCGGCTGGAAGGCGCTGCGCGCCGGCAGCGGCAATATGGACCTGCTGGTGGCGCTCGGCACCAGCGCCGCCTATGGCCTGTCGGTCTACCTCCTGCTGGGCGCGGGCGCGCACGGCGCCCATCCCGAACCGCACCTGTATTTCGAAACGTCGGCGGTCGTGATCACGCTGGTCTTGCTGGGCAAGTGGCTGGAAGGCCGCGCCAAGCGCCAGACCCTGGCCGCGCTCGATGCCTTGGGCCGCCTGCGGCCCGCCGAGGCGCTGGTGCGGCGCGACGGCCACGACGTGCTGGTGGCGCTGGCCGCGCTGCGCGTGGGCGAGCTGATGGTGGTCAAGCCCGGCGCGCGGGTGCCGGCCGACGGCGTCGTGGTCGACGGCCGCAGCCACCTGGACGAGTCGCTGCTGACCGGCGAGAGCCTGCCGGTGGCGAAGGAGCCGGGCGACCGGGTGGCCGGCGGCGCCGTCAATGCCGACGGCCTGCTGCTGGTCGAGGCGACGGCGGTCGGCGCGGCGACGATGCTGTCGCAGATCATCCGCATGGTCGAGGATGCGCAGGCGGTCAAGGCGCCGATCCAGCGCCTGGTGGACCGGGTCAGCGCGGTGTTCGTGCCGGTCGTGCTGGCGATCGCGCTGGCGACCCTGCTGGGCTGGGGCCTGGCGGGCGGCGACTGGCAGGCGGCGCTGCTCAATGCGGTGGCGGTGCTGGTGATCGCCTGCCCGTGCGCGCTGGGCCTGGCCACGCCCACCGCGGTCATGGTCGGCACCGGCGCGGCCGCCCGCCACGGCATCCTGATCAAGGACGCCGAGGCGCTCGAGACCGCGCATGCGCTGGACGTCGTGGTGTTCGACAAGACCGGCACCCTGACCGAGGGCCGGCCGCAGCTGGTGGCCCACGAAGGCCGCGAGCCGGCGCGGCTGCTGGCGCTGGCCGCCGCCGTGCAGCAGGGCAGTTCGCATCCGCTGGCCGGCGCCGTGCTCGAGGAGGCGGCGCGCCAGGGCCTGGCGCTGCCAGCGGCGCGCGCCGCGCGCGCCTTGCCGGGTCGTGGGGTCGAGGCCGAGGTCGACGGCGCCACCATCGTGCTCGGCAACCGGCGCCTGATGATCGATCTCGGCGTGCCGGCGACCGGCGCCGAGGGCCATGAAGCGGCCGGACGCACCGTGTCGTGGCTGGCCGAGCGCCGCGACGGCCGGGTGCGGGTGCTGGGCCTGCTCGCCTTCGGCGACCGCATCAAGCCGGGCGCATCAAGCGCCGTCGCGCGCCTGAAGGCAGCCGGCATCGAGCCGGTCCTGCTCAGCGGCGACAGCCCCGGCGCCGCGCGCACGGTGGCGCAGGCGCTCGGCATCGCGCGCGTGCATGCCGAGGTGCTGCCCGCGGACAAGGCGCAGGTGGTCGCCAGCCTGCGCCAGGGCGGGCGCAAGGTCGCGATGGTCGGTGACGGCATCAACGACGCGCCGGCCCTGGCGGCGGCCGACGTCGGCATGGCGATGGCGACCGGCACCGATGTCGCCATGCACAGCGCCGGCGTGACCCTGATGCGCGGCGATCCGCGGCTGGTGGCCGACGCCATCGCGGTGTCGCGCCGCACCTACCGCAAGATCCGCCAGAACCTGGGCTGGGCTTTCATCTATAACGTGATCGGCCTGCCGCTGGCGGCCTTCGGGCTGCTCGATCCGGTGCTGGCCGGCGCCGCGATGGCGCTCAGCTCGGTCAGCGTGGTCGCCAACGCGCTGCTGCTGCGGCGCTGGGCGCCGGCGCCGGCCGCCGCGACGCCCGAGGCTGCCACCGTATCCGCATCCGAACCCTTTTCAACCACCGGGACATCGATGTCCCATCCGACAGGAGAACACAGCATGTATGAACTGACCGTGGAAGGCATGAGCTGCAATCACTGCGTGGGCCGCGTCACCAAATCGGTGCAGGCGGTCGACGCCGACGCCAAGGTCGCGATCGACCTCGACAAGGCCAGCGTGCGGATCGACAGCCACGCCGACCTCGACCGCATCGTGGCCGCCATCGACGGCGCCGGCTATCCGGTCACCGCGCGCGCCCCGGCCTAGGGCTTTTTCGCCACGCAGTATCAAATGTGGACGATTAGATATTGAATCTGCCCCCTATGCAGTGGGAATTGCGTTATATTTTATTGAAACGACAATAACACCAGGCGCCGCCCGGACAGCCGCAAACCCCTGCTGCCCCGCCGGATCCTGCACGGGGACATCTATGCGACACGGCGTTCTGGCGGAACCGACGGATCTGGCAAGGCATCCTCCGAGCGGCGCCCAGTTGCGCCACGTGGTATGGGTGCTGGCTTGCCTGGCGCTGGCCTTCGCGCTGCTGGCGCCGGCCGCCGGGGTGCCGCTGGCGCGGGCGCCGGAATTCATTCCCCTCTACGGCGCGGTGCTGATCGGCGCCAATCTGCTCACCGGCATCCTGCTGCTGGGTCACGTGCACACGGGACGCTCGCGCGCGCTCGGCATCCTGGTGCTGGGGTATCTGCTCACGGCGCTGATCGCCAGCGCCCACCTGCTGACCTTTCCTGGCCTGTTCGCCGACCAGGGCGTGCTCGGCGGGAACAACCAGACCACGCCCTGGCTGCACATCGCCTGGCATGCGCTGTTCCCGCTGTTCGTGCTCGGCTATACCCGCAGCACCCACGCGGCGCCGTTGCCGCCGCACTTCATGCGCTTCGGCGCCTTGCTGATCGTGCTGGTCGCGGCGCTGCTGGTGCTGTTGTCGACCTCGGGCGCGGCCTGGCTGCCGCCGGTGATGGCGGGAACCCGCACGCTGCCGCTGTACCACTGGATCGCGGGGGCGGTGCTGGCGCTGTCGGTCGGGGTCTTGTGGGCCATCGTGCGCAAGCACCCGCGCACCGTGCTCGATGCCTGGCTGGCGGTGGCGCTGGCGGCCTGGGTGTTCGAGGTGGCGCTGTCGTGCGTGCTCAATGGCGGCATGTTCGACCTGGGCTTCTATGCCGGCCGCCTGTACGGCCTGGCCGCCGCGCTGTTCGTGCTGGGCGCGCTGGCGATCGACAATATCGCGCTGCACGCGCGCCTGCACGCGACTTTCCAGGAAATGATGGAAACCCGCGCCCATGCCCAATGGCAGAGCCTGCTGGGGACGGTGCTGCGGCAGTTGCCGGACGGGGTGCTGATCGTCGACGCGGCGGGGCGCTGCGTGATGGCCAACGACCAGGCCGGCCGGATGGCGGCCTGCTTCCAGCCCGGGGACGCCGATGGCGCGCAGGATGTGGCGCAATCCGTGGCGCCATCCGTGGCGCAAGCCGGCATGACAGCCATGCTGGAGCTGATCCGCGATCCGGTGGCGCGTGCGATCGGCGGCGAGACCTTTCGCGAGGCCTTGCTGGAAAGCGAGCGCAACGGCGTACGGCGCGCCTACACGGTGAGCGGCGCGCCGCTGCGCGACGGCGCGGTCGAACTGGCGGCGGCGGTGATCGTGGTGGACGACATCACCGAGCGCACCGAGGCCAGCGCGGCCCTGGCGCGTGCGCTGGACCAGACGCGCTACCTGATTCAACATACGCCGCTGGCCGTGATCGAATGGAACCGCGAGCTGGTCGTCACCCTGTGGAACGGGCGCGCCGAAGAGCTGTTCGGCTGGCGCCAGCACGAAGTGATCGGCGAGCGCATCGATGCGCTGCCGCTGATCCACGAGGGCGACGCCGACCAGGTCGGGGCAATGATCCGGCGCCTGCTCGATTCGCCCACCCGCCACGCCAAATCGAGCAACCGCAACCGCACCCGCGACGGCCGCGTGCTGTGCTGCGAATGGTACAACTCGGTGCTGGTCGACGAGGCCGGCGACATCCTGACCGTGTTCTCGCTGGTGCTGGACGTGACCGAGCGCGAACAGGCGATGGATGGCCTGCGCGAAGCCGACCAGCGCAAGGACGTGTACATCGCCACGCTGGCGCACGAACTGCGCAACCCGCTGGCGCCGATCGCCAACGCGGCCTCGCTCCTGCGCGTCAAGTCATTGCCGCCCGAGCGCATCGAGTGGATCGCCTCCATGGTCGGGCGCCAGGCGGCCCAGATGGCGCGCCTGCTGGACGACCTGCTGGACGTCTCGCGCATCGGGCGCGGCAAGATCGAGCTGCGGCGCGCGCGGGTCGAACTGGGACGCCTGATCCGCGACGCCCTGCAGGCCAGCATGCCGCTGATCGAGAGCGGGCGTCACCAGGTGGCGCTCAGGCTGGTCGACGAACCCCTGTGGGTCGAGGCCGACGCGCTGCGCCTGACCCAGGTGTTCGCGAACCTGATCAACAATGCGGCCAAGTACACGCCGCCCGGCGGGGCGCTCGAGATCGGGCTGCGCTCGGAGAACGGCGAGGCGGTGGCGTGGGTGGCCGACAATGGGGTCGGCCTGGATCGCGGCATGATCGAGCGCGTGTTCGATGCCTTCGTGCAGGTCAGCAGCGCGCGCCACCTGGCCCAGGGCGGCCTGGGGATCGGGCTGTCGCTGGCCAAGGGTTTCGTCGAGCTGCATGGCGGCAGCATCCACGCCGACAGCGAGGGGCCGGGACAGGGCGCCACCTTCATCGTGCGCCTGCCGCTGTGCGAGGCGGCCGCGCCCGAGGCCCAGGCCGAAGGCCAGGCGGCCGGCGGCGCCGTCGTCGGCAAGCGCATCCTGGTGGCCGACGACAACCTCGATGCCGCCGAGTCGCTGTGCTGGCTGCTGCGCTCCGAAGGCGCGAGCGTGACGGTGGCGCACGACGGCGCCCAGGCGCTGCGACTGTATAACGAACAGGGCGCCGACATCGCCGTGCTCGACCTGGGCATGCCCGAGATGAGCGGACTCGAAGTGGCGGCCATCCTGTCGGCCAGGCGTCCGCGGCCCTACCTGGTCGCGGTCACGGGACGCGGCCGGCAGGAAGACCGCGCTGCTTCGCTGGCGTCCGGCTTCGACCAGCACTGCACCAAGCCGGTCGCGCCGCAGCAGCTGCTCGAGCTGCTGCGCAAGGTGGCGCAGGAGCAGCCGCGCGCTCAGTGATGGTGGCCGCCGTGGTCCTTCGGGCCCGGCTTGCGCGCGTTGAGTGCCGGGCCGGCCGGCGCCGCAGGGGTGGCCGCCGGTGCGCTGGCGGGCGCCGGCACGTCGCCGGTCCATTCGCGCGCGACGCTGCCGGCGGGATGGCTGTACCAGCCGGGATCGCGGTAGTCGCCGCGCTGCAAGCCTTCGCGTACCTTCAGCACCGTGAACATGCCGCCCATCTCCAGGTTGCCGAAGGGGCCGTCGCCGCTCATCATCGGCAGCGTGTTGTGCGGCAGCGCCATCTTCATGTCGCCCATCGAGCCGCCCTTGTCGCCCATGACCATATAGCCCGGCACCAGCTTGTTGATCTTCTCGGCCACGCCGCGGTGGTCGACCCCGATCAGGGTCGGCACGTCATGCCCCATCGCGTTCATCGTGTGGTGCGATTTATGGCAGTGGAAGGCCCAGTCGCCGGGCGCGTCGGCCACGAACTCGATCGCCCGCATCTGGCCCACGGCGACGTCGGTGGTCACCTCCGGCCAGCGCGCCGACTTCGGCACCCAGCCGCCGTCGGTGCCGGCCACTTCGAAGCGGTGGCCGTGCAGGTGGATCGGGTGGTTGGTCATGGTCAGGTTGCCGACCCGGATGCGCACCTTGTCGTTCAGCCGTGCGACCATCGGATCCAGGCCCGGGAACACGCGGCTGTTGATGGTCCACAGGTTGAAGTCGAGCATGGTATTGGTGCGCGGGGTGTAGCTGCCCGGCTCGATGTCGTAGGACGACAGCAGCATCACGTAATCGCGGTCGACGGCGTGCTGGCGCGGATTCTTCGGGTGCGTGACCCAGAAGCCCATCATGCCCATCGCCATCTGCTGCATCTCGTCGGCGTGCGGGTGGTACATGAAGGTGCCGGCGTGGCGCGCCACGAATTCGTAGACGAAGGTTTTACCTGGCTGGATGCCGGGCTGCGTGAGGCCGGTGACGCCGTCCATCCCGCACGGCAGCAACTGGCCGTGCCAGTGCACGCTGGTGTGCTCGGGCAGCTTGTTGGTCACGAAAATGCGCACCCGGTCGCCTTCCACCACCTCGATCGTGGGGCCGGGGCTCTGCCCGTTATAGCCCCACAGATTGGCCTGCATGCCGGGCGCCAGCTCGCGCACCACGGGTTCGGCCACCAGGTGGAATTCCTTGACGCCGTCCTTCATGCGCCAGGGCAGGGTCCAGCCGTTGAGGGTCACGACCGGGTTGTAGGGACGCCCGCCCGGCGGCGCCAGCGGGGCCGCGGTGGCGGCGGAGGTGTGGACGGGGGCTTCGGGCAGCGCGGCGGCGCCGGCGCGGCTCACCAGCGAGGCGCCGAGCATGGTCACGCCGGCGCCGGTCAGGAACGATCTGCGATTGGTCATTGTGCTTCCTTGTGGTCGTGTGCGTGGCCGTGCTTGGTAGCTGGGGCGGAGGCGGGGGCGGGCAGGCGTCCTCCCAGCGCGGCTTCGAGGTCGGCCTCGGCCAGCCAGAAATCCTTGAGGGCGTCGATGGTGGCGTGCACCGCCGCCGCCTGCTCGCGCGCATCGGCCAGCAGCTCGAAGGGACTGGCCAGCATGCCGTTGTAGCGCAGCAGGGTCTCGCCTGCGATTTTCTGGCGCAGCGGGATCACCTGGTCGCGGTAGTGGCGCGCCACGTCATGGCTGGCGCGGTAGCCCAGGTAAGCGGCGCGCGCTTCGCTGCGCGCATTCACGGCGGTCTCGGCGACCCGCCCGAGCGCCTGCATGTACACGCTCTGCGCGCGCGCCACGCGGGCGCCGCCCCAGTCGAACAGCGGCAGTTCGAGCGAGATGTCATAGCCTTCGCTGCGCGCTTCGCCGGTCTCGCTCTTGCTGGCATAGCCCAGGTCGAGCACGTTGACCATGCGCGTGGCGCGCGTCAGGCCCAGGTCGGCGGCGGTGCCGGCGGCGGCGGCGCGCGCGGCGCGCACGTCGAGCCGCCGTTCCAGCGCCAGGCGCTCGATGCCGGCCAGTTCCACCGGCCGGGCGGGCAGTTCGGGCAGGCGTTCCGGCAGCGCATAGCCGGCATGAACGCCCCACAGGCCGAGCTGGCGCGTCAGGTGTTCACGCGCGGCGTCGCGCGCGCGGCCGGCGCGCAGCACGGCGGCGCCGGCTTCGGCATGGAAGGCCGATTCGCGCGCCAGGTCGAGCGCGCTGGCATTGCCGGCCAGGGTCATGCGTTCCATCAGTTCGCTCGAGGCGTCGGCGGCCGCGGCGACCTGGCGCGCGTACTCGAGCGCCTGGCCGGCGGCCACGGCCTCGATCCAGGCGCGCCGGGTGGCGATCGCGTGGCGCTCGATGGCGGCGGCCACCTGCAGGGTGGTCTCCTGGTGGCGCCGCTCGGCCATGCGCTGGCGCAGCGGCATGGTGAGCAGGCCCGCCAGGTCGAGCGACACGCCGCGCTCGATCTCGCGGCTGCCGCCGCCATCCATGCGCGAGAACCCGAACGAGGGATTGCGCAGGCGCGCGGCCTGGGCCAGGTCGGCCTGGGCGATGCCGGCGTCCCAGTAGCTCGCCTGCAGGCCGGGGTGATTCAGGACGGCGATGCGCACGGCGGCGTCCAGGCCGAGGGGCTCCCTGAGCAGGGCGTCGATTTCACGCGCCAGCGCGCGCCGGTCGTCGTCGCTTCTCAGCAGGCGCGCCTCGACGCCGGTGCGCTCGCGCGCCTCGTCGGCGCTGACACGGAATGCGGCTTCAGGATCGGTGCTGGCGCAGCCGGCCAGCAGCAGGGCGGCAGCCGCGGCCAGCGCGCTGCGCGTCATCATCGGGGCGGCCATCAGTGGTGTTCTCCATGCCCGTGGTGGCCCTGGTGGTCGGCCTTCGGTTGTTCCTTCTGCGCAGGCTTGGCGTGGCCGGCATGCGCCGAATGGTCGGCATGGTCGGCATGTGTGGCGTCATGGGCATGCGCCGGCTGGCTGGCCACGATGCGGTTGCTTTCCTGCCAGTTGCGGTCCGGCGTGGTCGCGGCGGCGACGGGCGGGCGCTGGACGTGGGCGCTCTGGTAGCGCGTCTCGGGAACGCCGGCGGCGGGATTGTCGGCGGTGTGCTGGGCGACGGCGGGCATGGCCGCAAGCATGGCGCTCAGCAGGGCGGCCGCGCGCCATGGCGCGGCGGTGTGGGTAAACATGGTGTCCTCGTTCGGATGAAATGCGTCGGACCGCGCGGTGCGCGCGGCGGGCGAAATCAGGCGAGCGGGAAGCGGGGCGGTCGTTCGGGCAGAGCGAGGTCGACCGCGGCAAGGCGGCCGGTCGCGGCCACGAGCAGGGCTTTGGCCAGCGATGGCGCCGGCGGGTCGAGGCTTGCCGCGGGCGCCATGGCGGCGCCCATGCAGCATACGGTGCAGGCGCTGCAATTGCCATCGTGATCGTGCGTATCCTGGGCAAGGTCGGATGCCCCGTCGCGCATCTTCTGCGTCTCGTGGCAAGGGCTGCTTGCGGCATCGTGGTGAGGCGTCGCATGCGCGGCCTGCTGCGTCCCTTGCGGCGCATCATGCGCGCACGCGAGCATGGCGGCCGAAGCGATTCCCTGGAACGGGATCGCCAGCAGCATCAGCCATACGAACAGGAGACGGACGGAATATTTCACGCGGCGATTCTAGCACGCCCGGCGCCCCGGGCGGCAAGCCCCGGCTTCGACGCGCCGTCGGGTCACGGCGTTTGATACGATGAGTCACTACTTGCCGCTGGAAAGGCCCCATCAATGAGCGTCCGCAACCTGCACTACCTGTTCGCGCCGAAATCGGTGGCCCTGATCGGCGCCTCCGAGCGTCCCGGCAGCATGGGCACGACCTTGCTCGAGAACCTGCTGGGCGGCGGCTTCAAGGGCAAGTTGTACGCGGTCAACCCGAAGTACGAGCAGGTCGGCGAGCTGCCCTGCTACGACAGCGTGGCCGACCTGCCCGAGGCGCCCGAGCTGGCCGTGATCTGCACGCCGCCGGCGACCGTGCCGCAGCTGGTGCGCCAGCTGGGCGAGCGCGGCACGCGCGCGGCCGTGGTGCTCAGCAGCGGCATGGCCAGGGCGCGCGATGGCCGCGGGCGCAGCCTGCGCCAGGCCGCGCTCGATGCGGCCCATCCCTATCTGCTGCGCCTGCTCGGGCCGAACAGCGCCGGCCTGCTGGCGCCCGGCCTCGGCCTGAACGCCAGCGTGGCCCACAGCGGGGCGCTGCCGGGGCGGATCGCCTTCGTCTCGCAATCCGGTTCCCTCATGACCGGCGTGCTGGACTGGGCGCGCACGCGCGGCATCGGCTTCTCTCACTTCATCTCGCTGGGCGACTCGAGCGACGTCGACCTGGGCGACGTGCTGGATTACCTGGCCAGCGACGGCCACGCGGGCGCCATCCTGCTGTATGTCGACCAGCTGCGCTACGCGCGCAAGTTCATGTCGGCCGCGCGCGCCGCGGCGCGCAGCAAGCCGGTGCTGGTGCTCAAGTCGCGCGCCCTCGACGACGGCGTGCGCGCGGTGGCCAGCGAGAGCGGGGCCCTGGCCAGCGAGGACGATGTGTTCGACGCCGCGGTGCGGCGCGCCGGCATGCTGCGGGTACACACCACCGAGCAGCTGTTCGCGGCGGTCGAGACCCTGGCCTATGCCCGCCCGCTGCATGGCGAGCGGCTGGCCATCGTCAGCAACGGCGCGGGTCCCGGCGTGCTGGCGCGCGACGCGCTGCGCCATGGCCGGGGCACTGCCGCCATGCTGTCGCCCGACTCGGTCGCCCGGCTCGACGCGCTGCTGCCGGGTGCGGCCAGCGCAGGCGCGGCCAACCTGCCGGTCAACCTGCTGGGCGGCGCGCCGCCCGAACGCTATGCGGCCGCGCTCGAGATCCTGCTCAAGGATCCGCAGGTCGACGCCGTGCTGGTGGTGCATTCGCCGACCGCCACCGTCGACAGCCGCGAAGTGGCGAACGCCATCGCGCCGCTGGCGCGCGCCGCCTCGCGCCCGATCCTGTCGTGCTGGCTCGGCGGCGCCTCGGTGCTCGAGGCGCGCACCATCGCCGCCAGCGCGCGCATGCCGACCTTCCGCACTCCCGAAGACGGCGTGGCCGGCTTCCTGCAACTGGTGAACTACCGCCGCAACCAGAACCTCCTGATGGAAGTGCCGCCCTCGATGGTCGGCCACATGGCGCCCGACCGCAGCGCGGCGCGGGCGCTGGTGCGCGAGGCGATCGCCAACAAACGCCTGCTGCTGTCCGATCCCGAGACCAAGGCCATCCTGCGCGCCTATGGCCTGGCCCTGGTCGAGACCCGCGCCGCGCCCGACGTCGAGGCCGCGGTGGCGGCGGCGCGCGCCATCGGCTATCCGGTCGCGGTCAAGATACTGACCCCCGACGTGATGCACAAGTCGGACTTCGGCGGCGTGACGCTCGACCTCGATTCCGACGACGCGGTGCGCGCCAGCGCCCAGCGGATGCGCAAGCGCCTGGACGAATTGTTCCCGCAGGCGCGCTTCGACGGCTTTTCGGTGCAGGCCATGTGCCGGCGCGCCAACGGCCACGAACTGATCGTCGGCGCCGCCACCGATCCGGTGTTCGGGCCGGTGCTGGTGTTCGGCCAGGGCGGGGTGGCGGTGGAGGTCACCGACGACCATTCGGTGTCCCTGCCGCCGCTGAACCTGGTGCTGGCGCGCGACCTGGTCGACCGCACGCGGGTGGCGCGCCTGCTGGCCGGCTACCGCAACCGTCCGCCGGCCAACCTGGACGCGATCCTGGCGGTGCTGATCCAGGTCTCGCGCCTGGTCTCCGACATCCCCGAGATCGTCGAACTCGACATCAACCCGCTGCTGGCCGACAGCCGTGGCGCGACGGTGCTCGACGCGCGGATGCGCCTGGCGCTGGCCGACCGCTCGGGCAGCACGCTCGACCGCCTGGCGATCCGTCCCTATCCGCGCGAGCTCGAAGAGACCATCGACTGGCATGGCGCGCCGCTGTTGCTGCGCCCGATCCGTCCGGAGGACGGTCCGGCCCACCTGGCGTTCTTCGACGCGCTCACGCCGGACGACATCCGCTACCGCATGTTCGTGCGCATCCGGGAGCTGCAACCCTCGCAGCTGGCGCGCTTCACCCAGATCGACTATGACCGCGAGATGGCCTTCATCGCCACCCGCAAGAATGCCGACGGCGTGAACGAGACGCTGGCGGTGGGCCGCGTGGTGGCCGACCCCGACAACACCAGCGCCGAATTCGCCGTCACCGTGCGCTCCGACCTGAAGGGCATGGGGCTGGGGCGGATCATGATGGAAAAGCTGATCGGCTACTGCCGCGCGCGCGGCACCGGCGAGATCGTGGGCGAGGCGCTGCCGCAGAACTCGCGCATCGTCGCCATGGTCAAAAAGCTGGGTTTCGAGGTGACGATCGACGGCGAAGAGGGCATCCGTAAAATGCGGCTTGCATTACGTTAGGGTTTTCCGGCGTTTCGTGACAAAGGGTGAATTTTGCATGCGGCCACGGTGGTATCGTAGCGCCCAATCCAAGCCGTACTTGTCGCCCTGTCACGTCGTGACGATCCGCCACAGCATTTGCAACCCGAACCTCGTATCGATCACGATGTCCCGACTCGGTCTTTTCTTTTGCGCTCCCTACGCGCTATTCATTGCGACCTGCCTCGGCTTCGTCTCGCTGGGTTACGTCGATTACCAGTCGCAATTCGCGTATCTCGAATTGCCGATCGCGGCCCAGCTGGCGCTGGCGCACTGGCTGGGCCTGGGCCGGGCGCTGGAATTCATCTCGTGGCCCGACGCCTACGGCCTGTTCATGACGCCGGTCTTCATCCTGCTGTACGCGGTGGGTGCGGCGCTCGAGCGCAGGCTCGATCGGCGGCGCGGGCTCGCGGACGCGATCGGTCAACGAGGCGCAGGCAAGAAGATGGCCGCAAAGCGAAAGGCGGCAGGCTGATGAGCGAAGCGCATGCGATCAGATGGCGCACGCTTCGTGAAGCCGGCATGGCATCGTGGATCGTCAAGCGGGGATTGCTCGCGTACGGCATACCGATGTACCTCTTCTTCGTGATCTCCGCCTGGTTCAGCAATCCCGAACGGTTCGTGCCGTCCCTCGTCTACAACATCCCGTCCTGGCTGATCGCCGGCGCCGTGTTCGGCGTCCTGACCTGGCATATCTCGGAGTGGCAATACCGGCGCCATGTGGCGAAGAACGGGGCGCCGCGCCCCTGACGTCCGCTGGGCGATGCGGCCCTTGCCGTAGAATCGCTTTCATTTGCGGATCCGCCATGCCAGACCATATCCCGAACCTCGCAATCGCGGTCGAATCGACGCCCGACTACCGCGATGCCAACGTCGTCATCCAGGGCCTGATCGACTACAACGCCGCACATGCCGGCGGCGCGGCGCCGCTCGACCTGTTGGTGACCTTGCGCGACGCGCAGGGGAAGGTGGTGGGCGGCCTGTCCGGCGACACCTGGGTCGGCTGGCTGCAGGTGCATGCGCTGTGGCTCGCGGACGAGCTGCGTGGGCGGGGCATGGGCCGCGCCCTGATGCTCGCGGCCGAGCGCGAAGCCGTGCGGCGCGGCTGCACGCAGGCCTTCCTCGAGACGCTCAGCTTCCAGGCCCTCGGTTTCTACGAGAAGCTCGGCTACACGGTATTCAGCCGCCTCGACGGCTTCCCGCCGGGCGGCGCGCGTCATGCCTTGCGCAAGGCGCTGGAACCGGATAGCGCAGACTGAGCCCGCGCCCTAGCGCCGGAAGCGCACGTCCTCGCTGACCACCGGCGCGTCGCCCTTCGGCTTCTTGGGCTTCTTCGGCTTCTTGACGATCTGCCCCTTCGCGTCCGTCATCGGCACCCGGTGGTCGGGCGCGAAGCCCGGTTCCTCGACCCGCTCGAGCGCTTGCCGCGTCAGCACCTCGATCGCCGCCAGCTGCTCGACTTCGTCGGCGCACACCAGCGACACCGCCTCGCCGGTGGCGCCGGCGCGGCCGGTGCGGCCGGTGCGGTGCACATAGTCTTCGGCCACGATCGGCAGGTCGACGTTGATCACGGCCGGCAGGTCGTCGATGTCGATGCCGCGCGCAGCGACGTCGGTCGCGACCAGCACCCGCACCTCGCCCGCCTTGAACCGTTCGAGCGCGCGCAGGCGCGCCGGCTGCGGCTTGTCGCCGTGGATCGAGTCGGCCGTGATGCGCTTGGCCTCGAGCAGGGACACCAGCTCGTCCACGCCCTTGCGGGTGCGGGCGAAGGCCAGCACCTGGGTCCAGTCATGGCGCTCGAGCAGGTGCACGAACAGCTCGGGTTTGCGCTTCTTGTCGACCGGGATGATCCACTGCTTCACCGCGGCGACGGTGGTGTTGCGCGGCGAGGCCTCGATGCGCACCGGATCGCGCAGCATCTGGTTCGACAGCGCACGGATCTGGTCCGAGAAGGTGGCCGAGAACAGCAGGGTCTGGCGCTTCTTGGGCAGCAGTTTCATGAGGCCGTCCAGCTCGCGCGCGAAGCCCAGGTCGAGCATGCGGTCGGCTTCGTCCAGCACCAGGGTCTTGACTTCGTTGAAGCGCACCGCGTTCTGGCGCTGCAGGTCGAGCAGGCGGCCGGGCGTGGCGACCATCACGTCGACGCCCTTGCGCAATGCCATCATCTGCGGATTGATGCTCACCCCGCCGTAGGCGACCATGGTGCGCAGCGGCAGTCCTTCGGCGTAGGTGCGCACGCTTTCGTGCACCTGCTCGGCCAGCTCGCGGGTGGGCACCAGGATCAACGCGCGCACCGCGTTGCTGCCCACCGTGCCGCTCCTGGCCAGGCGCTGGAGGGTCGGCAGGGTGAAGCCGGCGGTCTTGCCGGTGCCGGTCTGGGCCGCGGCCATCACGTCGCGGCCGGCCAGCACGGCGGGAATCGCCTGTTCCTGGACGGCGGTGGGAGTGTGGTAGGCGAGGGCGTCGAGGGTGCGGACGATCTGGTCGATCAGGCCGAGGGATGCGAACGACATGGGTGGGACAACCTTGGGACGAAAATGGACAGCGCGTAGTTTACCCTGCCGCGGCCGGCATGGCGAGAACGGCGGCTGGCCGACGGCCGGCGCCGGCGGATCAGGCGCAAAATCAGTCGCGAGCAGGCTGGCTTGACAGGCCCAGGCTCAGGTCGGCGATCGGCTTGACCGGCTCGTTGTGTTCACGGCAACCGCCGAGCAGCAGGCAGCTCGCGGTCAGCGCTGCGGCGAGAATTCGGCGTGGCAACATGATGGACTCCCTCCCGATGGTGGAAGCCCATCATACGCCGGCCGCGTCAGCCAGGGCGCGCGTTCGGCATGGCCGGCTGGACAGGGTCGATCAGAAGCTGTACGACACGCTGGCGCGCAGCACCGGGAAGAACTTGTAGTCCGACAGTTCTTCGGCCAGGCGCGCTTCTTCGCGCGCGACGTCGGTCGCGAGCACGGTGCAGGTCACGCGCGAGCTGGTGCAGCCGCGGCTGACCAGGTTCACGTGCGCCTTGCCCTGGTAGAAGGCGCCGAGGTCGGCGCTGAACTGCCAGCGCTTGCTCGGCGTGAGGGCATTGCCCCAGCCGATGCCGATGTAGGGCGCGGCCTTCTGGAAATCGACGTCCGCGTCCAGCGCGCCGACGTCGGCCGCCGTGTAGCCGCGGCCATTGATCAGGTATTGGCCGTTGGCATTCGGACGGCCGCGGCCCTTGATCTCGTTGCCGTTGTAGAGAACGCCGCCGGTCAGGCGGAATGGGCTGTCGGCGATCACGTACCAGTCGAACAGCACGTCGAAGGTCTGCAGCTTGCCCTTGGCGTCGTAGTCGATGCCGCCGGTGCGCTTGTCGAAATCGTGCTGGAAGTAATTGATGCCGAAGCGACCGTTGAGATTGCTCTCCATCGGCACGACCAGGTGCAGGCCGGCGCCGGTGGTGCCCAGCGTGGCGGTGACGGCGGCGCCGATCTCGGCGTGGGCGGTGGCGGCGGCCAGCGTGGCGGCCAGCATGACGACGATGCGTTTCAGTACCATCTGTAAAACCTTTTGATCGGAAAGGCGAGATTGTAGCGGGCAGGGGCGGGGGAGGGCATGTCTGAAAATTGTAACGAGAGGTAGAAAGCAACAGTCTGCTCGCCCGGCCATGCACCGGCTCCATGCCGCCCGGCCCCGGTTTCGTCGGCCCAGTCCCGGCTCCGTCGCATAATGCTGTCTTGCAAGGAATGGATAGCCTATGGTGGGCCCATTCCCAACCCTTGAGAGCACATCATGTTTGCAAGCCTGTTCCACGTTTTCCGCCTGTTGCTGGCCTGGCTGGCGGTCTATCTCGCCCTGTGCATCACCCTCAACGAGACCTGGCTGGAGCGGGTCGACGTCGACCTCGGCCCGATCGGTCCCTTGCTCGGCTTCGGCGTGTGCGCCTGGGTGCTGCTGGAAGTGTTCTCGCACATGCGCCGGGTGCGCCTGGTCATTGGCCACCTGGACGCCAGCACGCTGTCGAACCGCCAGCGGCGCCAGATCGAGATTCCGCTCGAAGCGGGCGAGGCCTTCGACATGATCGATGCGGCGATCCGCGAACTGCCGGGCGCCACCGTCGTCGACAGCGCGCGCGACAGCCTGCAGGTGCGGGCCAAGGTCGCGCGCATCGACCCCTACGGCAAGGAGGCTTCCCAGCTGTGGGGCCTGGACATCTTTGCGAACCGGCGCAACCAGATCCTGGCGACGGTCACGCCCAACGGCGACGTGGCCGGCAGCGTCACCCTCATCTGCGAGCCCGAGGCGCCGGCCTGGCTCGACTGGTTCCTGGTCGACCACGGCACCAACCTCGAGAACGCCGAGGCCGTGGTGCGCGCCATCGCGCGCCGCATCGCCGAGCGGCGCCGCGTGGAAGCGAATCAGGTGCGCGAAAGCGTGACCGAGAAGGAGCTCACGGTGGCGCGCCTGAACCTGCTGCACGCCCAGGTCGAGCCGCACTTCCTGTACAACACGCTGGCCAGCGCCCAGGTGCTCACCCGCAGCGACCCGGCGCGCGCCGACGCCATGCTGGGCAACCTGATCCAGTACCTGCGCCATTCCCTGCCGCGCACCGAGGATGCGCCGTCGACCCTGGGCGAGGAGCTGGAGCGATCGCGCGCCTACCTCGACATCCTGGCCATTCGCATGGGGCCGCGCCTGTCGCTGCAGGTCGACGTGCCGGACGAGCTGCAGCGGCTGGTGTTCCCGCCGATGATGCTGCAGACCCTGGTCGAGAACGCGATCAAGCACGGGCTGGAGCCCAAGCCCGGCGGCGGCACGGTGTGGATCCTGGCGCGGGCGGTGGGCGGCGAACAGGCGCAGGCGGTGGCCGTGACCGTGGCCGACGACGGCCGCGGCTTTTCGAGCGAAGGCGCCGGCACCGGCGTCGGCCTGCGCAACGTGCGCGAGCGCCTGCGCCTGGCCTACGGCAATGGCGCCAGTTTCGCCATCGTCGCCAACTTCCCGAGCGGGGTGGCGGCGACCATCACGGTGCCGCTGGCGCTGCAGGGAAGCGGAGGCCGCCATGCCGCCTGATGCCGTCAAATGCGTGGTCGCCGAAGACGAAGCGCTGCTGCGCGACGAACTGGTCAAATTGCTGCTCGAAGCCTGGCCCGGGCTGGAGATCGTGGCCGTGTGCGAGGACGGCGGCAGCGCGCTGGAAGCGATCGAGACCCACCGGCCCCAGGTCGCCTTCCTCGACATCCGCATGCCGGGGCTGTCCGGCCTGGAAGTCGCGTCGAACCTGCTGGCGGCGGGCCTGCGCACCGAGGTCGTGTTCGTGACCGCCTACGACCAGTATGCGCTCGACGCCTTCGATCGCGGCGCGGTCGACTACCTGCTCAAGCCGGTGGCGCGCGAGCGCCTGAACGCGACCGTGGCGCGGGTGCGCGAGCGCCTGGCGCGCGGCGGGGTCGACGCCACCCAATTGGCCGAGCTGCTGGCGCGCCTGCAGCTGGTTTCTCCGCCGGCGCCGCGCGCGCAGCCCCTGGTCTGGCTGACGGCCAGCCGCGGCGCCGAGACGCGCCTGATCCTGGTCGACGACGTGGTGTATTTCCAGTCCGACGCCAAGTACACGGTGGTGATGACGCGTGACGGCGAATCGCTGCTGCGTAAACCCATCCGCGACCTGCTCGAGGTGCTCGACCCGACCATGTTCAAGCAGGTGCACCGCTCGACCATCGTCAACCTGCGCGCGGTAGCCGGCGTGGCGCGCGACGAAAGCGGGCGCGGCACGATCCGGCTCAGGAACCGGCCCGAGACGCTGACTGTCAGTCAGTCCTTCATGGGGCTCTTCCGTAATATGTAGTCAACTATATTGACAAGCGCTACGTTATTCACGCCGCCATAGTAAAATCGACATTGTCCGAGGATCCGGCGCCGTTGCCGGACAGGGCATTGTGAAGGAGGCAACTTGCATAGCGATATCGTGATCGTGGGTGGAGGCGCCGGCGGACTCGAGCTGGCCTGCAAACTGGGCCGCAAACTGGGCCCATCCAAGGTGACGCTGGTCGACAGCCGCCTTTATCATATCTGGAAGCCGTCGCTGCACGAAGTCGCGGCCGGCACCCTGGACATCCACCAGGAAGGACTGTCGTACGCCATGCTGGCCCACGACAATGGATTCAATTTCGTGCTCGGCCCGATGACGGGGCTCGACGCCGCCGGCCAGGCGATCGAGATCGGCGCGGTGCGCGCCGCCAGCGACAATGAAGAAGTGCTGCCGGTGCGGCGCCTGGGCTATGGCTCGCTGGTGATGGCGATCGGCAGCACCTCGAATTATTTCGGCGTGCCGGGCGCCGAGGAGCATTCGATCTCGCTGAACGCGACCGAGGACGCCGAGCGCTTCCGCCTGCGCATGCTGCGCCTGATGCTGGCCGTCGAGCAGCAGCGCGAAGAAGGCAAGGAAACCGGCCTGGACGTGGTCATCATCGGCGGCGGCGCCACCGGCGTCGAGCTGGCCGCCGAGCTGCGCGAAGCGTCGGGCGCCTATGCGCGCTATGGCTTTGCGCGCATGGACGTCAAGCGCGACGTGCGCATTACCATCCTGGAGGGCGCGCCGCGCATCCTGGCGCCGCTGCCCGAGCGGGTCTCGACCGCGGCGCACGACCTGCTCGGCAAGCGCGGCATCAATGTGGTGGCCGACTGCCGCGTCACCGCGATCGAGGCCGACAAGGTCATCGACGGCAAGGGCAACGTCTACCCGGCCGACCTGTGCGTGTGGGCCGCCGGCATCCGCGCGCCCGAACTGCTGGCCGGCCTGGGCCTGCCGACCGCGCGCGGCGGCGGGCTCGACGTCGACGCCCACCTGCGCGTCAAGGGCGTGCCGAATATCTGGGCGCTGGGCGACTGCGCCGTCTGCATCGACGGCAACGGCGCGCCGGTCCCGCCGCGCGCCCAGGCCGCGCACCAGCAGGCCGACTACCTGGTGACGGCCTTCCTGCGCATGGACAAGGGCCAGGCGCCGCAAGACACGCCGTACGAGTACCGCGACTATGGTTCGCTGGTCTCGGTCGGGCAGAGCACCAGCGTCGGCAGCCTGATGGGTTCGCTGCGCGGGGCCAGCTGGTTCGTGCAGGGCGCGCTGGCGCGCACGATGTACGCCAGCCTGCACCTGATGCACCACCGGGCGGTGATGGGCATCACCCGCACCGCGCTGCTGGCGGTGGCGCGCTTCCTGATCCGGCGCAGCACGCCGCTGGTCAAGCTGCACTGAGCGTACCAGTACCAACGACAACGGCGGCCGATGGCCGCCGTTGTCGTTTTTCGCGTTGTCGTTTTCCGCGTTGTCGTTTTTAGTTCGCCTGCGCGTCAGGCCGCCAGCTCGCGCGGCAAGGTCATCTGTAATATCGCGCCGCCGCTCTCGCCGCGCGCCAGGGTCAGGTTGCCGCCCAGGTAGCGCGCGCGTTCGCGCAGCAGGCGCAGGCCGTGGCAGCCCTTCGACGATTTTTCCAGCGCATCCGCGCTCGGCCCCACGCCATCGTCGCGCACGGTGAGCATGGCCATGTCGCCGTCGTCGTCCAGGATCACGTCCACGCGCGTGGCCTGGGCGTGGGCGGCGGCGTTGCGCAGGCCTTCCTCGGCGCAGCGCAGCAGCAGCACGCCGTGTTCGCGCGACCAGGCGCCGTCGTCGTCGGGCAGGCTGGCGCGCGCCTTCAGGCCGCGTTCGGCGCCGAAGGCGGGCACCAGCTCGGCCAGCGCGGCGCGCAGGCCCAGGAACTCGAGCTTGTCGTTCCATAGCTCGAGCTGCATCTTGCGGTTGGTTTCGATGATGCCGGCCAGCAGCGTTTTCATCTGGGCGGCGCGGTCGCGCGCCTTGCTGTCGGCCGGCAGGTTCTGGGTCAGCAGGGCCAGGTGCATGGTCAGGGCCGTCATCGACGAGCCCAGGCTGTCGTGCAGCTGGCGCGCCAGCTGGCGGCGTTCCTGGTCCCAGCAGTTGGCCAGCCAGGCCAGCATCTCGGTGAGTTCAGCGGTGCGCGCCGCGACCTGGCGCTCGAGTTCCGGGTCGGGGGGCGATGGTGCCGGTGCGGTCATCGTAGGCTCTGTTAAATGTTTCCCAAATCATACAACAGTTGGCAATTCGGCGGCGCGCGCCCCGCATGGCAAGTCATCCCGGCGTTGTTCCTGCACAGCGTGCGCTCCCGTACAGTCTGCGCGGCGCGCACGGCGCATGCTGGAAACGTGGTCAACGAGCCACTCACACCATACAGAATACGGGGGTATTACCATGAGCAAGAACGACAAGCCACAAGACGCCATCGAACTCCTGATCAGCCAGCACGACGAAGTCAAGGCGCTGTTCAAGCAATTCGACGAACTGGGCGAGCGCGCCACCACCAGCAAGAAGAAGCTGGCGAACGAAATCTGCGAGCAGCTGATCATGCACACGCAGATCGAGGAAGAGATTTTCTATCCGGCGCTGCGCTCGGTGTCGAAGGAAATGGAAGACATGCTGGACGAAGCCGTGGTCGAACACGCCTCGGCCAAGGACCTGATCTCGCAGATCCAGGAGATGGAGCCGGGCGACGACCTGTACGACGCCAAGGTCACGGTGCTGGGCGAATACATCGAACACCACGTCGACGAGGAAGAAGAGGACATGTTCCCGAAAGTGCGCAAGCTCAAGCTCGACCTGGACGCCCTGGGGGCCGAGATGGCGGCGCGCCGCGACGAGCTGCTCGCCACGGCCTGACCGCGCCGCCGCTGCCGCAACTGCCGCGGCGTCAGGCGGCGGTGGTGCCGGCCGGGGCTGGGGCCGTCACCGGCGCCAGCGCTTCCAGCAGGCGCTCGATCTGCACCGGCTTGACCAGGTGCTGGTCGAAGCCGGCTTCCATCACGCGCCGCTGGTCGTCCGGCAGGCCGTAGCCGGTCACGGCGATCAGGCGGATCGCGCGCGTGGCGGCGTCGGCGCGCAGGCGCCGCGCCACCTCGTAGCCGTCGATGCCAGGTAGGCCGATGTCGACCAGCGCGGCGTCCGGCCGGCAGGCATGCGCCTGGCTCACGCCCTGCAGGCCGTCGGCGGCCTGGAACACCGGGTAGCCGAAGGCGGCCAGCATGGTCGCCATCATCTCGCGCCCGTCTTCATTGTCTTCGATCAGCAGCACCGAGGGCTTGCCCGCTTCCAGCGGCGCCAGCGCCGGTGCGCTCCGTTCGGCCGGCTCGGCCTGGCTGGCGTAGGGAAGACGGATCGTGAAGCTGGAGCCGAGTCCGGCGCCGGGGCTGTCGGCGGCCACGCTGCCGCCGTGCAGCTCGACCAGGCGCCGCACCAGCGACAGGCCGATCCCCAGGCCGCCCTGCGAGCGGTCGATCGAGATCGCGCCCTGCACGAACACGTCGAACACCTGCGGCAGCAGTTCGGGCGGGATGCCGACGCCCGAGTCGCGCACGCTGAGCACGACCTCGTCGCCGGCGCGCGCCAGGGCGATGTCGATGGCGCCGCCGCTGGGCGTGTATTTGAGCGCATTGTCCAGCAGGTTCGACACGATTTGTTCGAGACGGGTCGGATCGCCATCGACCCAGCCCGGCGCCAGGTCGACCGCGATGCGGTAGCCCGCCGTGCGGCCGGTGGCGCGGAAGGTCTCCAGGCAACTGGCCACCAGCGTCGACAGGTCGGTGGCCTGGCGCGCCAGCAGGATCTTGCCCGACATCGCGCGCGACAGGTCGAGCAGGTCGTCGACGATGCGCGACAGGTGCTGGCTCTGGCGCTGGATGATGGAGCGGGCGCGCAGCACCGTGTCGGGCGCGGCGCCGGGCAGGCCGATCAGGCTCGAGGCGCTGGTGATCGCCGACAGCGGATTGCGCAGCTCGTGGCCCAGCATGGCCAGGAACTCGTCCTTGGCATGGCTCTTTCTCTCGGCCGCGCGCCGCTCTTCCATCTCGCGCACCAGGCGCCGGTTGGTGGCGGTGAGTTCCGACGCGTGCTGCGACAGCTTCTCGGCCTGGCGCTTGAGTTCCTCGTTCTTCATGGCCAGGGTGACGAATACCGACACCTTGGCGTGCAGGATCTGCGGAATCACCGGGGTGAACAGGAAATCGGCGGCGCCGCGCTGGTATGCCTTGAGGCGGTCGATCTCGTCGGCCAGGAAGGCGGTGACGAAGATGATCGGGATGTCGGCCGAGCGCGGACGCTGGTGGATCGCCTCGGCGGTCTCGAAGCCGTCCATGCCGGGCATGTTCACGTCGAGCAGGATCACGGCGAAATCGTGCAGCAGCACCTGGCGCAGCGCTTCCTGGCCGGAGCGGGCCGACAGCACGCTGTAGTTGCCCTCGTCGGCGCGCCCGTCGAGCAGGCTGGTCAGCGCCAGCAGGCTGGCGGGGTCGTCGTTGACCACCAGGATCTTGGGTTTATCGCTGTTCGCCACGATGGATTCCGTCAACATTGCCGTGCTTGCCCGACCAAATGGAGTCTAAACTTGTATTACGCCTGAGTAAATACCTTGCAAAACAAGCCATCATATCATGTGACATAAGTGCCACTAGGCAAATAAATCAATCGTGCGGCAGGTGAGGGTGTTCGCTGCCGCACATACGTCGGTACAGCGCTATGCCATAGTGGAATCGAACCGGTTCGCTGGCGGACGGGGCGCCTATACGAAAGGACATAATATGAATATCGACACCATTGTAAATGAGCAATTTCACGGTAAAACCTTCCGCGAGCTGGCCGATGCGCCGCTATCCGCGCTGCGCGGCATCGGCGAGCAGCAGGCGTCTGCGCTGGCCGACACGCTGGGCGTGAAGACGATCGGCGACCTGGCCAACCTGGAAGTCATCCGCTATGCGATCGCCATCAAGGCGCTGTCCGGCTGCGAAGGCCTGTCCAACAAGGAAAAGGCCGAGGAAACGCTGCTCGACGACGCGGTCGAGATGACCTTCCCGGCCAGCGACCCGATCTCGGTCGACGCCGGCATCACCCGCATCGAGGTGGCGCCGGACATGGTCGACGCGGGCCACGACCACCAGCACGCGCAGTCGATCGAAGAAAAGAGCAAGATTCGCGAGTGCCCGGTGGAAGAGAAGCGCTGAGATTTTCTTCACGGCGGGAGACGACAGGCCATGCGGCGCAAGCCGCATGGCCTGTTGCTTTATGGATTCGCCAAGGGTCATCGTGCGCGCTTTCCCAAATGAGGCGGGCCCGGCGTCCCAATCAGATGGAAGGCCGGACCCGTCGTGCAAACGAAAGAAGCAGCGCCCGCTTCAGCGGTGGTGGGTCGCCAGCTCGACCGGCGGGCTGGCCGGGGCGCTGGCCTGGCTCGGCGCCGCCGAGGTCTTGGCCGCCGCCTGGCGGTTCGCCGCCGGCGAGCAGAAACGGTTCTTGCCGGCGCGCTTGGCTTCGTACAGCGCGTAGTCGGCGATATTGATCAGCGCATCGACCGACTCGGCATCGTCCGGATAGATGCTGATGCCGATCGAGGTCGACAGCCGCAGCGTGAGATCGTTGATGAAGAAGGGCTCGGACAGCGCCTCGACCAGTTTCGAGGCCGGTCCCTGGGCGTCGGCCAGGCTGTGGATGTCGCCCAGCACGACCATGAATTCGTCGCCGCCGAGGCGCGCCACGGTGTCTTCCTTGCGCGAGCTCGACAGCAGGCGCTGGGACACCATCTTGAGGATCTCGTCGCCGTAGGCATGGCCGTAGGTGTCGTTGATCGCCTTGAAGCCATCCAGGTCGAGGTACATGACGGCCGCCTTGGCATGGCTGCGGTTGGCGTGCTGCAGCGCGGTCTCGATGCGGTCTTCGAGCAGGCGCCGGTTGGGCAGGCCGGTGAGGGCGTCGTGCAGGGCCAGTTCCTGTTGCGCCTTGGAGTATTGCGCCAATTCCTTGTACAGCAGCCGCACCTCGAGCATGTTGTGGATGCGCTTGTGCACTTCGAGCAGGTCGAAGGGCTTGCTGATGAAATCGCGGGCGCCGGCTTCGAGCGCGGCGATCTTGAAGCTCGGCTGGGCAGTCAGGGCCAGCACCGGCAGGTAACCGCCTTGCTCGATCTCCTTGAGCCCCTTCATCACCTGGAAGCCATTCAGGCCCGGCATCTGCAGGTCGAGCAGGATCAGGTCGTAGTTGTGCTCGCGGTGGAGCGGGCAGACCTGTTCCGGCAGCATGGTCGAGCTGACGCAAGCGTAGCCTTCTTCGCGCAATATCTCTTCCATCAGTTCGATATTGTCGGGCGAATCGTCCACTACCAGGATTTTCGCGTTCAAAATGTCTTGTCTGCTCGGCATGCTTTTCTCTTCTCTCGTATGGAGCGGATTCCCTTCTGGGTGGAATCGGGCTTGAACCCATCACTACTTAGTCTAGCAAACAGCTCAAAATTTCTTGTAGGACAGCGCCGCGTGCGTGGGTAGGAACATGAACGATCGGTGGACAACGGCTGCTCCTCATTGCCCCACTTTCATTGGCCATCCATCAGTGGCCAACGCTCAACGGCTGACCACGCGTCTTCCTCCATTGACCAGCGGCGCCGCGGGCGGCGCCATCACCATGCCGATCGCGGCCATCAGCTCGGTCTGCTCGACCGGTTTCGAGACATGGGCCGAAAAACCCGCCTCCAGCGCCTTGAGGCGGTCTTCGGAGCGGGCGAAGGCGGTCAGGGCGATGGCCGGCACCAGCCCGCCGGCGTCGCGCGGCAGCGCACGCACCCAGGACAGCAGTTCCAAGCCGTCGACCTCGGGCATGCCGAGGTCGCTGATCAGGAGGTCGGGCGGCGCGGCGCGCAGCAGCTCGAACGCTTCGCGCGCGCTGGCGGCCAGGCGCACGCTGGCCTGGCAATCGGCCAGGATGCGGGCGATCAGCTCGCGCGCATCGCGGTCGTCGTCGACCACCAGCACCGAGGTGCCGCGCAGGTCGCGCACCGCGGCCTCGGCCGCCTGTGCGTCGGCCTCCACGGCAGACGACGTCGCCGGCGGCGGCGCCGGCTGGCGCGGCGCGGCGCGGGCGGCATCGGCGCTGGCGGCGGGAGCGGCCTTGGCCAGCGGCAGCTCGATGGTGAAGCTGGCGCCCTGGCCGACCCCGGCGCTCTCCGCGCGCACCGTGCCGCCGTGTTGCTCGACCAGGTGCTTGACGATCGACAGGCCCAGGCCGAGGCCGCCGTGGCTGCGCGTCATCGAGGCGTCGGCCTGGCGGAAGCGCTCGAACACGTGGGTGATGAATTCGGGGCCGATGCCGGCGCCGTTGTCGCGGATCGTGATCGCCACCTGTTCGTCGCGCTGGCCGACCTCGATCGTGACCAGGCCGTCGCGCGGCGTGAACTTGATCGCGTTCGACAGCAGGTTCCAGATCACCTGCTGCAGCCGGCTCGGGTCGCCCGCCACCGCCGGCGTCTCGCTGCCGTAATGGCGCTCGATGCGGATGCCCTTGGCGTCGGCCGCCGGGCGCACGGTTTCGATGGCGGCGTCGATGAAGGCGGCCGGGGCCACGGTCTGCATGTCGAGCAGCACCTTGCCCGAGGTGATGCGGCTCATGTCGAGCAGGTCTTCGATCAGCTGGGCCTGGGCGCGCGCATTGCGCTCGATGGTCGACAGGCCGCGCTGCAGGTCGGCGCCGTCGCGGCTGCCGCGGCGCAGCACCTGCGACCAGCCGAGAATGGCCGACAAGGGCGTCCTCAGCTCGTGCGACAGGGTGGCCAGGAATTCGTCCTTCATCTGGCTGGTGCGCTCGGCCTCGGCGCGCGCCTCGCGCTCGTTCTCGAGCAGCACCTTGCGCTCTTCGGCGGCGCGGCTGGCGGCCTCCACCAGGCGGATATTGTCGACCGCGATCGCGGCCTGGGCCGCGATGCCGCTGACGATGCGCTCGCTGCGTTCGGTAAACACGCCGGGCTCGGGATGGCCGAAGAACATCGTGCCCAGCAGCTCGCCCGAGCGCGCCGTGACCGGCACCGACAGGTAGCTGCGCACCGGCGGATGGCCGGCGGGCAGGCCGAACTGCGGCGCCTTGGCGGCGTACTGTGGTGCGTTGCCGATGTCGCCCAGGTCGCCGATCCGCACCATGCCGTCGGCGCGCAAGCCCGGACCGAACAGCGCGCTGGCGCCCGGTTCGGCGAAGTCCTGGAACTCGGCCGAAGTGGCGCCCGACAGCGTGTACAGCGAGAACAGCGTGCCCGCGCCCTGTTCGCCATAGTGGAAGAAGGCGCCGAAACGGGCCCCGCAGACGCCGGCGGCGGCGTCGGTGGCGGCCTGCATCAGCGAGCGCAGGTCGCGCGTCGAAGCGAGGATGGCGCCGGTGCTGTTGAGCAGTTCGAGCACGTGCGATTCTTCGCGCAGCGCCTGCTCGGCGCGTTTGACCTGGTCGACATCGGTATTGGTGCCGAACCAGCGCACCACGCGGCCGTCGCGGTCGTGGACGGCCTCGACCCGGGTGAGGAACCAGCGGAAGTTGCCGTCGGCGCCGCGGATCGGGAATTCCATCTCGAACGGCGCGCCGGTGCGCACCGATTCGTCCCAATGCTCGAGCACGGCCGGCAGCACCGCCGGATCGTACACCGCTTTCCAGCCCCAGCCGGTGGATTCGCTCGGCGTGATGCCGGTGTATTCGTACCAGCGCTGGTTGAACCAGACGATGGCGCCGCTGGGGTCGGCCATCCAGGCCAGCTGCGGGATGGTGTTGGCCAGCGCCCGCAGTTCTTCTTCGCTCTGGCGCAGGTGGTCGTCGGCTTCGCGCCGGGCGCTGATGTCCTGGGCCATGCCGGTCATGCCCAGCACGGCGCCGCCCTGGGCCGCGCTGGCATGGTCGGGGCGGCCGACCAGGGCCACGCAGCGCGCGGCGGCCTGGTTCTCCAGGGCGCCGCCGGCGTGGCCGTCGAGCGGCAGCAGGCGGCATTCGAGGTCGAGGTCATTGCCTTGCGAAAAAGCCGCGAGCACCGCGCGCCGTACCCGCGGCCGGTCTTCCTGGACCAGGCGCGCGCGCAGCAGCGGCCACGCGAGCGCCACGCCCGCGGGCAGGCCGAGGATCTCGGCCGCGCGCGCGCCAAAGGTGACGCGGTCGCTGGCCGCGTCCCAGCGCCAGTCGCCCAGGCGGCCGGCCGCGATCGCGAGCTGCAGCCGGTTGTTGTTGTCGATCAGCGCTTGCTGGTCGAGCTTGCGCGCCGTGATGTCCTGGAAGTACAGGGTCAGGCCGTCGGGCGAGGGGTACACCCGCATGTCGAGCCAGCATTGCAGGCGGCGGTAGAAAAATTCCTTGTTGACGGTGATGCGCTGCTCCATCGCGCGCCGGCAGTCGGCGGCGACCGAGGTGCCGTGCAGGTCTTCGAACTCATCCCACAGCCGGCGCCCGACCAGGCTGTCGCGGCTCTTGTTGAGCGGCGCCACCATCTGCAGCGCGCGGCCGTTGATATACGTGATGTTCCAGTCGCGGTCGACCGCGCAAAAGCCGTCGGTGAGGCTTTCGAGCATGTTTTCCATGCGCTCGTTGGCGCGCTGCAGCTCTTGCCGGGTGGCTGCCAGGTCTTGCTCGGACACGTGGCAGGGAGTGCTGCTGCTGGATAGGTCGGAGGGAGTGTTCATGCCGGGGGTGCGGAACGCCCGAGACCGGGCAGGATGTGTTTCATTGTAGACCAGACAAGCGGGTCCGACACACACGCTTGATGCGCGCCTGGCGCCGGTCCGCGTTTCAAACGCGCTTCACGGCGTTTCCGTGCAGCGCTCCTTGCGGCGCTGTTCAGCCGGACTTGCCCGCCTGGCGCGCGACCTTCGACAGGGCGTCCTGCAACTGGTCGATCTCGTAGGGCTTCTGCAGCGACTGGTAAGGGAAGGACAGGTGGCGCAGCAGGGTGTCGCCGTAGCCGGAGGCAAAGATCACGCGCAGCGACGGATCGTCCGCGATCGCGCGGGTGGCGAGGTCGACGCCCGACATGCCGGGCAGGCTGACGTCGGAGAACAGCACGTCGTAGCGCTGGCGCGCGAGCAGGGCCAGGGCGTCGTCGGGATGGGCCACGCCGTCGGCCTCGTGGCCGAAGGCCTTGAGCATCTCGCACACCAGGTACTGCGAATCGACGTTGTCCTCGACCACCAGGATGCGCATGGCGCCGCCGCCGGCGTCTTCCTGCGCCGGCGCCTCGGTGGCCGGGGCCAGCACCACCTGCACGCCGCGCACCGCGCCGGTCTCGTCGCGCAGCGGGGTCAGGCGCAGGTCGAAGCGCGACTCCTGGCTGCCGTCGAGACGGCGGAAGGTGAGCGGGGCGTCCTGCACCACGCCGGCTTCGCCGCGCCAGGCTGCGTCCAGCGCCTTGCCGGCCGCCGCCAGCGGGGGCGGCAGCACCGGCGGCACCGAACCGCCGGGAACCCGGCCGTAGCCGGGGCCGGCCAGCAGCGCATACGCCTCGTTGAACACCGTGATCGTCTCGGTGCCCCAGACCAGCAGGGTGGGGAGCGGCGCGTTGAGCAGCAGGTCGCTGGCAAGCCGCAGCGGCAGGGGCCAGCGGGCGGCGTCGCCCAGCGCGGTCGCCGACCAGTCGTAGGATGCGGTGCTCCGGGCGGAGGTGTCGAGGTCGGGCATGGGCAAGCTAGTTGTAAAAACGAAAATATGGCCGGCATCGTACACCAAAAGCCTATCGTTTGCTTCAACAAGCGTGCGCGGCGGCGTAGTTGCGATTTGTAACTAACCAACTTATGAGCCGATTGCGCGGATGGTGAGGCCGCTATCGCGGCCTTGCAGCAGGCAAAAAAAAACCCGCTTCGTTAGAAGCGGGCTGAATCTATTTCCTAGGAGGAGAATAGAGGAGACAGGTGAATGATGCTGCATTGCGTCAAATCAGTCCAATTTATATTTCCAATACCAGTCATAGCCTCAATAAATATCCTGGGCGGATTGTCAAGTGCGCACTGTAGCGTGTGCGCACTTGGTGGGTGCGAGAAAATGTTCTACGATGGCAACTATGTCATCTTCTTCGTTGCTCGCTCGCACCGGTATCGCGCTGCTGTCCTGCGCCTGCGCCTGCGCGGCGCAGGCACATGCACGGCCAGTCGATCCGCCGGGCCAGGCCGTGGCGCTCGTCGACTATTCCCTTGAACAGCTTTCCGATATCGTGGTGACCTCGGTCTCGCGCCAGGACGAAGCGTTGGGGCGCGCGCCGGCCTCGGTCTACGTGATCCAGGGCGCCGAGATCGCCCGCTCCGGCGCCACCACCTTGCCCGAGGCGCTGCGCCTGGCGCCGAACCTGCAGGTGGCGCGCATCGGCGCCGGGTCGTATGCGATCAGCGCGCGCGGCTTCGTCTCGCCGCTGGCCAACAAGCTGCTGGTGATGGTCGATGGCCGCAGCGTGTATTCGCCGCTGTTTTCCGGCGTGTTCTGGGAAATGCAGGACGTGGCGCTGGAAGACGTGGACCGCATCGAGGTGGTCAGCGGCGCCGGCGGCACCGCCTGGGGCACGAATGCCGTCAACGGCGTCATCAACATCATTACCCGCAGCGCCGCCGAGACCCATGGCGGCCTGGCGACGGCGCATGCCGGCGCCGGCGAAAAGGGCGCCAGCGTGCGCTATGGCGGGCAGCTCGCCGGCGGCGCGCACTGGCGCGCCTATGCGCGCGGCATGGATGTCGAGGGGCTGGCGTTCGATGGGGGCGGGCCGGGCGCCGGCGGCATGCGGCGCCAGCAGGCGGGCTTTCGTCTCGACCGGGAAGCCGAGGCCCTTGATCTGACCTTCAGCGGCGACGTCCACGACGGCCGCCAGCGCGCCGGCGCCGACCAGGCGCGCACCGAGACCTCGGGCGCCAACCTGCTGGGGCGGGTCGAGCATCGGCTGGACGAGAACCAGAGCGTGCGCCTGCAGGCCTGGATCGACCATGCGCGGCGCGACCAGCAGGGCGTCGGCGCACAGCGCCTGGACACGGTCGACGTCGAGGCCCAGCACCTGCTGCGCCTGGATGGCCACAGCCTGGCCTGGGGCGGCGGCTATCGCTACAGCCGCGACCGGATCGACAACGGTCCCTTGCTGCGCTTCACGCCGGCGCGGCGCAGCCTGCGCTGGTCGCACCTGTTCGTCCAGGATGAATTCAAGCTGGCGCGCGACTTGCGCGCCAGCGCCGGCGTGCGCATCGAACACAATGTGTATACCGGCAGCGAGGTGCTGCCCAGCCTGCGCCTGGCATGGGACGTCGAT
This sequence comes from Massilia sp. UYP32, assembly GCF_050434365.1. Lineage (NCBI taxonomy): Bacteria > Pseudomonadati > Pseudomonadota > Betaproteobacteria > Burkholderiales > Oxalobacteraceae > Massilia > Massilia sp. UYP32. Next base: position 162,094 of record NZ_JBNDIK010000013.1, read on the forward strand.
GCGCGCTCGATGCTGTGGACGGCACTGTCGCGCACGGTGCGCGCGCCGTCGCGCCTCGACCGCGATTTCTACGTCGTCGACCCGCTCGACCCGAACGCCTATCTGGTCGGGGGTGGGGCGGACGTGGTGGCGGAAACGGCGCGCGTGGCCGAGCTGGGCTACCGTGCCCAGCCCACCCCCGCGCTGTCGTGGTCGGCCACCGTCTTCTATACGGATTTCGAGCGCCTGCGCACGCTGGAACGGGCGTCGGTGGGCGCCATTCCGCCGGCTGCCTACGTCCTGCAAAGCCTGGGCAAGGGCGCGCTGCGCGGCGTCGAGCTGTGGGCCAACTGGCAGGCCGCGCGCGGCTGGCGCCTGCATGCGGGAGCGGTGGTCCAGGACGTGGACGTCGGGCGCGAGCCTGCCAGTCGCGACAGTACCGGCCTGAGTTTTCTTGCTGGCAACGATCTGCGCATGACCTGGACCGTGCGCAGCGCGCACGACCTGGGGCCGCACCTGCGCGCCGATCTGGCGCTTCGTTACGTAGCGAGCATGCCGCAGGCGGCCCTGCCAAGCTATCATGAGCTCGACGCACGGTTGGCGTGGCAGGTGCGCCCCGATCTCGAGATCGCCCTTGTCGGGCGTAACCTGCTGCACCGACGCCACGCCGAATACGGCGCGGCCGGCAGCCGCCAGCTGATCGAGCGATCGGTGTTCGCCAGCGCGGCGCTGCGTTTTTGACTGGCCAATGGATTCCATGACAATCACTCAACCTGAAAGCCCGCAGCGCCGCCTGGCATGCCGGGCCCTGGCGCTGCCCCTGCTGCTGGCCGGCGTCGGCGCGCCCCTGCTGCCGCTGGCCGCGCAGGCCGCGGCGCCGGCGCTCGAGCGGCGCGTGAAGGCGGCTTTCCTGTATAAATTCCTCGGTTACGCCGAATTTCCGCCGCAGGCTTTCTCCGACGCCGCCACGCCCCTCACCCTGGGCGTGTTCGGCGCCGACGACATGGCGGCCGAGCTGACGCGGATCGCCACCGGGCGCATGGTGGCGGGACGCACGATCGCCGTGCGCGTGCTGCGCGAGCAAGACCTGGCCCAGCCGGTGCACCTGCTGTTCGTGGCCGGCCAGGACGGGGCGCGCACGGCGCGCCTGCTGCGCGCCTCGCCGGCCTGGCTGACCGTGAGCGAATGCGAGGGCTGCCTGCAGCACGGCAGCGTGATCAATTTTACGATCGTCGATGAGCGCGTCCGTTTCGACGTCTCGCTCGATGCGGCGGAAAAGAAGAATGTGAAGCTCAGTTCGCGCCTGCTGACGGTCGCGAACCGCGTGCAGAAAGGAGCCTCCTGATGCCGATGCACGATACCGGCTCCGTCCGGAGCAAACTGATCCTGATGGCGGTGGCGACCACCGTGGTGGCCCTGCTCAGCGCGGGCGTGGCGATGCTGCTGCTCGACCTGCGCACCTTCCAGCGCTACTGGATCGATGACCTGACCACCCAGGCCGACATCGTCGCCAGCGTGACCGCGCCCGCGGTCTCGTTCAACGATACGGCCGACGTCACCCAGAGCCTGACCCTGCTGCGCGTGCGCCCGCAGATCGTGGCGGCCGCGGTCTACACGGCCAACGGCACCCGCTTCGCCACCTATGTGCGGCCCGACGTGCGCGCCCAGTTGCCGGAGCGGCCCGAGCCGGCCGGCTACCGCATCGAACGCGGCGAAGTCGTGCTGTACCGCGACATCGTCGAGAACGGCGAGCGGATCGGCACCGTCTACCTGCGTTCGCGCTACGGCGTGCTGGACCGGGCCCTGAGCTATGGCGCCATCCTCGGCGGCGTGCTGCTGGGCGCGCTGGTGATCGCGGCCCTGGTGGCTTCGCGCCTGCAGGCCTCGATCACGCGTCCGCTGGAGGCCGTGACCGACGTCGCGCGCCAGGTGATGCTGCGCCGCGACTTCTCGCTGCGCGTGCCGGGCAAGGAGAAAGGCGAGATCGGCGTGCTGGTCGAGGCCTTCAACGACATGCTGGCCGAGATCGGGCGCCGTTCGGACGCGCTGCAGGCGGCCAACCGCACGCTCGAACACGAGATGGAAGTGCGCCAGCGCGCCGAAGGCGCCCTGATCGTGGCCGACCGCCGCAAGGACGAATTCCTGGCCACCCTGGCGCACGAGCTGCGCAACCCGCTGGCCCCGATCCGCACCGGCCTCGACATCCTGCGCATCCGCAGCGGCGACGCCCAGGCCACCCAGCGCGCCACCGACATCATGGAACGCCAGCTGCGCCAGATGGTGCGCCTGGTGGACGACCTGCTGGACGTCTCGCGCATCAACACCGGCAAGTTCACCATCAAGATGGGCCGTGTCGAACTGAAGGCCGTCGTCAACGACGCGCTGGAAGTGGTGCGTTCGTATATCGAGCTGCACGGGCACGAGCTGGTGCTGGAGTTGCCGGACCGTCCGGTGTTCCTGCACGGCGACGCCACGCGCCTGGCCCAGATCCTGTCGAACCTGCTGAACAACGCCGCCAAGTACACCAACCGCGGCGGCAAGGTAATGCTCAAGGGCGCGGTGGAAGACAAGACCCTGGTGCTCGAAGTGGCCGACACCGGCATCGGCCTGGCGCCGGACATGCTCGATTCGGTGTTCGAGATGTTCGTGCAGGTCGATTCGACCCTGGAGCGCAGCAATGCCGGCCTGGGCGTGGGCCTGTCGCTGGCGCGCAAGCTGGTCGAGCTGCACGGCGGCACCATCACCGCCCACAGCGAAGGCCTGGGCCTGGGCAGCCGCTTCCTGGTGCGCCTGCCGATCGTGGTCGAGCCCGAGCCGCCGACCAAGCCGACCCCGGCCGCCTTCATCAGCACCGAGAGCTACCGCATCCTGCTGGCCGACGACAACGTCGACTTCGTCAACAGCATCGGCGCCTTGCTCACCGCGATGGGCCACAGCGTGGTGATCACCCACAACGGCCCGGACGCGCTGGCCGCGGCGGCGCGTTTCTGTCCTGACTACGCCTTCCTCGACATCGGCCTGCCGCACATGTCGGGCTACGACCTGGCGCGCGGCATCCGCAAGCTGCCGACTGGCGCCCTGACGGTGCTGATCGCGGTGACCGGCTGGGGCCAGGAAAAAGACCGCCAGCTGGCCTTCGAGGCCGGCTTCGACCACCACATGGTCAAGCCGGTGCGCTTCGAGCAGATCGAGGAAATCCTGGGCACGCGCAGCGTCGTCAAGAAGTTGCGCACATAAAAAAACGGAAGCGTGTGCAACGCTTCCGTTCGTGCTGCTGCAGATCGGCAGGGCGTCAGCCCTGCTTCGCCCGGCGGCGGTGGGCCAGGAAACCCAGCACGCCCAGGCCGCCCAGCATCATCCCGTAGGTGCCCGGCTCGGGTACCGGCGCCAGCGCCACCGCGCCGCCGAAGCTGGCGCCGTCGGCCGACAACAGTTCGCCGCTCACCTGCAGGTAATAGTCGCCGGCCCCCAGGTTGTCACTGGCGAGGGTCCACAGGTCGACGGCGCCGGCCTGCACTTCTTCGCCCGCACTGATGAGGACGTCATCGGCGCCGTACAGGGCCAGGCCGGTGATGTCCAGGCCGACGTCGCCGCTGCGGCTGCTCGAGGCGACCACGGCGTCGAGATTGTGGCCGATCGTGCTCGCGATCGTGAAGGTGAACTGGTCGGCGAAGGTGTTGCCCTGGTTGTCGGCGGCGAAGGTGTCGCCGAAGTAGGCGGTCAGATCGACCAGGTCCAGGGCTTGCGGCGAGTCTCCGATGACGTCCTGCGCCATCACGGCGGAAGAACCGAACGACGACGCGCCAGCCAGCACCATTGCAGCAATGAGAGATCGTTTCATGTCTTTCCTCGCAAAAGGTCAGCCGCGAAATCTGCCGCGACATCAGCCGCAACCCGCAGCCATGGTTTCAAGAAGGGGAACTTCATGCTAACAAAAGAGCAAAGAAAAGCATCCCCCTGCGCTATGTGGCTTATGGAACAGGAAATGTGTGCTCGAGGCTAACTATTTTCTGGGGAGATAGCTATCGGATAACGTGTCATAGGAGAGCGTCGCTATCTGGCGTTGTAGAGCAGAAAATCACGTGGGTTTGCTCAACCTATGTAGGGCAGGTCTTACAAGAACTGCGGTGATGATCCGGCGCAGAGGCCGTTGACACCCGACGCAGGGTCCTGAACAGGGCGAAAGGGATGAGCGACAATGGCGCGTGTGAACTTATGCTCAAACGACTGAGCGCGCGAGAATGAAATGCAGGCAGAAAAGAAAAATGGCTCAGAATTTCTTCTGAGCCATTCTCTTTGAAACAGTTGGTGCGGCTGGCAGGAATCGAACCCACGACCCCTTGGTTCGTAGCCAAGTACTCTATCCAGCTGAGCTACAGCCGCCCGAGGCACGCATTATAACGGCAATCAGCCAGAACGCCAAGCAAGGATTCTGCATTGCAGAAACCGTGTTCAGCAAAGAAAAATGGCTCAGAATCTCTTCTGAGCCATTTTCTGTGAAACGGTTGGTGCGGCTGGCAGGAATCGAACCCACGACCCCTTGGTTCGTAGCCAAGTACTCTATCCAGCTGAGCTACAGCCGCCCGGGGCACGCATTATAGCGGCATGTGGCTAGTTCGCCAAGCGGCTGTTGGCGCCGGGCAAGCCGGGCGCTGTGCGCCGGATCGGCCGGCGCCAGGCCTTGCTTGCCTGTCAGCATGTGAATACACTGGCAGGCACGGTTCGATCATGCGCCATGCGCGCAGTCTGGAGCTATTCACATGCGACTCGTCTTTACCAAGGGCGCCGGGAAGTTCGACCGGATGACCATCGTGCGCCCGGGGCGCCCGCCAGAGCAGGTCGACTGCCCAAAGCAAGGAATCATTCCGCACGATATGGTGCATTACGCCGTGGAGCATACCTTGGCCGTGCGCGGATTTCTCGCCAGGGTGGGCGAGGGAGAGGCGGCCAGCTTCGGGATGCAGGGCGAGCCATGCAGCGACGCGGTCGAGCGTCTGGTGGAAGTCTTCCAGGGCGACCAGTGGTCCGGCGGCGATGCCCCCGCAACGGATCTCATCGACCTGTACCGGGTCACATGCCATGCGAGATCGTGCCCCATGCTCGATATCGACGCGGCGGCCATCGATGCGGTGCGCTGCGCGCTCGCCGAGCTGACTGCAAGGTGGGCGGCGGTGCCGGTCGGTGGTCATCTCGAGGTCGGCTTCGCGCAGGCGTTTGGCGAGCCGGAAAGAAAAATGGCTCAGAATTTCTTCTGAGCCATTCTCTTTGAAACAGTTGGTGCGGCTGGCAGGAATCGAACCCACGACCCCTTGGTTCGTAGCCAAGTACTCTATCCAGCTGAGCTACAGCCGCCCGAGGCACGCATTATAGCGATGCTTGTTCGTCTTGGCAAAGGGTTATCGGGAAATTGTTAGCGCAAAGTAGTAATGTCCCCTCTCCGCTAAGTAGAAATGTCCCCTAGGATGCCCTGAAGGGGGACGGGACAGTGCTCAAGATGACAGCC